>JABXJW010000461.1 GCA_013375395.1 Desulfobacterales bacterium
TGAGGTAGTAAAGATGGCGTGGCGGACTAACCCAGAAGGTCTGATACGGCGAGCTAGGAACGAATTTGGGGCGTGGTTAAGTGTTCCTGAATGGGATTGGTATACCACGCACACTTTCAGGGCTGAATATGTCTCTCCCAGAGAGGCAGACTGGCATTGGCAAGCGTGGCTTAATACCCTATGCCAAGCGACAAAGACCCGGGGGCTGGAACGCCCCTTTTACTTCCGAGTAACCGAGTATCAGGACAGGGGGACTTTGCACTATCACAGCCTTATCGGTGGCGTGGAAGATGTGCGTAGGCTACTTTTCAAGGACTTTTGGGAGCTTTATGGCTTTGCTAGAGTGGAGAAATACGAACCGAACAAAGGGGCTAATTTCTATGTGGGCAAGTATCTCACCAAAGCTGACGGCGATATTCGGTTCAGCCACAACTTGAAGCACCGCTTGACAACTTTGTGAAGAAGTGCTTATATAGGAGTTACTATGGTAAAATGTCAATTGTGCGATAAGGAATTCAAGAACTTGGCTGGTTTAGCTGGACATATGCGTTTGAGCCATCCTTCAGCACGCCCCGTTGACGGAGACCAACTTGAAAATCGTCTATTAGCATTGGAGACTGCTATTCAGACGCAGGCTGTTGAAGATTGCTTCAAAGCTGAGTTGACAACACTAGAAGAACGCTTGAAGGGTAGGTTCAAAGCACTTCGGGAGCACTTTGAAAGTGAGCTTCAAGCACTTCGGGAGCACTTGGTTAATCAGCTAGAGAAGCGGTTGGCGAAGTGCTTTGAAAACAGCTTGGAAAAGCACTCTGAAGTGCTTAATGAAGCGGGAAAGCCAAAGCCACCGATAGGCTCTATCTTCCAAGCTAAACAGTAACCGCTATATGTTATGTAATATATGGTGCTTTTTTATATCTAGGAAAGCACTGAGGAACTAAAATGGTTATGTTGACCACAATAGAGCTTGAGCGGACGCCAGAAGTGGTAGCCGTGAGCGGGGTATGCTGGGGAAGCTTCCCCAGAAACCCCCAAGACAAACTTGGGGGAGCTGGGGGGCTTCACCCCCTTGAAAAGAAGAAGGCTCGTCTCGGCAACGAGCCTTGAAAAGAGTGGCAGACCGAGCCATAGCCCAAAGGCTTTGGTTTACGCCACAGTCATATTAGAGCATAAGCTCACAGAATAGTCAAGCCAAAAGCTCGCCCCGTGGCTTGAAGATGGGCGAGCTGGCTCAAAAATAGGTGGTGTGCCATAGCTTCAGATGAGGAAGTTGATAACTTTAGGTGGCTGGCAGTTAATTGTGATGTTAAATCGTCTTGAATCACAAAGGACATATCCTGACCTTAAACTGCCGACTGAGGATGAACTCGAGGTTATGGCAAAAGAGGTGTATCAGAAGTTCTACAAAGCGAAAAAGGATGGTGTGCCATAGCTTCAGTGATGGTGTGCCATAGGCGTGAAAGATGGCGTGGCGAACTAACCCTGAAGGTCTTATGAGACGAGCAAAGAGGGAATTTGGGGAGTGGTTAAGCCTTCCTCAATGGGATTGGTATACCACGCACACTTTCA
>JABXJW010000462.1 GCA_013375395.1 Desulfobacterales bacterium
GCTCTTCCGATCTTTTCTTATTTTCTTCGTCGAGTTCAACCTCGCTGACGGTGTTATCCCACCAATAATCTGCTTTGAAGGTCTCTATGCCAATCCTCTTAATTGGGTAGTCGTTAGGCAGGTCCACATACTCATTCGCAGCACTCGCGGGAGAGGTCCACGCATAGTATTCTCTGGCTGAGATGAACCCGATTGGCGTTACAGGTTTCTCGTCGAAGACGTCGGCGAAGACTTCGAGCGTGGCAGCGTCAGGCGCACCGCCTCCCAAAGCTTTGTTATGCGTGATCTTCAACTGGGGATTACTGAACTTCCTTGGGTCCAAGGCCAGAATCGGGTCCCATAGGTAACGACCCATGTACATGTCGAGAACCATGAAATTCTCGTTGTCGTTGCGGTACTCCAGGATCCTTCCTCGGCTCTTCCTGGTGTTGTAGAACATGAGGGCCTCTATCTGCCTGGCTGAGAGTGAATACAGGATGTCTGAGCCGTCCACGATTTCAATCCTGCTCACCTGAGCCGCTGGGTGAGCCGTAGGATCGTTAGTGGAGTTTGTCGCGTTGAACTTCACCTGGAGCCGGCTGATCACCTCTTCCAAGTCGATGCTTTGGGTCTTGGTTCCCGCATCCGTGGCGCTCTCTTGCTCAATAATCGTGGTCTTCCGATAATTTATCTGTTAGACCTCCTTCTACGCCTTACCTTTCAACGCCTTCAAACCGCGGAGGTTCTCGAGCATCCGGGTCTCGCGGTCCGAATCCGTCTCTTCAGCCAGCGCATCGATCTTCGCCAGGTGACTCGTTAACAAAGGCTGAAACGCCGTCACGAACGCAGAGACCTTCGCCTCCCGCTTCACCACTCCATCAACGAGCTTGTCGGCGCCGAGGTCATGCGCATATTTGTACCACGTTCCCATATCGGTCTTCTCTAATCCCTTCTTCCTGCTCTCGTCGTCGATCGCCTTCCTCATCGCATCCGCGAACTTCCCTTCAGTTGCGATACCTCTCGCGATGGGGTCTGCCTTGGGGCTGGCGATCCCCGCGAGATAATTGGTTCTTCCAACAGCCTTCAGCGTCGAAATTTGCCGGTTCTTCCATTCTTCGGGTGATATCACCCTTTTAACTGATGCCATAATTTCATCACAGTGAAATGGGCACTCAGAACATTTAAGATTCTAAATAGAATTATCCTGAACAGTACAGTCGAGGTTCTAATTTGACCGCGAAGCAGAAGCGCAGCTGGCAGCCCAGAGAGATGCAGATGCTCGCTGAATGGCTCACCAAAACACAGAAAAACAAGCGGTGGCAGATGCGCGTCCGCCTGGGATCCCCACGTCCCGCCGTACCACGGCCCGAAATGAGCCCCGAAGAAGCCGCCATGGTCGGCAGCTGGAGAAGATGGGCCGACGCCGTCATTCTGGAGGACGATAAGGTAACGATCGTGGAGTCCGCGATCCGGCCGCAACCTGGAAAGATATCTCAGCTGGAGCTGTACGCCCTCCTACTCCCCCACACTCCTGAACTCACGGCCTGGAGAGGCCTCAAAATCGAGATGATCCTGCTCTACG
>JABXJW010000106.1 GCA_013375395.1 Desulfobacterales bacterium
CGATCTTATATTTCAGGGTGGCATCGCGGCGAGAAAGGAAAAGTCGAAAAACTTGTCGCCTATACTCCGGTCCGTGCCGGAAGCCATGTCTGGTCCGTAGCCGTGTGCGCCCCGGTCAGCGAGGTGGAAAGACTTACAAGCAAAGCACACCGCAATCACCTATACACAATGGGCTTTACCGTGCTTGTTTTGACGGGTGCGGGTACTTTCTTTTTCATTGCTTTTTACCGCTGGTCACTGCCTTTACGGCAGGAGATAGCAACGCGAAAGCAGGCTGAGGAGAGACTAAGAGAAACGCGCAATTACCTGGAGAACCTGATCGACTACGCAAACGCTCCTATCATCGTATGGGATCCGGAATTCAAGATCACCCGGTTCAACCATGCCTTTGAACGCTTGACCCAAAAAAATGCCGGCGTAGTCCTGGGCGCGGGGCTTGATATCCTCTTTCCTGACGACAGGCGAGAGGAAGCGATGGCCCACATCCGACGCACGGCCACGGGAGAAAGGTGGGAGGCCGTGGAGATTCCTATCCTAAGAGCGGATGGGACAGCCAGGATCGTGCTCTGGAATTCGGCAACGCTCTACGCTGAAGACGACGCGACGGTTGTTGCCACCATAGCACAGGGACAGGACATCACCGGGCGCAAGCGTGCCGAGGAGCAATTGCAAAAGGCGCACGACAACTTGGAAGTTAGAGTAAAAGAACGGACTGCCGAACTGGCCGAGACGAACGAAAGCTTGAACCAGGAAATCACCGAGCGCAAGCGGGTCGAGGAGGCATTGCGCCTTGCTCACGGAAATCTTAAAATAAAGGCTGCCGCCCTGAAAGAGGCTAATAAAGAGCTTTCTGAGTACGGTTACGTTGTGTCCCACGACATCAGGGCGCCCCTGCGGGCCATCCATAACTATGCCGAGTATTTGAGCGAAGACCTCGAAGCGACCCTCGAAGGCGAACAGAAAGAGTATTTGGATGGTCTCTGCCGCGCTGTCC
Organism: Desulfobacterales bacterium; assembly: GCA_013375395.1. Classification (GTDB taxonomy): domain Bacteria; phylum Desulfobacterota; class Desulfobacteria; order Desulfobacterales. Next base: position 995 of record JABXJW010000106.1, read on the forward strand.
GCCAGAGTGAAGAATTGGCCGAAGATCTATTGGAGCTGTCTCGGGTCGGCAGAGAGCGCGGCCCGACAGAGACAATCGACGTCGGCGTGTTTCTCAAGAAAGTAATAGCATCTCTTGATTTGCCTCCTGATGTCGAGGTGGTGACGGCAAATGATTGGCCTGCCATGGAGATTGAGCCGACTCTTTTCCGGCAGATATTTCAGAACCTCATTAGCAATGCGATTAAGTTCAACCGTTCCGAACGCAAGCGCATCGAAGTCGGTTGGCGGCCGGCGGATGAGGGGCGACATGAACTGTTCGTGCGCGACAACGGCATCGGGATTGAGCCTCGCTACCAGGAGCAAATATTCGGCGTGTTCCAGCGGCTCCACACCCGTCAGGAGTATGAGGGCAGCGGCATCGGGCTTGCCGTTATCAAGAAAGCAACGAGTAAATTGCAAGGCTCGGTCCGTGTAGAATCGAAACCCGGCGAAGGAAGCACGTTCTTTATTGTCCTTCCCAAGACACAAAAGGAGGGGTAAAGATGGGCGAAAAAGCTTTTGCAGTCTTACTGGCTGAAGACGATGAGCACGATATTGTGGCCACTAAACGTGCATGGAAGAAGCATGGCATCGCCAACCCGCTCTATATCGTCAACAACGGCGAAGAGTGTCTGGATTTTCTCCGCCGGCAAGGAAAGTATAACGAGCCGGGCGCTGCCCCGCGGCCGGGTATCCTGCTGCTTGACATCAAAATGCCCAAGATGGACGGCCTTGCCGTTTTAAGGCATATCAGAGAGGATGAGAAGCTGCGCCGCCTACCCGTTATCATTCTCACAACATCAAGGGCCGAAGAGGATCGATTCAAAAGCTATGATCTGGGAGCCAACGCCTACATCGTAAAACCGGTCGGATTCGGAAACTTCTCTGAGGCCGTAAGGACCATCAACCTTTTCTGGGAATTAGTCGAGCTTCCGGAGGAACATCATGGACCCAATCAAAACATCATCACGGATTCGGATCCTCCTGGTTGAAGACAGTGAACACGACAGACTGGCCTTCGGCAGAGCCTTTCAAAAGAGTCAAGTCTCCTGTGATATCACGGAGTGCGTACGGGCCGAGGAAGCCCTGGAACGGCTTGACTCCGACGCATCGTCCTTCGATGTGGTAGTCATTGACCATGGCCTGCCCGGCATGTCCGGCCTGGACGTGTGCAGGGAGATTATAGACAAAAAGATTTCCTTGCCCTTGGTGCTTTTGACCGGGACCGGGTCGGAACAACTTGCGGTCAGGGCGCTCAAGGCCGGTGTTTATGACTATATCGTCAAGGATCCCGGCAGGGGGTACTTAGAGTTGCTGCCGGTAGTGATTCCGGAGGTTGTGCGAAAACACGGTGACCGGCTGGCTCGCAGGCGGGCGGAGGAGGCGCTGCGGAATAGCGAGGAAAAGTATAGAAAAATATTTGAACTTTCTCCGGAGGCCATCGTGCTCTTAGACGGTAAGGGGAATATCCTGGATGTGAACGAAAGGTTATACGACTGGCTCGGCTACAAACCGAAAGAGGTTATTGGAAAGCATATTTTGGAGCTTCCATATTTGCCTGAGGAGAGCAAGGCTAAAGTCAAGGAAAAATTCTCCCGGCGGATGGCAGGGGAGGAGCTTCCTTCATATGAACTCGATTTTATTGCCAGGAGTGGAGAAAAACGTATTGGATGGGTGCGTGCCACCCCGTTAATAAATGAGGAAGAGATAATAATCCAGGACCTTGTAATGATATCCGACATCACCGAGCGCAGGCGGGCCGAGGAGGCCCTGGAAAAACTGAACCTTGAACTGGAAGAACGGGTTGAGGAGCGGACCGCTGAATTACAAAGAGAAGTTGTCGAGCGAAAACGTGCAGAAGAACAAATCCAGGGAAGCAGGGCAATGCTCCAGGCGGTTTTTGACGGAGTTTCAGATCTTCTTCTTATGCTGGATAAAGACTTGAGGGTCAGAGTGCTGAACAATGCCGGTGCAAAATACTATCAGGCGGAAGGTCAAGATGTTCTCGACAAGCCGTGTTACCAGGCATTCATGGGGAGGTCTGCTCCGTGTGACGGGTGTAACATTCCTTCTGCGGTCTTAAGCGGCAAGCCTGTGGCGTTTGAACGAAAAGGCTTGAAGGATTCTGATCGGCTGGAAAAGGTTGTCATATATCCTCTGTTGGAACAGGAGAGTGGAACAGGCGGTGCGATCATCCGCGTAAGCGACATCACAGAGGAAAGGTTAATGGAAAGACAACTCATGCAAAGCGAAAAGCTGGCCTCCCTTGGTCTGCTGGTATCCGGGATTGCCCACGAGATCAATAACCCGAACAACTTTATTACCTTCAATATTCCTATTATGAGAGATTATATCAAGGAACTGTTGCCCATCCTTGACGACTATGCCGGGAATCATCCGGGTATTGACATACTCGGCATGTCTTATCCTGAATTTCGTGATGATATCTTTAAGATCATAGACAACATTGAACACGGTTCAAGCCGAATCAATGCTACCGTGTCCGGACTGAGGGACTTTTCCAGGAAGAAAGACAAAAAAGAGCGGTCTTGGGTCAACATTAGGGAGGTAATTGAAAATGGGGTTGCCATCTGCCAAGGCCAGATAAAAAGGGCGGTTAAATCTTTTGAAGTAAATGTTGCCGAAGATATGCCTAATATCTACTCTGATCCCGAGGCCCTGGCACAGGTATTGATCAATCTCCTGATTAATGCTGTCCAGGGCTGCGACAAAGTCGATTCATGGGTAAGACTGAATGTGTCGTTGGGCAATACGTGGCGGGATCATTTGATTATTGAGGTGAGTGACAACGGCTGCGGTATGGATGAGGAAACCGGCAAGAAGATATTTGATCCGTTTTTTTCCACCAAGCCGTCCCGCGAAGGAACCGGTCTGGGCCTGTTTGTCAGCCACAACCTGATCGAGGGCCTGGGGGGGCGCATCGAGGTGGACAGCGAGCCCGGCAAAGGGAGCACCTTTCGGGTGATATTGCCTGATGAGGAACGCAGACGCAAGAACAGAATGTAAGCTGGGTATTAGGTATTCGATTCTGTGTATCTGGTATTGGTTGATGTGGGATATGTGATGGCCGGCCGCAGGTGCGGCTTTGCGCCGAACTATCGCCGAATAAGAATCCTGCGGTGGTAAACAATGGCCTGCTCCAAAATGGCATTATAGTCCTAACCTGTTAAATTAACATGCTTTTGTCCACAATGTGCGCCAAATTGGGGCGCCAACATAGACAACGAAACCTTCGAAACGTATCCCGCCGTTAAAAGCTTGCTTGTCTAATGCTTCAAAATTGCAAGTCTTTTCCTTAATCTTTCCCAAGTATTCGCCTCTGGCACGATAGGTGCGTATTGATCATTGCAACAAAAGCAGTTGCTTGTTGCGAGTTACGGGGTGCGACGCGTTGAAAGTTGAAAGAAGTCGTGACTTGAAGCTGGCGCCCACTCGCAGAGCCTATAGTTCGGAGGAATCGGAGGCCTCAAAAGGGAAGGATCAAAATGAACATACTGGTTGTCGATGATGAAAGAGTGCAGATCGAAAGCGTGAAAAGGGGGTTGAAGAGCAAGGGGCACAAGGTTTTAGAGGCATTGAGTGCTGAAGAAGCCCTCAAATACCTTAATAACGGCACAAAGGTCGATCTGATTTTGACAGATTATTCTATGCCGAAAATGAACGGGCTGGAATTGTTAAAAAAGATACGCAAGGTCCATGGCTCGTTGCCGGTCATCATGATGACAGCCTACGCAGAAAAGAATTTGGTCATAGAAGCCTTGCGCAACCGCTGTGATAGCTTTATGGAAAAGCCCTTCACTGTTGACCAACTGATACGGGAAATTGAAAGTGCAAGGATGCGTATGATCCAAAATACCGACTCCGATCAACTCTCCGAACTTATCCCCGAATTTCTTCATCAGATCAACAATCCTCTGATGTCCATCCTGGGGAGTGCAGAACTGGCCATGTTGGCCTTAGATAGCGAGGAGGCGGTCAAGAAATTCATAAACGATATCATAGAGGCCACCAAAAAGATCCGGATGATTAACAAACAACTGCTAACGCTTGGTCAGACCACCGATGATAAAATCGAGAAGGTGAACATGATTGGGCTCCTGGATGAGTGTCTGAACATGTTTCGGGGCCTGCTCGCTCTAAAGGGTGTTTCAGTGGAAAAGGATTTTGGCGGCCATGAATTATGCCTCTTCGGGGATAAATTCGCTCTTGAACAGTTGTTCAAGAATTTGATCCTGAACGCAATCGATTCGATGGACGGCAGGCATGAAAAGCTATTAAAGGTAAGGGCTGCGGCGAACAAGAATACATCTTCGGTGTCGATATATATCGAAGACGCTGGTTGCGGAATCCCCTCAGAATCAATTGATAAGATCTTTACGCCGTATTTCACGAGAAAAGAAGGCGGCACAGGCCTTGGCCTGACCATTGTGAAGCGTATCGTGGAAAAGCACAGGGGCGTCATACGGGTTTGCAGCCAGGTGGGCAAAGGAACAACCCTTAAAGTCAGCTTTCCGGGAAATTGTGGATCTTAGATCGCGCGATGGATGTTAGGGCAAGACGCAGATGAACGAGACAAAAGACCAAGACAACCACAGAAATGAAGACAGCTCGAAAAAGCTGTGCCCTTTTGTCGCAAATCCTCGTGATGACTGCTACTGCTTTGACATGAAGAGTTCCAAGGTTAGGCAGGCAGTGCATTATTGCCTGCGGAATTTTGAAGAATGTAAAATCTACAGGAGGGCCTTAAAGGAGGACCACGATGTACAGAATAGTCGTAATTGACAGGGAGGATTGGGAGCCATGGCGTTCACATATTTTTTCAGAGACCTTACAGCCCTAAACGCTATCAAGGACCACGTTATCCCGGAGCTTCGAAAAAACAGACACATAAATGTCTGGGACGCAGGGTGCGCGATGGGGCCGGAACCTTACTCGCTGGCCATTATCTTCAAAGAGAACCTTGGCTATTACGAGTTTAAGAGGTTCAAGATATGCGCAACAGATCTTGATGAAGAAAGCCAAGAGTTTGGAAAGATCATAGCGGCGGGGATTTACCCGGAAGAATCTGTCAAAAGAATACCCAGGGATATTTTCAAAAAGCACTTTTCACCGAACAACAAGCCTGGCCACTTCAAGATCGCAGACGAGATCATCCAATGCGTCTCTTTTCAAAAACACGATCTGCGCTCATTGCGGCCGGTCGGGGATAAATTCGGCCTTATCGTGTGCAAGAACGTGCTGCTTCACCTGCAAGAGTCCGAGCGCATTGACGTTATTAGGATGTTTCACAAGTGCCTTGCCGCCGCCGGCTTTTTCGTGACCGAGCAGACACAGAAAATGCCTGAGAAAACAGCCCATCTTTTTAGGCGAGTGATCCCAAACGTTCAGCTGTTTCAAAAAGTGTAGGAGAGTGATATGAAAATCATAAATCTCACAAACGGCAGCAAGATTTACACCTCCAACGTCTATTTTCTTCTGGGCGACTGGAAGGCGGTTGATGACGTGAATGCCCTGGTAGACGTGGGCAGGGATCCTTCGATCATTGAGAGGATAAAACGACTTGACACCGGCGTGGGCAAGAAAAGGGTGGACAAGGTTGTTCTGACACACGGGCATTATGACCATGCGAGCCTCTTGCCAACGGTCAAGGATGAATTTGATCCGGAGGTTTACTCCTTTCATCCAGTTAATGGGGTGAGCCATATCTTAAAGGATGCACAGACCCTGAAGCTGGCAGACAGGTGGTTTGAGGTCATACACACACCCGGCCATACCAGTGATTCGATCTGCCTCTATGGTCCGGAAGATGGCGCCCTGTTCTCGGGCGACGCATCTCTCATCATCAGCGATACGGATGGTTCTTACCAGGAGAGCTTTGTCGGGGCTTTAGAAAAGATTGCGCGCAGAGACATCAAGGCGATCTATCCCGGACACGGCCAACCCATAGTGAGTGGAGCCAAACAAATGATATTCAGATCGCTTGACAACGCGAGAAAAAGCAAGGTTTTCTAGTATGAGAATCATCTTTCATGAGGGCTACAAGGATTCAAGTTATGCCTCGGATACCGCGGCTGTCGAAGGTAGAATGGAAAGCATCATGGACCTTCTGGCCAAGCAAGGAGATTACCCCGTGCTGAGACCGGCAGCAGCCAAGATTGAGGATGTCCTGAGGGCTCACACGGAGGCGCATGTGGAGCGCATCAGAGATGACGAGGATCTCTTTCGCATGGCCCTGTTGTCGGCAGGCGGCGCCATATTTGCCGCAGAAATTGCTTATGATGGAGAGCCCACGTTCGCGTGCATCCGTCCACCGGGGCATCACGCCTCACGTGACTCGCGCTGGGGATTCTGCTATTTCAACAATATTGGGATTGCCCTGCTAAAACTCAGGTCGGAAGGCAAGATAAGAGGTGCGTTTGTCTTGGATTTCGACGCACACACCGGAGACGGAAACATTGATGTGTTATCCGAATTTCCGGAGATCAGGATATCAAACCCTGTATCGTGCGATGCAAATGACTATCTTGCAGAGATTGAAGAGCACTTGAGCAAGCTCGACGGCATTGACATCATTGCCGCCTCGGCCGGGTTTGATGCCTATGAAAAGGATATTGGGAAGAAACTGAAGAGGTTTGATTTTTATAATATAGGGCGGCTGCTTAAAAAGTTTTCCGAAAGGTTGTGTAATGGCCGAAGATTTGCATTGCTGGAAGGAGGCTACTATTTGCAGGATCTGGGCAAAAATGTGCTTGCCTTTTGCCAGGGGTTTGAGTGACTTGAGGAGGGCCAGTGTCTGAAAACTTGACCATAAGGACCAAAAACATAAAGGAAGGAGATTCAAACTACTGCTGGGTGAATATCGAGCTTGGAAACCAGCGAGTAGGCAAAGTCAGGATAAGAAAAATCTATAGCAAGGTTGTAATCAAGAACATTAGCATCTTCCCCGAGTTTCAAGGGCGCGGTTTCGGAAAAGAGGTTGTGGATCTATTCAAGGAGAAGGCCCGGGAAATTGTCGCAGACAGAGTAAGGGCTACGGCAAGAGGCTTCTGGGAGCGGATGGGATTTTCCGATACAGAGGATGGAAATTACACGTGGCGTTCTGATCGCAGGTAAAGGTCGCAAGGTGCAGCCAGCGCCAAATTTTCGTATTGACTTGGGGCGTCCATGCCTCTCGCCATTGCAGGCAGCTTGACAGTTGTTCGATTCCGCCGTCCTGCAAAGTCGTCCTTGACTTTGGACAAAATTGAACACCTTGCAAATGCATCGTTTCAGGCGACCGGCTTCTTACTCTTCCGCCTGTTCAATGATAACCTTGTGCTCTACCAGTGAAAGACGGCTGATTCTTCCCTTAATGAACTTCTGCTCACCAAATATGCTGGTAAGGCGAAGCTTCCCATTGTCAGGCTCTACCGTGTCGAGCCCTTCTAAAAGGAGCTCTTCCTTGCCGTCCTTTATCAGATATGCGTTGGCCTCACACATAGCGACTACTATTGTTGGTGCGGTCCATCACCGCGATGGCGATCGGTCTCTGCCTTGTAATCTCCCAAATCATCATGTTCATCTGCGTGGTCGTGTTCATGGCCATGCTCCACGGCATCATGGCCGTGGGGGTGGGCATGGAGGAACTCATAATGTTTGTTTTTCTTGGAACCATTGCCGTGTGAACAACATTTACACATACCGGCCTCCTTCCTGTGACCTCAATGCTGTGGAATTGAGGCTTGCCTATCTTGTCCTGTTGCCTGGGCGTCTTATCAGCACTATAGTGATTTGGCAAGCAGCTGTCAAATGAAAAAATCATCCCAAAGCCCGGAGCTTTTGGAGCGTCTAAATCAATCCGAGGTCATTCCAGCACAATATGAAGGCCCCGGCGCCATTCATTCTTTGATCTTGCAGCAGGCAAAGGGCATGGGTATCGAAGGGATCAGCCTCTGGGGGCATTGTCCATTTTACCTTCAGGGCACACATCTTCGGCTCCTTGCCCAACTAGTTACTATATTGGCAGACCTTACAGGAGTGCACATAGACGCAGGTGAACTGGAGAAGGGATGGATGCAATTGGCAAGACAAATACAGCACTTCATAGATGAAAACCCTGAACTCCAGAACGTGATCAAAGAGATCATGAAGTCCAAGAACACAGGTCAGCCTGCCGCGCCCGTGAAAAAGGATGGGAAGGTTATTTACCTTGAAGATTTTTTTAAACCCAAGGGATAAAGTCGTCCCTACCCACTGGGCAACAGCCTGTTTCATTCTGTTTCTTTCATAAGGCTAAAATGATACGAGGTATCTAAGAATGCACCCGATCTATGTTGGGGTCCAACGATCATGATGTCCACAGATGATATTGTGGCCAGGCTCTTGGAAGAGCTTTCAGATGCCAAAACCTGGCCGGCGCGGTTCAAGGGGGCGCTTGAGAGCGGGGCAGACATTGGCCATGAGATTGCAGAGGCCGACAAGAAAATAGAGCAGCTTGAACAAAGGGCAAAAGATGCCATGAAAAGACTCGGGTGCGTAAGTCCGCAGACCCGCTCGATCCACCACGGCATGGCCGACATGCTCATGGAATGGCACATCTTCAAGGACAGCCTGGGATAGCCCGATCCGAAGCTGATTGCATGCGACAATCGAATCAGCGTATGGTCTTGCCTTCCCACAAATCACGCAGGAAGTTTCTATACGGTCATTCCATTATTCCAATTGCGGAGCGAAGCGGAGCCAAGTTCTATCTGAAACATCTTCAGTCCGCCAATTCCGATGTATGTTCATCCGCAGCTGCATTGGCTCCGTAATCGGCAAGACTCTTGTGGATTTCCACGTGCGGTGCATAACGCCCGGTAAGATCTGCGGTATCTCCCACGTTGAGCTGGTCAAACAGAAAGCCGAATTTTTCTTCCAGGCTCGTGCGAATGGGGCCCCTGACATCCTCCGGCAGGCCCCAGAGTTCTGCCTTGAATGGGCCGAGGCCCTTCTTGCGCGTCTTATATATGAATTGTTCTTCTGTCTGACCTTCCTTGCGTTCATTGGCGTGCGCCGTCTTTATGTGATCGTACATGCGGTTGCGAAGCTCTGTTGGAAACCGCTCGTGGTCGTACACGATATTTTGAAATCCGGTGGCCAGATGCACCTCTGCCGCTTCGTTTTGCACGAACTGGTTGAAGGCCTCGTCGGGCAGCGTCGATGCCCCGTGCTGGACGGCCCCGGCCATACCATAAGCCTGTCTTGCTATGCCTGACAATTCCTTGATTACGTTGAAATCGATCTTTACCTTTGCAAGGGTCCCGTCAGGCAAGGGCACACCGCCGTGTGCCGTGCCGGTCTGGATACTGATCTTGGAAAGGCCGACCATGCCTTTGGCGAGGCTTCGGTTGTAACCGTCCACAAAGGCGCGTAGTTCGGTCTCATCGCTGTTCTTTTCACCAATCTCACCGATTTCTCCGCCGACAGATACGGTGACCCCCTTTGGTTCCAGCTTGCGAATGAAGGCTGTCAGGTTTGCACACACCTCATAGTTGTTTCGCTGTTGCTCGTCCACTGAAGGATAGCTCAGATCCACCAGAGTGGAGGTGTCGATATCAATATTGTAGAAACCGGCCTTTATGGACTCTGCTACAAGGTCGGCCACGGCCCCGACCTCGGCATCCGGGTCGGATTTGAACTTTTTCGCACTGACTTGAAAATGGTCCCCCTGAACAAACAGAGGGCCTCGATAGCCTTCCTTGATGGCTGCCGCCGTCACTACACTGAGGTACTCAGCCGGCCGCTGGTCAGTGTAGCCGATCTCAGAGCGAGCAATCTCAAAGATCAAGGCCCCAACGTTGCGGGCAAGTGCGGCCCTGAAGACAGCGCGTGCGCTGTCATAGGCCATGGCGCGCAAGTTTATGGCCGGCACCGTAAAATTGAGAGGTGCTTCGCCACGCCCACGGGCCATATAAAATTCGTTGATTGAGGCCGGGTAAACCCCCAGCACCTGGCCCAACTCCCACAGCAACCACCTGGCAGCAGCCTGCTCTCCGGCTTTGCCAAAGACCGCCTTGTTGGCCAGGATGTCTATTGGGGCGCCGCACAGTTTTTTCTCGTCTTGAACTGACACCTTTGCCTCGTCATCCACCGCGACCGAGCCTTGCAGTTCAGTCACCAAGGGTTTCAATGCCTGGCTGCTCATTGTGCCCTCCTTATATTTTGGTTATTTGTGACGGCTTCGTAAAAAGTCCAACTTCTGCGTTGCACTGCATTCTTCGTCACTGCGGCGTACCATAAGTACGCCTCATTCCTCAGGATTTGCGCGCCTTGAATTTGGAACTTTTTA
>JABXJW010000463.1 GCA_013375395.1 Desulfobacterales bacterium
TGAACTATGGCTACAAACAAAGGCGTGAGTATGAGGCCTGGTGAGTGCCGATGCACGATCAAGGGCATGAAGTACTGCTACACGCCCAAGGGAACGCGGTTCGTGGGGAAGTGCTAGAGACATGTTAGAAGCAATAGTTGAAAAAGCCAGAGCCACCATCGAGGACGGAACCGACCTGGCGCTCGTCGTGGCCGGATCCGGAGGCGCGGGAGCCCTCTCTGAAGTCGTCAAATCGTGGCTGCCGGAGCAGACCAAGGACCTAGGGGATGAGACAATCGCCGCCATCGCTGGCGGCCTCATCTGGTACTTCGGTGACAGGCTGCATGATCGTTTGGTTCCCTTCGGATTCGGAGTGCTCCTGGAGGGCGTCGGGGCATGGTCCTCGGAGTGGGTTGCAGGCATCATCGACATGCTGAAGAAGAAGGAGGCTTAAAACATCATTTTTCACCTTGGCGGTGTATTAAATGAGTTTAGGAAGATCTAGACGAGAAAGAAAAGGGGCCAGAAGAGGCAGCGGCGGTAGAATCACAAAGGACGGCAAAGAACCCAAAGGGTCAAGCCCACCGAGAAGCACGAGGAATAGAACGGTTAAGTACGTTGAGCTCTGGGGCACGATAGCCGCAGGAGCTCTCGGAGCAGGTCTATCGAGTCGAATCATAGACTATACTATACCCGATGGCCATGCGGCTGAGCTTTTCGCTGTTGGTGTGATGCCGGACTTTCTCGCCCCAGCAACCTCTAGGATGCTGGACACCGAGATCGGATACGACAACAAGCTGACGGGGATCAAGTTCAGGACCAACCACATCGGAGAAAACGCGCTTCCATACGGCGACCGTTTGAGTAAACAGCCCATGAGGCTGCTTGACTACCCCCTGAAAAGAGGAAACTTAACGGTCAAGTACAACGAGGGCCAAAAGATCCAAATAGTCGCTACAATGGACACCACTGGCGCGAATGCGAGCGCCGTCTACGCGAGGGCGAAGATCTACTTGCTGGAAGAAGAGGATTGCTCTCGGTACTACGGTAAAAGTATCTCAAATTTGGCGACTGTCCCCGGTGGAGTCAGTCAAGCTCTCGTGGAACAATTGTTTGCTGAATACGCGAGACTGTCAGCTGCTACCCTAGCAGACGGAAAGTGGAATGACCTCTACTCTCGAAGCGTCAAGGACTATGAGGAGATAACCCTCACGCATCTGGGCATTGAGGGCGGGACAATCATAAACGCTGACGAGGCCCGGATATTTGACCTTCGTAACAAGAAGGAGTTTCCGGAGTTCGAGCCCTACTGGAAGATCAACGGGGCCTACAATGCTATGGTGTTCGGTGATGACACCGACGAACAGCCGATGTACAAGCTACCCAGCGTCGTAACTGACCACATATTCACCAACACAACCATGTCTGTTAAGATAACAGACAACCTGGCCGTCATACCGATAAACGGCTTGGTAGCTCAACTGATCGGAAAATACAAGAGGGTGAGGTAAGATGTCAGCAAGACGAGGAATAGAGATACATAACGGCTATGTCGTTATCCCTACGGCATCGG
>JABXJW010000464.1 GCA_013375395.1 Desulfobacterales bacterium
CGCCTGAAGAGGTTTTGCGCATGGAAACCATGAAAAGCGCTGCTGAATCCCTCGGCAAATCTCCAGGTGCAGGCTTAGGAACTGGCATGGTGCTCATACCGCAGATCATGACGCCTACTGGTCCAGCGCAAGCACCAGCAGCTGCACTCGTCATCTGTCCAAAATGTAACGCGAAGGTCCCGGTGACATCAAAATTTTGCTCTGACTGCGGAACGCAGCTTACGCCTCCATCGGCTGGAACGATTAACTGCCCCAAGTGCGGTCATCCGGTTACTTCAACATCCAAGTTCTGTCCTGAATGCGGCACCAAGATTTCTTAGGGCTGTGCTGTAATGGCTGAAAGCAGACGGGAAACGCTCTCCATAGGCGTTTTCCTCATAATCATCGTAGTATCGATAATGCTCTATGCAGCACAGGTGATTACTGATTGGACACTGATCATTCCAGTGGTTCTCGTGCTTTCAGGCTGCTGGACACTGGTTTTGGCTGGCATGAGGGCTTCGAACCCGCAGAAATACGAGCGCGGCGCCTTCAGCACCATGGGCTTAGGCTTGCTATTGATAGCCGTGGGCGGAGCCTGGTACCTGTTCGCGGTTAATGCGCTGTACTCGTTGGCTCTGATATTGTTCGTTCTCGGCGCCTTGGCTATAGCGGCTGCTCTAAGGCGAAAGTAAGCTGGGTCATTTTTTTTCTAAACGTTTTTTTATTCCATCGTGCAGTCATTGTTGCAGAGGCTAAAGGATTATGCGCGCAGAGATCATCGGCCATGGAACATGGTATGACAAGATGGCCCAGAAAGTGATCAACCGAGAGCGGAAGCTGGGCAGAAGCTTGGATAAGGTTAGGACTGAGATGGGTCTTGGCGCTTCTGGCTTTCCCCACATAGGAAGCCTCGGGGATGCGGCGCGTTCCTACGCGGTTACGCTGGCTTTGAAGGAAATGGGTTTTAACTCTGAATTGGTCGCTTTCTGTGATGACAAGGATGGTTTGCGGAAGGTTCCTGCTGGATTGCCGAAGTCATTAGAGAAGTATTTGGGTTTTCCAGTGTCCAGCATTCCCGACCCATTTGGCTGCCACGAAAGCTACGGCAGACACATGAGTTCTCTTCTGCTTGACGCTTTAGACAAGTGCGGCATCCAATACAATTACATGTCTGCGAAAGAGGTTTACGAGAAAGGTTTGTTGCGCGAGGAGATTAGAACTATACTTTTGAACGCTAAGAAGGTCGGCGAAATCGTTAAGGAAGAAGTAGGACAAGAACGCTACACTGAGGTTTTGCCTTTCTTTCCAGTTTGCGAGAAATGCGGGCGCATCTACACCACAAAGGCTTTGGAGTTCGTGCCAGAAACAGATAAGGTTCTTTATGCTTGCGAGGGGTTGGAGATCAGGGGCAAGTGGATTGAAGGTTGTGGGCACAGAGGCGAGGCGGACATAGGCCGTGGCGAGGGGAAACTGAGTTGGAAGGGCGAGTTCGCTGCACGGTGGAAAGCGCTTGATATACGGTTTGAAGCCTATGGCAAAGACATTGCAGACTCGGTCAGGATAAACGAC
>JABXJW010000107.1 GCA_013375395.1 Desulfobacterales bacterium
ATTTAAAATGGCACGAGTCACACCAGAGGAGTTTCAAGAGAAACACGCACGCAGGCTCAAGGGTGCAGTTGAGGATATAAGGCGGGGCGTTGAGCGGGTGACCGAATCTCCAACGGCAAAGGCCGCGGCAAAAAAGACCAAGATGAAGACCAACCTCAACGCGGCTATCGATAGTGGAAAATGGGAGCGGGGTCTAAAAAGGGTAAGTGTTGATGAGTGGAAAAAGAAGACCGTGGAGAAGGGGATTGACCGGATCGCCGCGGGGATCGACGCCGCAGCTGATAAACAGGTCGCATTTGCCAGGGAGCTTCTGCCTTTTATCGATACGCAGAAAGAAGGCATCAAGAAGCTTCCTGATGTCACCCTTGAGGACAACATTACACGTATGACCACCTTCATTCGGGGGATGGCCAAATTCGAGCGCAAGGGATAAGCGCAGGGGGAGGTGAAAAAGTATGAACTATCGACACACTGAGATTTTAGCAAACACCGACCTCGGCGCTTCGGGTACGGAGCCGATTGGTATTGAGATTGATGATCCCATCAGCGCTATCACCGTCGTCCATCAACCTGTCGGGGGCAGTAATACACCGGCAGGGCATCCTGTCAAAAATATTGAGAAGATCGAGGTGATTGATGGCTCGGACGTTCTCTATGGGTGTTCGGGCTATCAGGGCCAGGCCCTCAATATTTTTGGTGCATCACAACCGGTCATTCAGGAGATCGATGCACGGGCCGGGGGCACGCCGCTCGTGTATATCCATCTCATGTTCGGGCGGAAGTTTTGGGACTCCGAGCTTGCTCTCGATCCCCGAAAGCACGACAATTTACAGCTGAAGCTCAAGTGGAACAGGGTAAATTACGATGCTGCTTGTACCTCTACTGGCACGATGGTTTACGGCCACGTCTTTGATGGTAAGGTGATTGATCCTGTGGGCTTTCTTAGTAGCAAACAAGAAAAGGAGTATACGCCGACGAGTGGAGGTTGGGAGTACACGACTATTCCCAATGATTACCCGCTTCGGAGGCTCATGCTCAAGGGGTTGAAAGCCGGTGCTGGAATCCGCGGGCTTATCGAGTGGATCAAGCTCGATGAGAACAACGACAAGAAGATCGTCATTGATGGGGACATTCACAATCTCAGGTCTTTTCTTGATGAGATGGGAGGCGACTGCATCGATCATATCGTGGGGAGCGTCGGCACGACCAGTGCCATGTTTTACTGCACGCCGAGCAATGTCTTTTCCCACGTGAGCGACGGCGAGACGAAAGACAGGGTTATTGCTTCGGGGCTTCCCATTGGCGGGCGGCTGTGGTTTATCGCTCAGACAGGGACCACCATTTTTAACGCTCACCTTCAGGGAAAGAACCCTCACGGCTGTGTTTGCATCCCGTTCGGGGATCAGAAGGATTTGAATGATTGGTGGGACGTGACGGCGGTCAAGAAGGTCCGGCTGTCGATAAAGGGCGGTACAAGCTCGGTGGCCGGTGACAGTGTTGAGGTGGTAACGGAGCAGTTGAGGCGGTACGCTTAAAAATGAGGCAAGGTCTTCAGGGGCCTTGCCCCTTTTTCTTTCCATTCAGGGGGGTGAGTTATGCCGGTATTGCTTACGGAGGGGTCTTACATCGACGAAAGAGTTTTACACAGCATCGGGTCTACCGATGAGTACATAGATTTTGAACGGGTGGGGGATGACCACGAGCTTGAGGTGTCCCACGTTTCCGTTGAAAACCGGACAACGGCTTATACGAGGCTCGTCATTGGCATACGAAGGGGGCCTGACTTTTTTGAGAGGGAAGAGGAGGATGCGCCAGCGGCGAACGATATTTACTGGACGCGGTCAGTGTTTATCGTGCCGGAGGGTTTCAATCTCAGGTTGAAGCTCACAGGCTGTACAAGCGGTGACGAGGTCCATGCCTTTATTCAGGGGTGTGTTAAGAAGGTGAGGTGATAGATGGGTGAGATCAAACAGGGAAGGCTCGGCGTTCCACCTGACTGCCAGATGCTTGTGACAGGGCAGGTGACGCAGTACGGTGATGAAAAGGATGACGGCTACTATCAGAAGGGGAAGTCAAAAAAATACGTCGTGCTTGATACGGGGCAATATTCGGGAACGGTGGACGTTACTCTCAACGGCAAGACCCATGCGACATCGAACAAGTGTGTTCTTGACAAGCGGACAGGGCTGATGTGGATGCAGGAGGTGGTTCAAGCAGACATCGGGCCGGAGGGTGACGGAAAGCTTTACTGGAAAGAAGTAGCAGATGTTGAGAATATTTTCAGGTTCAAGGCTCAGGTAAACTTTCAAAAAGTAGGGGGGTATGGTGATTGGAGAGTGCCGAATGTGGTAGAAATGCTTTCCTTGGTATGGTGGGACAAGGGCAGTGCTCCCAACATTGATACGGATGCTTTTCCATCTACTCCGAACGAATGGCATTATTCTTCAACCTCTTGGGGTATTGATAACGCTCAAGTAATACAGTTTGGTCTTTGGGTAGACGTTGGTTATAATGTGAAAGCCACCATTAAAAACTATTGCCGCCTTGTCCGGGGTCCAAAATTTGAATAGGCTCTAAGCTCACGGAGCAGAGGCCATGATTTACGCAAAAGACTGTCTCATACCGAAAAACACGCCTGCCAGTGATCCTTACAAGCACATTCTGAAAGTCACAAAGGGGCTTATCTATAAGATCGAGTTTCAATTCCCCCGCGGTTGTGCAGGGCTGACTCATATCGTCATATTTGACGGCGGGCATCAGGCGTGGCCCTATGATCCAGGGGTTGATTTTTACGGCGACAACTGGGTTATCAGTTTTGACGAGACCTACCTCATTGATGCAGAGCCTTTCGAGTTTGACATTTTTGGTTACAACCTCGACGATACCTATAATCATACCGTTCAGGTGAGGCTCGGGATAGTCTCAAAAGAGGTATACATGGCGCGCTTTATGCCAACGCTTGCCTATAAATACTTCCTTGAGATTATCGAGAAGCTTGAGAGAGAGCGTGCCGGAAGAGCGGAGTGGGGAGAGGAGAGGCCATTTGCGTGGGTTGTTCGTCCGCCGGAGGAAGAAGAAGAGGCGCAAGAGGGAGAGGAGGAAGAGAGTGCCAAGGGGAGCACCTGACTGGTTTTATGGCGCGCCGCAGAAAACACTTGAACAGCTATTAAGGGAGGGAAATGCTTTTAGTGATACGGCGGTCACACCGGAGGTAGCCGGAAAAATTTCTCTTGTTCAGCTTTGGAATCATATAGGATCAGGTGTTGGTGTGTTGCTGTATCGGGTAAGTTTTGAAGTTGGTAATAATGCCTTGGTTTATATTGAATCCAGTCAGGAGATAGCTTTGAATGATTTTGGCACGGCTGTTTGTAGACATACAGGGTTGTTGAATAGTCAGTTGCATATGAGAGGGCAAGCAGAGGGGATCGTAGGTGCTGGGGTTTTATCATACGAACGTGCTTTAGCTGATACCATGTATCATCATTATCCTTTGTTTATTTGGCTCGCCCCAGGATGGGGCGTTCACGTTGCACCGATACTTACCAATACTTTGGTCCGCGCTCTTTTCTGGTGGTTTGAGTTTACGGAGTACTAGATGGACGTTTTTATCGGCACACTATTGAGCAGAGTTTCAATCGAGGTGGTTATAATTATATTGGTTGCAGTCAACCTCATGGTTTCGGGACTCAACTATAAGAACATCAGGAAGGTTGAGGGGTACTTTATCGACCACCTCAAAAATCACGCAAAGAAAGGGGGTGATAACTGATGTGGTGGGATTACCTGAAATACGTCGTCGGGGTCGCAATGGTCATCGTCGGTATCTACATGGTCTTTCAGGGCCAGGTTGAAGCGGGATGGGAGATGATCGTTGCAGGGCTGGCTTTGATGGGTGTGTATCTTGGATTAGATGTTCATTTCGCCAAGCAAAAACGATTAACCGGAATGTTCCAATGAAGGAGGGTACAAAATGCCGGAGAAAAAAGCCAACAACATTATCAAGCTGACACCGGAGGCCAAGGCAAGGCTTGCCGGCCAGGAACGTGACCTCAAATGGGCCCGGGATTCAATCGAAGTGCTAAAAAGGCTCGGAATGGATGTCACGCCTCTTGAGGAAAAGCTCACGTGGGCTGAGGACGTGAGAAAAACGCTTATCGTGGAGTTTGGGGATTAATGGGAGCGATTGCCGCCATAGCAGCGGCTATCTGGTCAGCTATCGCCGCAGCAGCGGCCGCTGTTGCCTCGGTAATTTGGGCCGCCGTGGTGTTTATGGCTCAAGCTATCGCTGCCATTGCATCCGCAATGGCTTCGATAGTATCGACCGTGATCGGTGCTATTTCCTCAGCACTTAGCACCGCTTACAGCGCCGTGGTGGGGTGGGCATCGGGCATCGTTACCACGATTACCGAATCCCTCAGCGGCATTTATGCCACTGTTGCTGAGTGGGCAACGATGCTTTATGATGGGATTGCGGGCTTTCTCGAAGCAATCCATTTCAAGACGCTCCTTACCATACATGAGATAGCCTACATTGTCAGCGACGAGTATCGTGCTATGTTTCATAAGGTGACCGAGCGAATATCAGCGGTGTCTCAAAAGCTCGGCCTGGGCAGTCAATTTCTTAACCTCTGTTTCAGGGAAGCGCGGGGCCTCGTGCTGTCTGCATCTTCTCTTTTGGGCCGTCCTTACGACATCGGGGAGATCACCTGGCTGTCAACATTTGATGGATTCTTGCAAAAATTTCAGGATAAGATCGAGACATACGAGCGGAATCCGGCAGAGGTATTCTATGACGTTGACCGGTGGATCGTCAGGGACGCGACAAACGTTCAGACAGAAGCTGTAAGGGCCGTTTACGTTGGTCTGGATGAGGCGGTTGAGGGATTCAAGAAATCGGCGGCAATGGTTGTTGATGTAAGGGACAGGGTGAACAACCTGGTAACGTTAATGCCGGAACAGATAAGAGAAGAGATCGCTCCACGGGTAGCGGCGGTTACCAAGTATGTCGATTCGTTTATCTATGATATTTACAGGCCCACAATGCTGAAAGCGGACCGGATTGTCAAGTCGTTAAAAGACTCGTCGGAGCGTATGCAGGGAGATATGAAGGACGTTATTGATAAGCTCAAAAGACCAGGGGACCTGCTTGGTACGATTGACGATCTCCCCCTCGATGAGCGATTGAAGCAGGAGCGCCGGATCGGTGAGATTGCAACAAGAGGATACCGTCGAGATGTCGATACATGGCGGGGGGTTGCCGCACCGGAACACGAGGGATTTTTGAAGGTAATAGAGGCATTGAAGAAAGAGTACCCGCCCCCGCCCTATGAGATCGAGGAGGTTGAAGTACCGGCAAGACCGGCAGGAGCGCCGGTTGAGCCTCGAAAGACCTGGTTTGTGGGGGATTATTGATGGTAAGACCTACCGAGGAAGAGCTACAAAAAGCTTATGATCGGGGCAGGGCGGACACCTTGGCAGAGGAGCGGAAAGAAGAGGACCGTCCCTGGCTGATCGGTAGATTGTGGGACGAGGTCAGCGGGTTTTTTACCGCCGCTTTTAGCTCGGTATGGGCAGGGTTTACTGAGGTGCTTCCCAACGCGGCAAAGATCATCTTTCTTGAGTTTTACGGGATCGCTAACGAGCACACAAAGACCAGCATCACGTGGGTCTTTGATTACATGATCTCCCTTGAGGTCATAGACAGGGACGACCTTGCATCTCTTGAGCGGGTCAAAGGTTTGCCCTGGCCTGCCAATCTTTTCCTCACTTCTTTTGCCGCTTTAATCCTTGTCGGAGGATACCTTTCAACAAAATCCGGCGCCCTGCTCGGCACTTTACGCCAGGAGCTCAACAAGATTCACTCTCCTGAACCAGCGCCTTTTCGAGAGGTGATGATGACCGCTTTTGTCGCTCCTGAAAAGACCGGAGAGGTGAGGGACGCTTTAAAACGCAACGGCCTGTCCGATGCCGATATTGATCTGCTCTTTATCTCCATGTACCGGATTTATGATGAGAACACCGTTAGAATCCTCTGGCTCAGGGGTGTGCTTTCAGACGACCAGATGTATATGAGAATGAGGGAGTTGGGATACACTGACACCCGCACCAAGGAAATTATTCAGTCATGGCCCATTATACCAGGGCCCGCAGACCTCTTTCACCTGGTGGCAAAGGAGGCTTTCGAGCCTGACGCCATACGAATGATGGGACTCGGCGACGAATTTCCTCATGAACAGGTAGAATGGCTAAAGAAACAGGGCATATCCGAGGAGTGGGCCTTGAAATATTGGTATGCTCATTGGGACCAGCCTTCAATCGGGCAGGGATTTGAAATGCTCCACCGTGGAGTTATCGGCTTAGAGGAGCTTGACATACTTTTCAGAACCGTTGAGATACCACCTTACTGGCGCGACAAGCTCACAAAGATTGCCTACATGCCATATACCAGGGTCGATGTTCGCCGTATGCACGACATGGGGGTTTTGGACGATGCCGAGCTTATCAAAGCATACGAAGATTTGGGGTATGACGAAGAACACGCGCTGAAAATGGCAGACTTCACTATCAAGTACAATCGTGGAGCCGAAAAAGAACTGACACGGGGCCAGGTGCTCACCGCTTACCGTGACAAGCTCATTACCCGGGAAGATACAAAAGAGCTTATTATGCAAACGGACTACAACGCGGAGCAGGCCGAGTTTTTCCTGTTGCTTGAGGACTACAAAGAGCAAAAAGAGTACCAGGACGACATGGTCGATAATATCCGTGACCGGTTTCAACTCAATCTCATAGAGGAGCATGACGCGCGCTCTCAACTCACACAGATGAACCTTCCAGGGATAAAAATTAACGTCCTTATCGACAAGTGGAAGATCAAGAAATTTACGGCCCGGAAGCTTCCCTCAAAGACGGACCTCGACAAGATGCTGAGAGCCAGGATCATCAACGAGGATCAATGGAAATTCGAGATGCAAAAACTCGGTTACGGCTGGGGCTATATCGGTTGGTACTTAGAGCTTGTGAGGAAGAAGAGTTGAAAGGAGGTGGTGTGAATTGATACCCAACGGTTACCATATAGGACCGGACGGTAAGTTTATTAGTGGGTGGTAGGGAGGGTAGCGAATAAGGAGGATTTATGCCAACATTCAAGGAAATGATTAAAAAGCTTACCGAGCAGTTTCAGAAAACACAGAAGCCGATGCCCGCCGGTCAAGAAAGAATGAAACGGGTACAGGAGGCGGCGAAAAAGACCGGTGAGGAGATAGTAAAAGAGCGCTCATAAGTCTCCATTGTTGTAGTGTGAATCCGGGCCTTGAGAGCTGTTATTTTCTCCATATATAATCAAAACTCGCTGAACGCATACGGCCTGACGCTCCCATCCAGCATCAACTCGCCCTTGTCATACCCGGGACGAGACACCTTGAGCATTTTCTCAACCTTATGGTAGCGCAATATCCGGTCCCTCATGTGTGTTGCCTGCCTCGGGAAGTGAGAATACTGAAAAACCCACTCGTCCACTTCCTCGGCCTTCAATGGCACGCCTTTTAACCGCCGCTCGTGCTCCGTGATGTAGCTCTTTGCCCCGCAAATGTTAAAATACTCGAACTCGCTCTCAACCCTCAAAGCACCGAGCCTATAAGGATCGATCGGATATTTCACAAAAGGTATATACCGATTCGGCATTTTGATTGAATCCGTGTCGCAGTAAAGCACCTTATCAATACCTATCTCCTCAATGATCGACCACAGGATGAACCGCGCCCACTCGGTGATATGGGCCGCGATCGCGACAAGCGAGTTTTTACCTACCTCGCGACCGCTCAGCCTGATGATCTTGTTGAAAAGCTTGTACTCGATCTCATTATCACCGGTCACGAGATCGATCGATTCAACTCTCCAATAACCGTCACAGGTCAAATCTTCTTTCTCCTCTACTTTCGGCTTCCACTGGGCAAACTTTCCATACAGGGAGTTGAGGAAAATCTTTGCCATGCGCTCATAGATCGGGTTTGCCTCCTGCTTGTACCTTGTTTTGAGCGCATAGAAAAAATCAACGTACGAACCGAAAAGCGACCCCGGCTCGTAGGCTGACAGCTCGTGAATGTCAACGAGATGACCCCCCGACATGGCCTCGGTTAAAAGAGGCGTGCAAACATACGCTTTAAATCGTCCGGTAGGAAAGACCACCTTTCCGGACCGGTATACCGCATAGAGCGGCGTGCCGGTATCGAGGGACACGTGAGCTATCATGAGGTATTTTTTAAGGCCGTCGGTTACAATATCAAGAGGCGGGTTTTTCCGGTAATCAACAAGCCTTACGGGAAGAGGGACGTTTTTCATAATGTAGGGGAACATGGAGTTGATGTCTAACGATACGAAAGGTCCCCCACCCTGCTCGCCGAACCGGAAGCACTCAACACGGCCTCCCATATAGGCTTTTCTCTCAAGCTCAACAGCACGCTCGTTTGTATGAATATAGATTTTGGTGTCCATGAACCGGTGACGGTAAGCGTTGAAGGCTTGAGAGGCGCGGGTCAGGGAGAAGCGGCCCAGGTCATAGATTTTTATAAATTCATAGTAGCGCTCCATTGCAAGCTTGATGATCTCGACATCACGACGGCAGTACGTGATAAGCTCTTCCCTGGACGAAGTTTCAAAGTCAACGTCAAGCTTTTCAAGGCCAACTACCTTCCCAAGCTCTTTAAGGGAAGTATCAAAGTAGTTGGTGGTCGACACGCACCGAATTGTCCGGCGGTCCTTGTGAATGACAAGAATATAGATCTTACCCTTCTCAAAGACGAAATCAAGCAGCCACCCCCACTTAGTGAAGTAATAGAAAAAATCCGAGGCTTGGAAGTCAAAGAACACGTTGTGGCCGAACACCCACAGGGCGGTCTTTTGCTTGGCGAGGGAATCCAGGTACTCACAGAAGGGGTAGGTCCCTTCCCAAAACTTCCATATCTCGGTATCGCTGCGATCCCCACCACGACGCTCGACGTAACAGGTCCAGGCAACATTCATGCGGTGCTTCTCGATGCCGCATTCCGTGATCTTCTTCGTCTCGGTGTCGAGGTAGATCATGCGCCGGGGCATTGACGCCGAGTGGTTTTTGCGCAGTAGCCTTTGGGGTGTTTGCTCAATCAATACTCAAATCCGCGGTTGTGCTGGATCGCTCTAAAATCTATGCCTACAACCTCAATCTCGTAAAACTCCATTCGCTCCTTGACGTCATCCTTATAGTCTTCTTCCCACTCATTCAGAGTTTTTAGAGTATCGTCATACAACGACATGGGTTTGGTCCACTCTTCACCGGTAAGCGGATTACGATAGGTTATATTCCCATGTACCCTATAACGCCTTATCCTTCTTAAATCGGTTTCCTGCATATACCAGGAAGAGGGAATGACATCTCTATCAAGAGTACGAACCCTGGACTCATTAACAAAGTATCCCTGAAACTCACGCACATCACCCAACATCTCAGTACGCCGGTAAGAGACACCCCAGGCCCTAGCCTCACGGATCATGGCATTAACGCTAAACCCCCGCCTCAGAAAGTCAGGGATCGCCGTACGGAATATAGCACGAGCTGGCCCAACGACCATTTAACTACCCCTTACGGCGCGCTATGTACTTTTTCTTGAGTGTTTCAAGGTTCTCGGTGAGAAAATCACAGCCCGTAATGAGAGTAGAAAGCACGGGCCGGTTGAAGATTGTTGAAAACTCAGGATCATAGTAGAGCTTGTCAAGCCACGTTGACAGCTCTTCAACCCTCGTAATGTGCTTGTCAAAGTCTTTTAGTATTTGGTCGTCGACTGGCATTTCGTTCTCCTTTTCTCCATCCATTAAGTTTAGCATGGAGTATCCACTCATATTGATTTATCCAGAGAGCAAAATAGTAAGGCGGCCTTGCTATCGTTCCCAAAACCTTGAGAAGCGCTATCATACCAATTCTTTTAATCATAAGCTCTCCCTAAACTTCTTACAGCCTTTCTTCATCTCCTCGAAGGCCGCAGTTAAAAGGGGAAGCTGCTCGTTGATAAACGGGCTTGCTCCCCCAGCTAGCTCATCGAGGTATTGAAGGTGACCAAAGATGCGGTCGATATTGTTTATGACCTTCTCCATCTGAAAACGCATCTTGTTTCGTGTTGATCTATGTCCTACCATACCACACCTCCATCAGTTTTTCAAGAAAAAAATGAGGGAAGCAAGGCGGCTCTGCATGGCCCTTTTGTCAATTATTCCCTGCTCCCCTCGAAGGCCCCCGCTTAAAACGGCGCTTTCTCTACCTCAGACTTGCCAGGAGCCGCCTTCGGGACAAGATGCTCTACCTTGAATTTATTGACTCTCTTGCCGCCTCCAATATCCTCTTGGCCCTGAAACACAACATGGTAAATATCCCCCACAATCAGCTGGGGAAACACCTCACGATCTGTCGCGTTCCCCATAGCAAACTTGACCAGGCCCTTATCGGTATTAAACACATACTGCTTGTATGTTCCCTCACCGATTTTGCCCTGAATGTCGGCAGACGAAATATAAGCGCCCAACACAGACTGGCCCTCCTTTTTGAACTCCACAAATTGAGGCGTCAATGTCTCGACTCCTCCGGCCTTCTCATACTCCTTATACATCTCTTCATAGTTACTCATCACTTAGACCCCCTTGTTAGTAGCCGTGTCTCACGCTTGTCAAAATTGGCATCGAACAGCGCGCCGCATATTCGACACCCATAACAATGAGCCTTACGGCTAAATAAGAAGTTTCTCCGGTCACAGGCCGGACATTTCAGCCACTCTTTAACCGGCGGCTGATCCCGCTTTTTTACCACGAGCCATCACCTCCCTTCTCTTATTAAGTGGTTTGCGCCAGTTTTTCTTAATCTCACGCCTCAACTGAGCAATACGCGAGATTTTAGGAAACCCACCGCGGGGATACAGAAAAGCATACAGGTCCGGTACGCAGTTTTTAGGAACACACTCGCCCCACTTCGCGCACTCAAAGCAAGCGCACTGCTCGATGAGCTTGGCAAAATCACGGCGCAAATCCTCTTGCAAACGATAAGTAGTAACCCTTAAAAATTTGGGCTTCATTATTTATTACCTCCTCTCCTCAAGCAGCGGCACGGGAATGATTACCCCGCCTCTCCCCACTCCATACCGGCGGTCAATCTCCATAGGACCGTTACACTTCGGACACGGTGAACGATAAAACCGGCCCCGCACCTTGAGCTTATGATTACAGTAGATACACCTATAGACGTTTACGATCTTCATCAATCATCCTCCATTTCATAGGGAACAAATACTTCCTTACCAT
>JABXJW010000465.1 GCA_013375395.1 Desulfobacterales bacterium
GCAAAAGGATGACGCGTCAATAAAGAAAGTTCACCGTTCAAAGTTCATAGGTTCAAAGGTTGTCAACCCTGAACCGTGAACCCTGAACCGCTATAAAGTAGACTATAACCTTTGAACCTGGAACCCTGAACCTGGAACCGATCACTTTAGGTGATATATTTGACAAATAGGTGAAAAAGCAACCAGGGAAAGCAATCAGGGCGCTGGAAGGACAAATGTCAATATTTCACAGCCCCAATAGGCAATAGGCTTCTATAATGGCATTTTTGGGGTCAAAAGGGAGCGGTTTTAGTAGACGCACATGGCGAGAGCAAAACGGCATTTTTGATACCAAAAATGCCGATATTGATGCTGAAAACAGCCATTTTTGGAACATTAATCCAGATATTTCAAGATGATAGCTTGGCCTGACCCCATTTGCCCCCCCATTTGCCCCATAGCAAAACAGCTATCCCTGGAATATTAATTCTGATATTTCAAGATGATAGCTTGGCTCGACCCCATTTTACTATCCATGTGGATTTAATATTATTGCACGATACCATTTGACAGTCAGGCGGCCTTAATATAGATAATAACAAAATTACAAGGCCATTTAACCTCGTGCTTAAGGAGCGTTCAAGAATGAAAATTTCCGGAACTTGTCGGTTTTGTGGCATAGTTAGCGGCCAATATCAGTACGCCGGAGTAGATGAGCCTTTCGCAAGCAATGATGGGTTCGTTGCGGTAGCGTCCATTGGTGCTTTGGTTGAGGGGTGGTCGCTCATCATCCCAAAAGCACACCAGCTTTCAATGAGGAACAATTACTCGAATTCTGTGTTCGCTGATTTTTTGAGTTCTGTGCTTCATCGTTTTTTTAATAAGTATGGTCCTTTGATTGCATTTGAGCACGGTGCCAATAAAGAAGGCTCCATAACTGGATGTGGAACTGATCATGCACATCTTCATCTCGTACCTTTTGGTGAATCATTGTTTCCAGACCTTCAAAGCTCTGGGTTGCAATGGGTTCAATGTCATGCTTCCGAAATAGCTTCCAGGTCAGGAACGAAAGAATATCTGTTTTACACCGAATTAAATGCCAAAAAAGTATGGCAAGATTCTGTAGGGTATCTCCATGTTCTAGAACATCCATTATCCCAATTCTTTCGCCGTCTCATAGCGGAGAGGAGAGGAGGGGTTGAAGCGGCTGATTATAGGCACTTTCCTCACCTTGATACCTCTATGCAGACACGAATTGTACTTGCCGGTTCAGTTGCCTGAGCCCTTGAGAATAATAAGCAAGGAGCAACTTTGTGGTTAGCAGCGATCCGACAGATGGCAGAAAGGCCTATGAGTGGACTACCCGTTACCCTCCTCAAGCGTTATCTAAGATTCGTTGTGAGGCGATTTATCTTTTCATTGTACTTCTTTGTTCTCTACTCCTTATCTTCGCAACGTGGAAAGGATGGGTCAGCTATTGTAATCGCCGACCAAAAACAGGACCAAAATCACCGTTTAAAAGCAGGCCACCGGAACCAAAGGGCAGACTT
>JABXJW010000466.1 GCA_013375395.1 Desulfobacterales bacterium
CTGACCAGACCGCGTTGTTCTTGCGCTTGGGGACGTCGGAGAGGACAATGTCGAAGATAATGCTGTCATAGGCGGTGCCAATCGTTACGACGTCTATCATCGTCCGCTATGGCAATGACCCTAGCCTGTCTCTCTGGGCTTCACCTTCCAGTATACGAAGCTCAAGAAGTGATCCGCCTGTCCCATAGACTCAAAGCCACACCGGTTCTTGATATGAGTAATCACCCTATTGAAACGCTCGTAATCTTTCCCTTTGAAAGCACTTTGTTCTGGGAAATCACTTAAACCGAAATAGCTCAATGCAGTCAGCGGGTTTTTGTTGAGCACGGCACATTTGCGTGGATAGTAAGTATTCAGCATTTCAGTCAAGGCATTGGGGCCTAGGCCAGTTATTTGCGATGCATACTGATCGCCAAGTTCAAATAACCGTCTTGGAGGCGTATCCTCGTGGTCTCGGATAGCCTTAACCAACTGACAGACCTTGTCGAAACTCCGTACTGCTTCATAGCCCCTGCGATAAATATAGTCCGAATACCAAAGGCCCTGACTTCCTATCAGTCTTTCCCAAATGGCCCTAAATTGCATTTCATCTGCAACGTTACCGCTGGCTAGTTGATCTAGTAACTCACGTGCAACCTGGTAGTTATCTTTCCTGACACGATAGTTGTCCTGCTCACTCTTATCGTTCCGATACATGTCTAACCAAGTCTGAAGCTTACCCTCGTCCATCTTTGGGATCTCTTTATCGACCTTTTCCCTCGCACGTTTGATATGCTTGTGGAATGCACGGTACGCCGCAGCGTATCGCTCGATCTCCCAAACTGTGGCTTCTTCTACATCCGCAGCGCTCTCGTACTCGGAAAGCAACAAATTTACTCTCTCGTGCAACTCGCTTACTAGGGGAGCAGACAAGATACAGCAGGCTTCTCGATTGTCACTTAGCCCTCCCCGGGTTAAGTTGGCTGAACCAACGATGACGGTGATCGCGTCATCTCCTTCGAATGCATAGATCTTAGGATGAAACGTGTTTTTGGTACTCTGACCAACCAAGAATAATTTGCTTTTCCCCTGCTGCTTAAAGGTTTGCTCCAAATGCCTGAGTGCTTTGGGATCGGTTAGGTAAAAATCCGTGCCTACGAAGAAACGCATAACACATCCTCGGTCTAACGCCGCTTGAAGTTCTCCCTCAAGGCAGGACAGGCCCTTAGAATTCAAAAACGCGACGGCTATGTCAATCTTGTTGGCCTGAGCGATACAGGTTTTGAGAACACTGGCCAGTGTTCTCTCCTCACTGTTCCACACAAATTCAAGCATTCAAATCCCCCATCTGTTACACGCTTAGACCTTCTCAGTGACCAACACCTCTTCCCCCAGCATATCAATGATCTTAACGGCAACAGTGGAGGGGCCATCCGGCGCGGGCAATTCGTAGTGACCGCTGACCAGGTCGTTCTTCCTCTCTGGCACGTCTGACAGGGCGATGTTGAAGATGTCGCCGTCGTAGGCGGTGTCAATGAGCACCACGTC
>JABXJW010000467.1 GCA_013375395.1 Desulfobacterales bacterium
TTTGGCTCTTTCTTATACAGATAGTAGGGCACACTGTAGTAATGCAGGTCTTCCCGCAGCTCCACATGGTAGTTGAACTGGACTGTCACCCACTTAGTTCTCTTCATCGGATACCTTACGGCCGGCAGAGACTTAAGGGCTCCTCGTTCGGTCCGCTCGAAGAGCTCTCTACGGCTGATCTTAAGGCGTTGAAAGTCTTTGTTGTTATGTTCCTCCAGAAGGCTCCAGATCGCCTCGTTTAGCTCCTCCAGTGAGTAAAAGGTCCTATTTCTCAAGGGGGCATAGATGCGTTGATAGACCAGTCTGACTGCGTTCTCTGCCAACGCTTTATCCCTGGCCTCCCGGACCCGGGCGGGAAGGATCACGGTGCCGTAGTACTCGGCAAAGTCATCGAATGTCGGGTTGATCCCCGGCTCATAGCGGTCGGCGTGGCTGACGGCTGACCTCAAATTATCAGGGACAATTGCAGCCGTAACACCTCCAAAATACCACAGAGCCCGCTCATTCGAGCGTATCCACTCCTCTTTTTCCTGGCTGACAGAACCCTCTGCATAGGTCAATCCACTGGCCCCCAAAATGGCCACAAATACCTCTACCTGTGTCTCTTTGCCGCTCTTGGGGTCTATGATCGGCCACTTCTGTCCGGTATAGTCTACAAACATTTTGTCCCCTGCTTTGTGCTTGATATGCATCCTCACCTCAGAGCCATTTTTCCAGCTCTGGAAGTGATAACAGAACTGGGAGTACTGCAAGCCCTCCGGATGCTTCTGCTTATACTCTTGCCACAAAAGCTGAAGGGTCACCCCTTTCCGCTTAAGCTCCATAACGATATGGGGGAAGTATTGGGCCAGCTGTCGATATTTAGCACTCTTCTCGATTCTTGGCTTCTCCACCATCCGTAACAGCTCGCTATCGGCCATCTCTGCAATCTGTTCAAAGACAAGCCCACTGGCCTGAAAACAACTCCAATACTTCTCCACCACAGGGCGAGAAATACTCAGCGCTCCAGCGATCTGCCGTTCACTAAGCTCTGTTGTCGATTTGAGTCGTATCACATCTCTAATTTTCTTCATGGTAATCCTTTTTCTTGCCATAGCATCTCCTTTGAGTTCTATTGTTCAAAGGCAGATACTACTTTAATTCTTGAGGGATTTGAATGATTTTGGATGTTTTAGAGATTCCGGGAAATGCCCAAAAAGTGGCAGTTTATTCCCGGAATGGGTGGCAACTTTGGCCCGGAATAGGTGGCAGCTTTAAAACGGAATGTGTGGCAACTTTACTCCGGAATATGCACAAGCCCAAGAGATGTTTAAGGAGGTACAAGAAATATCCCAAAAGGCAGAAGAGGGTGAGTTAATAGAGAATACTAAGTTATCATTTTCTACAGATCAACCGTTTTATATCGAAGTAATTGCGCCTCCTACTAGTGGGATGCCCAATACAGAACCTAAAAGTCCTATTGGAGAACCTCGAGGCCCTACTGAAATACCTAAAGGCCCTGAAGGACCTCTAGGTTTTCCGGGC
>JABXJW010000108.1 GCA_013375395.1 Desulfobacterales bacterium
CCGCAACCATATCGGCAAATGTTGTTCCCCATGGCTGGCCATCGATAGCTATCGTCCACCTGCCGTATTTGGGCGCGACAATGGCAGCCAGCTTTGAGGCATCGGGGCTGAACATCTGATGCCAGCACTGGACAAAACCGCGATCCCAGATAATCCTGCCGTTTTCTGCCATGGCCCACTTTCCAGCGACCCTCACCGGGGCAACGACGCCTCCTGTCTTGGGATTAAATATGGGCTCCCAAACGCAGCCGAATTTCTCCCCCCACGGAACACCGTCAACTGCAATTGTATAATCATAAGGGGTTGTTCGCACTTCGGCTGCGAGCTTTGTCCCGTCAGAGTTAAAGGCCATGTTCCAAACATTGACAAAGTTATTGCCCCAGGCCTTGCCGTCTGTTGCCGCCGTATAGCAGCCTTCCTTAAACTTGAAGACTTCAGCCTGCCCGAACGCTACCGATTGTACCGCACCCGCCGTATGCAGGCCGTCAGCACTCATCGTAAAGTTTGTCATGTTGGCATACAAGGTTTCCCAGGGTTCTCCATTAACAGCCGCTCCGTATTGCATGTCCTGCTGAATGGCTACGGCGATATTCTTACCGTCCGGACTGAACCGCATATTCCATACATATCCGAAGGTGTTTTCCCATGCCTGGCCGTCCACAGCAACGGTCCATTCCATTTCTGTTGAGACAATGCATACGAGCCGACCGTCAGGCCCGAACCGCAGATACCAGATTTTGTCAAAAGGGTTTTCCCAGACATCCCCGTTTACACACACGTTAAATTCGCCTTCTCCTGTCTTGACGACAGCGGCAACCTTCTCTCCGTCTGGACTGGCCTGGAGTTCTTCAACCCATTCAAACTTATCCTTCCACTGGCTGGTATCGGCGACCAGCTTTTCGCCAGTATCCCAGCTTGTTGAATCAACCATTGTCCCCTCCTTTTGCCATGGCTCGTAAGGTTAGGTTATTCTCGCCTTTACCCTTTGGCACCTACTGCCTACACTACTGGGCCAATGTGTATACAAAGACTTCTACTGTTACACGAAAGTCATTATATTGCTTAGTTATAAGATTGTTTACGGAAGAAAAAGAATGTACCTTCTTATCAAAACGTTACAAAACTGTCAACAAAATAATGAGTTGAAGACGAGCAGCGCCTCAAATAAAGTGCAATTAGACGGTGTCGGGCACTCGTTCCACTACTATGAGGGCTTGCGCCTGTTGCGCACCGGGGATGATAGTCCTAGGTATGCTTCGCTGTCGCGACGTGCAGTAAAAATATTGGGGAATCGTGGCGCAAAAAACTTGACAAGACAATGTCCGTAAAGGATATGTGGAAATGTTGAGAATGCGGCATCGGGGCAAGAGACGCAGTTTTCGGATTCAAAGGGAAAGAATGCCATGGAACGACTCAAAAAGTACATAGGTTCGAAGATCAGCTTAGACAATATCAAGGACGAAGAAAAACTGAAGACTTTTGGGTTCACGTGTCGATACTTACCCGACCCCCCGGAGGACTTTGACGAATTCGAGTTTGTCACTGATTTCGAAGGCACGAACAATCTTGGACTAATGGTTACTGTTGAGTCTGAAAAGATCAAGAGAATATTCTTTGGATTTATCTCCCCGGACGACCCGGATATTGTCAGCGCCTTAACCGAAGACCAACTGAAGAATCTTCTTGATCAACGCGGTGAGATGTTGATTCGATTCTTTGATTACATTACACAATAGCAAATAGGGTCATTGTGGTCACCCCTTTTTACCCGTCCTTAGATACCCCTGGGATTCCCGGGTGTCCGAGACGAGTTGTCGCATACAAGGTTGAAATCATGAAAACAAAGCCCACCACTGAGATGAGACAACCCTCCCCCCATCACAACAAGGTCGGAGCCGTGCTGATAGTTGGAGGCGGCATTGTCGGTATGCAGTCCGCCCTTGATTTGGCCGATTCAGGTTTTTATGTGCACCTGGTGGAAAGGTCCCCAGGTATCGGCGGGATCATGGCACAGCTCGACAAGACCTTTCCCACCAATGAGTGCTCCATGTGAATCATCTCACCCAGGCTGGTCGAGGTCGGCCGACACGTCAACATCAACCTCATTACTCTTGCCGAAGTCGATAGCATAAGCGGCGATCAGGGGAACTTTACGGTCAAGGTCGTCAAGCATCCCCGATATGTCGATGAGGACAAGTGTGTGGGTTGCGGCGTATGTGCTGCAAAGTGTCCGAAGAAGGTCCCCA
The DNA here is from genome assembly GCA_013375395.1 of Desulfobacterales bacterium. Lineage (GTDB taxonomy): Bacteria > Desulfobacterota > Desulfobacteria > Desulfobacterales. The sequence continues at coordinate 2,247 of JABXJW010000108.1, forward strand.
ATGAGTTTAATATGGGTCTGAACAAGCGCAAGGCGATTTATGTCCCCTTTGCCCAGACCGTGCCTCTCAAATACACTATCGACAGAGGCGCCTGCATCTATTTCAAGGCTATTGATGCGGGCAAGAAGGGCAAGTGCAAGGCCTGTGAAAAGTTCTGCGAAAACAATGCGATCGATTTTGAGCAGAAGCCGCAGACCATAGAGCTTAATGTGGGCTCAATTATCCTTGCACCGGGCTTTCAGCCCTTTGATCCGTCAAAGTCTGATTTCTACCAGTACGGCAGATTCAAGAATGTGGTAACCAGCATGGATTTTGAGCGGATTCTCTCTGCTACGGGTCCTACCGAAGGGCACGTGCTTCGTCCATCAGACAAAGAAGAACCCAAAAAGATTGCCTGGCTCCAGTGCGTCGGCTCTCGGGATATCAACCGATGCGATAATGCCTATTGCTCGTCGGTTTGCTGCATGTATGCGGTCAAGGAGGCCATGATTGCCGCAGAGCATGCACGTGGGCCGTTGGATGCGGCGATATTCTTTATGGATATGCGCACCTACGGCAAGGATTTTGAGAAATATTACAACCGGGCCAAAGACGAGGTGGACATCCGCTTTATCCGCTGCAGGATTCACACGATTCTTGAAAACATGGATGAAAACCTCAAGATCGAATACGCAGATGAAGGCGGCAATCTCTGCGACGAAGATTTTGACATGATAGTGCTTTCCGTCGGCCTTGAGTCCTCCAGGAGCGCCGCTGACCTGGCGGAAAAACTTGGCATTGAACTTGACAAATATCATTTTGCCAAGACCGGTCCTTTTACACCTGTTGCCGCCACAAGGCCGGGTATCTATGTGGCCGGCTGTTTCCAAGGGCCCAAAGATATCCCCTGTTCGGTCATGGAGGCAAGTGCGGCGGCTGCGGCCGCATCCACGGACCTGGCATCGGCCCGGGGGGCCTTGAAGAAAGTAAGAGAGTTTCCTGCCGAGCGGGATGTTTCGGCCGAAGAAACGCGCATGGGGATTTTTGTTTGCAATTGCGGCATCAACATTGGCGCCGTGGTGAATGTGCCGGAGGTAGCCGAGTTTGCCAAAACACTTCCTAGTGTGACTTACGTGGAAGAAAACCTCTTTAGCTGTTCTCAGGATGCACAGGACAAGGTCGCTGAAACCATTAAGGAACAGAATCTCAATCGGGTAGTGGTAGCCTCCTGTTCTCCCCGGACCCACGAGCCCCTTTTTCAGGAGACCATGATAAATGCGGGTCTCAACAAACATCTCTTTGAGATGGCCAATATCCGCGACCAGGACTCCTGGGTGCACAACGCAGAGCCTGAAGCAGCCACACAAAAGGCCAAGGACCTTATAGCAATGGCTGCGGCCAAGGCGAACCGGCGAGTAGCCCTTGAGCCGATCGAACTCCCATTGACCCCGTCGGCCTTAGTTATAGGTGGTGGCCCGGCCGGCATGACGACAGCCTTAACTATTGCCGAGCAGGGTTTCAAGGTCTATCTGGTAGAAAAGAAGGACTGTCTTGGCGGGCACGCCCTGAAGATGCGAAAGGCATTTACCGGGGAGCCGGTCAAGCCTTTTTTGGATGAGCTAATCAAGCGGGTCAACGACCATGAAAATATCAAGGTGCACTTGGAGGCTGAGCTTGAGATGGTCAGCGGGTTTATCGGAAACTTCCACACCACTTTGACCACAGGGGCGGAATTTGACCATGGCGCAGTGATCATTGCCACAGGTGCTGATTCTGCCAAGGTGAATGAATATCTTTATGGTCAAAACCCGAACGTGATGAAGTGGTTTGATCTGGACAAAAAGATCGAGGAAGATCCGGGTTCAATTAAGAAGGCCAAGTGCGCAATGGCCATTCACTGCGTGGGCTCAAGAGAGCCGGAGCGGCCCTATTGCAGTAAGATTTGTTGTGCCCACGCCATTGAGAGTGCCATCGATCTGAAGGAACTGAATCCCGATATGGATATTTATATGTTCTACCGGGATATCAGGACCTACGGCAGGCTTGAAGAACTGTACCAAAGGGCCAGGGCAATCGGCATCGTCTTTATTCGCTACGACCTGGCCGGCAAACCTCTGGTGGAAGAGATTGACGGCAAGCTCCGGGTGACGGCCATGGATCATGTGCTCAGGCGGCCCGTTGTTATCTCTCCTGATTTCATCACCCTTTATACTGCCATTGCCCCGAAAGGGACAGAGGAACTTGCCAGTATGCTGAAGGTCCCGCTGAACCAGGAAAAGTTCTTTCTGGAAGCACACATGAAACTGCGTCCGGTAGACTTTTCCACAGACGGCATGTTTGTCTGCGGCATTGCCCATTACCCCAAGCCGATTGATGAGTGTATTGCTCAGGCCCAGGCGGCTGCATCGCGTGCCGTCACCGTGCTGGCCCAGGAAAAAGTCACTATTGAGCCCATTGTGGCGGCCTTTATTGACAAAGATGCCTGCAGGGGTTGCGGGCTCTGCGTGGCCCTTTGTCCGTACGGGGCGCTGGATATAGAAGAAACCGCCGATGGTCGCAAGGTGAAGTTGGTCTCCGCCCTGTGCAAAGGGTGCGGGGTGTGCGCGGCCACCTGCTATAGACACGCTATCGGTATCAATTCTTTCACCGATGTCCAGATGGAGGCACAGATGCATGCTTTCTTGGACAGGTAGTGTCCATTCAGAAACAGCACCTTTTGCCCCGATACTGCGTTCTCTCTCCGAGCTGTAGGCTCTAGGAGCCGGAAGCCGCAGGTTTCTATCCTCGACGTAGCGCTGCTATGCCTGCGGTAAAAACCTTTGTGCCTGCCCTGTGAAACGCGAAGCACATTTCTCCTGGGTGGCCTTGTCTCGGGACAAAATCTACTATTTCTGAATGGACACCAGCATAATGAGCTTAAAAAGTGAAGCCTCCCCGTGCTTCCGCACGGGGCTTCCCGGTAAGGAAGACAAACATTTCACTATAGCTCCCCTCGACACCGCCCTTCTGGACGGGGCTTGCGGGGAGCAGGCCGGTCAAAAGACACCCTCTCCCCTGTGGGGCATAAGTGCTAACTTGAGGCCTCATTTATACTCCCCCCTTTGAAAAAGGGGGGTTAGGGGGGATTTTAAAAGGGGTGAGTGTTAAAAACAGGGAAACGAGGTGAACCTCATGGTAGATTTCCGACCAAAGATCCTGACGTTTTGCTGCACGTGGTGAGGATATTCCGCAGCAGATCTCGCTGGCGTGTCCAGGATCCAATATCCCCCAGACATCAGAGTGATACGGGTTATGTGTACCGGCCGTATGGACCCGGCCTTGGTGGCTGATGCCTTTGTGCACGGGGCCGATGGCATCTTGGTGATCGGTTGCCATTTTGGCGATTGCCATTACATATCGGGAAACATTATTGCAAAGCACAAGCTCGATATGGCCCGCCAGACCCTTGCCTATGCAGGACTCAACCCGGCAAGGCTCCGGTTTGGTAATCTCTCTTCTGCTGAGGCAGCAAAGTTTGCCGAATACAACACGGAATTCGTGGAGCAGATCCGACAGATCGGCCCCTTGGGGGCAGGCGATGAGATCGGCATGCCTAAGCTTGGAGAAAAGCTCAAGATTGCCCATCAGGCCCTGGCTTCTCCGAAGCTCCGCTGGGTTATCGGCAAAAAGCCTGTGTTTTTGGACGACGGAAACAAGTATGGAGAGGTTTTCACCGAGCACGAGTTTAACCGTACCTTGAGCTGGATCATCATAGATGAAATGGCCATACATTCTATCCTTGCGGCACTTCAGAAGAGACCTGCCGCAGTGAAAGACCTTGCAGAGGAGCTTCAAATCCCCGCAGCGGATACCTTGAAATACGTCTTGGCTTTGAAGCGCCGAGGCTTTGTGGAACTCAATAGTGTCGAGGGGCAATCGCCTGTCTACAAATACAAAGCCGAAGAGGAGTGCTGAGGTGGCAAAGAAGAAAGTCTTGGTCATGGGCGGAGGCGCTGCCGGCATCAGGGCGGCTTTGGAAGAGGCTGCTGCCGGCAATAAGGTTTACCTGGTAGAGCACTTCCCAGGCATAGGCGGCGAGCGGATTCCTCAAGACAGGATTATCACAGACCGTGATTTATTCTCAGCGCCTGATCTTGCAGCCATAAAGAAGAACGAAAACATTCAGGTGATTACCAACGCCGACGCGCAGGAGTTGGTCAGTGAAAACGGCCGATACAAGGTAAAGGTGCATTGCCGGACCCCCAGGGTTGACCGTGAAAAATGCGATGAGTGCGGGCAGTGCATCAAGGTGTGTCCGATACATATGTATGACGATTACAACGAGGGCCTTGAATGGCGCACTGCCATAGATTTTTTTAATTCGGCCTCCGGCAATTATAATATCTTCAAAGAAGACATGCCGGTTTGCCAACGAACGTGTCCGATGAATCTGGATATTCGCACCTATGTCGGCTACATCGCGGATGGCAAGTTTGCCGAATCGCTTGCCACCATCAGAAAGAAGCTTCCATTTCCGCTGAGCATAGGCCGCGTGTGTCCCCATCCGTGCGAGAGTGAGTGCAACCGTGGTTATAAAGACGAGGCAATCAGCATATGCTTCCTGAAACGCTTTGTGGCCGACCATGAGATAAACAATAATATTGAACCGAAGCTTCAACTTCCGGCCGAGAAGTATCCTGAAAAAATCGCCATCATCGGCGCAGGCCCAAGCGGCCTGACCTGTGCTTATCACCTGGCCCTTTTCGGATATGAGAAGATCACGGTCTTTGAGGCATTGCCTGAACCGGGAGGCATGTTCCGCGTGGGGATTCCCGAATACCGGCTTCCCAAGGCGATTCTGGCCAAGGATATCGAGTTCATTACGAGGCACGGAGTGGAGATAAAGACCGGCGTCCGTGTCGGCAGCGGCATCAGTTTTGATTATATCCGAAAGGACCATGACGCGATCCTTATTGCTATCGGCGCACACAAAGCAATGACGATGCGCGTCAAGAACGAAGACGCAGACGGAGTCTTTGAAGGCGTCAAGTTCTTAAGAGATGTGGCCCTGGACAATGAAGTTCCCAACAAAGGCACGGCCATTGTAGTCGGCGGCGGCAACGTGGCCATGGACGTTGCAAGATCCGGTCTGCGTATAGGCTTTGACGAGGTCAACCTGCTGTATCGTCGAACCCGCAAAGAGATGCCCGCGAGCCCGTGGGAGGTTGACGCCGCCGAGCACGAAGGGGTCAAGGTCCATTTTCTGGTTGCCCCCCAAGAGGTTGTTGTAAAGGGTGGGAAGGCCGTGGGGATGAAATGCATAAAGATGGAACTTGGCGAACCGGATGCCGGCGGCAGGCGGAAGCCTGTGCCGATTGAAGGCTCGGAGTTTGTTATGGAGGCCGATACTATCTTTGCGGCCATCGGGCAGGTGACCGACAACTCCCTGGTTGACGAAAAAATCGGCTTTAAGTTTGGCAGGAAGCTCAATTTCGAAGTGAATCCCGAAACCTTTGAGACCAATGTGCCCGGCGTGTTTGCCTCAGGAGATGCCGCCACAGGCGCAGACATCGCGATCCGGGCCTGTGCGGGCGGCAAGAGATCGGCGGAATCGATTCACAAATATCTTAGAGGAGATGTGATGAGTTAGCCTTTTGAAAGGGTTGCGGCTTCAACAGCAATCAAATTTTAGTTCGACAGTTACACAAATCAAAATTTGACCGCCGTTGAAGCCTGTTCCAGCCTGTTTGTTTCATATGGCTAAAATGATACGAAGAAGGAAGTAAGATGTATTTTTACGAAAAAAAAGGAAGATATATCATAGACTTTGCCGACATCCCGAGCGAGCCTGCAGAAATGCCCGAAATCTCGGTACAGGAGCGAAAGCACAATTTTAAAGAGGTGGAGACCGGTTTTGCCGGGGAGGTGGCTGTCCGCGAGGCCAAGCGGTGTCTGAGCTGCCGGCGATGTCTGGGCTGTGCCTTGTGCTGGGCCGAGTGCAAGCCGGAGGCGATCAACTTTAATCTGCCGGATCAGGATTTCGACCTGGAGGTAGACAAGGTCATACTCACCTCCGGCATGCAACGCAACATCGCGCCCATTGCCGGAAACTTCGGCAACAGGCACATGAACGCGGTCACAGACCTTCAGGTTGAGCGGATGCTCGCTGACACAGGGCCGAGCACCGGCCTTATCATCCGCCCCCAGGACGGCGAGATCCCCAAAAAAATTGGGTTCGCGCAGACCTTTGGCGCTGTTGACGATCGCATCCGCGATGCCGTCCTGACCTTTGGGATCAACGAGGCGATCATTGCCCGGAAAAAGATCAACGGGGTGGAGATCAGCTTTATATCGCCGGATATGGATGCCTTCAGGGCGAGCGCTGGAAGCGATCTGGACAAGGTCTCCGGTGTCGATTTTATTAACGGCAGTGTGGTTGAATCGACCGAAGTTGGTGAAAATAAGCACATTCAGGTCAAATATGAGACAGGTGGCAGTGAAAAGACCGACGTCTTTGAACTCCTTGTGCTCTTGACCCTGCCTCAGCTTCCCTCCCACATAGCAGAGGCCGCAAGGCAGCTTGGCATTGAAGTCGATTATGCCGGCTTCCTGGGCAACAGCCTGTTCAAGTTCGGACCTGAAGGAGTAAAAAGTGAAACTGACTGACATCTTGCCCGTTGAAAGATGGGCTGAGCTTGAGGAGGATATCTACAACAGGTCAGGCCTTGATGCCTATGTGTACGATACAGATGGAATGAGCATAACGGAGTTTAAGAGATGGGCCAACCGGCTCTGCCCCATTATCAAGGCAAATAATAAAGGATTGGCTTTTATCTGTGCTCTTGCCAACCAGACCATGGCTAACGAAGCGATTAAGAAAAAGGGGCCCGTCATCGGGGAATGTGACGCTGGCCTCTTGAAAGTGGCCGTTCCCATATTTGTGGGTGATGAGTTCATTGGGGTGGCCGGTGGTTGTGGGCTCATTTTTCATGACAGTGAAGTCGAGTCTTTTCTTGTTCACAAGCTAACGGACATTGATGAAGAGGAGATTGAACGCCTCTCTGATGATATTGGCAAAATGACCACCGATGAAGCCGAAGGACTCGTTGAGTATGTACAGGGACACGTTGACAGGATTGTAAGCGACTTTGAGAAGCGGGGGAAATAGTCCTGCCGGCAATTCTCGGTGAATCCGTAATGCCTTGAGATTGCTTCGCTTCGCTCGCAATGACAAAACCATTTTTGTAATGTCATTGCGAGGAGCGATAGCGACGAAGCAATCTCATACTGATTTTCGCCGAGAATTGCTGTAGACCTGCGGAACCGATTGACTTTTCCCCAATTGTAGGCTATATGTTCCACTTTTTGCGGCAGGTCGCTAGCATATTAGGAGAACATGTATGGAAGCTTTAGATTTGACCAATCGTTCACGCCGCAAGCTGGAGCTGAAGCCGGAATGGGCTAACATATGCTTTGCCTGCGGAACCTGTGCCAGTGGCTGCCCGGTGACCGGTGTGGACGGCTGGGACCCGAGAAAGGCGATTCGCGCCGCGGTTCTGGGGCTTGAAGATGAGTTGATTGATGCCCGGTGGCCCTGGATTTGTACCATGTGCGGACGATGCCAGTACGCTTGCCCCCAGGGGGTGGAATTTGTCTCCCTCATCAGGCACGTGCGCAGTCATCGGGACAGGGAGAAGGTTCCCGGCACGCTTCACAAGGGCGTCGAGGCAGCGCTGAAGACCGGCAACAATTTTTCCATCCCAAAAGACGATTTCATCTTCGTCATGGAGGATGTGGCAGAGGAATTTGCCGAGGAAGAGGGGTTCAGCGATTTTAAGATGCCGTTGGATAAAAAGGGGGCCAATATCCTTTGCACGGTTCACGGCAAGCTCCCTTTCGGCGCGACAGATGATATGAAGTTCTGGTGGAAGATTTTCTATGCTGCCAAGGAAGACTGGACTATTCCCTCGGAAAACTGGGAAGGCGTCAATTGGGGGCTTTTCACAGGTGATGACGAGGCCATGAAAACAATGGTCGGCAGGATCGTGGAAAACATGGAGAAATTGGAGGCCAAGAACCTGCTGTTTCCGGAATGAGGCCACGCCTACATGGCGACCAGGTTGGGTCTGCAAAAATGGTTTCCTGATGCCTTCAAGAAATTCGGCGTATACACTGTGTTCGACCTCATGATAAAATACATCAAAGAGGGGAGGATCAAGCTCGACAAAACCAGACATCCGCAACTGTCCACCTACCATGACCCGTGCAATTATGGAAGAAAGTCAGAGATGATGTTCGGGCATGGTTACTATGAAGAAGGTCGATGGATCATGGACCAGTGCACTGATAACTGGGTCGACGCATATCCGAACAGGGCCAACCAGTTTTGCTGCGGTGCCGGCGGCGGCGCCTGGCTGACGCCGTATAATGAGGAAAGGGTGTATTACGGCAGGAAGAAGATCGAGCAGATAAAGGCAACCGGGGCAAAGTTGATTGTAGTGCCATGCCACAGTTGTTACGATCAGTTCAAGAAAAGTCTCAGGGTCGAATATGACATGCAAGATCTTGAGGTGAAATATTTATGGGCAGTGGTGGCTGATTCTATTGTTTTATAGTTATGTGCCTGATAATGGGACTCGTAGTTTTTTGCCATATTTTTCAAGCCGCTTGAATTTAACCGGCGAAGGGCAAATGGCTAGAGGCTAAGGGTCTTGCCTCTTGTCCTTCGCCTTATGCCTGGTCTTTTAAGGGGTAGGAGGAAAGGAAGCATTAGGTTAAAATGAGCATACCATCCATCGAACACATACATCAGGAAGTCAAAAAGACCGCGGAAAGGGGCCTGCTTTGCAGTCAGATCATCATCGATATTGGCCTGCGAAAATTGGGGATGTACAGCCATGATCTTGTCAAGGGCGCCGGGGGCCTGGTTGGAGCTATCGGCTTGCAGGGGGCAACGTGCGGCGCCCTGACCGGAGCAGCGTGCCTTTTGGTCTTTGCCGGTGTGGATAACCTTGACAAGGAGGTCTATCTGTTGAT
>JABXJW010000468.1 GCA_013375395.1 Desulfobacterales bacterium
GATACCACCACGCCAAACCAACGTAGACAAGTTCTTTATTCAGGTTCAAACCATCAGGGAGAATGACTTCCCCGACGATGCGGCCATATCTGTCCGTGTCCTTGACTGGACCGTGACTTCTTTGCCAAATGTCATCTCCGACGTGTATTGCTTGGCCTTTGTTCCATAAGGTTCCTTTTTCTCCGGGCAGTCTATTCCGTGTAGGCGGACTTTCACCGCCCTACCCTCGCGCATGACCTTAATGGTGTCTCCGTCGGATACTCCTACAACTTTGCCTGAGAACGTGGCGATTTGGGAATCGGAGGTTTGAGAAAACAGGGGGACGAATACGAGTAAAAGGGCAAATAGAGGTGTGAAAATCTTTCGGTAGGGCGACCTCATGTGGGGCGTCCCCTTTTGGTAATCATAAAGAAACGGGGACCAAAACAGAAAACCACGAGGTGTGGGCACACCATCTCACAAGGCTATTCCGCCTCGATCCCCATTCTCGTCCTCCTTCCACTTCATGGTTTATGGTATCAGAGTGGTACAGGATTCACAAGAAAAAAGGCAGAGCCATCTTAAGTCGAGTGATCAAGGAAGATTAAGATTTTAAGAAGAGGACGATAAGTTGTCTCTGTATTCTTGTACAATCCGGCAAAGACACCGCATACATCGGGCTAAACTCTCTGATAATTGAACTGCCACATCAGGTCGCCATCCTCTTTGGGGGTCCAGTACAAACTCGATCAAACGCGAAGTGTAGGCGGGCCCTATGATCCGCCCACTTCCGGGCCGTGGTACCATATCCTCGCGTATATCACGTCGGCGCGAACTTGATGCAATATCGACCATCCTGCGTTTGGGTTGATCTATGATTTCAGGATTTTGAGGAATGCGAGAAACAGGGATGCTTAGAAATCGAGCAAGACGTTCTCGATCTGCAAAAAGCCAGGCTTCCACCTCCCGCACTGCTATGCGAAAACACATATAAGTAGATGGAATAGGTAACAACGATGCCCGGAAAGGTGGTGCACACTCATCATCATTGTTTAAGTCGATAAGGATGATCCAAGGTCTGAAGCGAGCAGACTGATTGTAGCCTCGGAGATTTCGCAGTAGATAACCCTTTCCCTGCTTGCCATAAATTGGGCCGGAAGAAGCCCCGGCGTGTTCAATCAAATACCCCACCAAAGCCTCATCTAAGAGACCCTCTACAGCACCTGAGATAACAACAGGATTGCATTTTGACATGCTTTATTCGCCGAAAAGTGTCAGTTGCTGAACATCCTTCGGTCGGGTTAATGGCATCACTGCATCCCCGAGATTCAAACCTCCTTCAAGAAGCTCCTTTATCTCCCCAAAACTGCTCGCAGTCCGGACAGAAGTCCCTTCGCTCGCCGGCTGCAGAAGTAATACTTCGTCGAGCCCGATGCCATCATCTCGCAACAAATCTGGAGAATGTGTGCTAATCAAAATCTGACGACCGATACGGCGCTGGATACGGGCAAACATTTGAGGGATAAACCGAATTACCTC
>JABXJW010000109.1 GCA_013375395.1 Desulfobacterales bacterium
TTTCAAGACAGCGGCAAATGTGTCCATCGGTTCCCTAATACGCGGTAATGATTGCTACAGCCAACAAGGCGGCATGAGGCCGGCCTCATGCCGCACAAGTCGCCTTACCCTTTTCCTATTCCTTTATAGAGAAAGCCAGCTTTTTCAGCCTTGGCTCGATCCAGGACATTTCGCCCGTCAACAATAATTGGCGTGCGCATAAGGGATTTCAGCTTCTTCAGGTTCAGCTTGAAGTATGGTTTGTGCTTGGTGGAAATCACGACGCAGTCAGCCCCTTTTACCACATAATCCAGATCGCGGCTGAGTTCGGCCTCGGGAAAGGTGCGCACGTACGGATCATGTGCCACAACCTCGGCGCCGTACGCCTCCAGTTCCCGAATGAGGTCATAGGCAGGCGTATTTCGGACATCGTCGGAGTTTTCCAGATAGGCCACGCCGAGCAGAGCGATCTTGGCATCCCTGAAGGGGATTTCCCTGGATGCTATGGCGTTCTTGATTATCTCTGTGGCATGGATCGGCATATAGTCATTGACCTTCCTGGCCAGTTGAACAAACTCCGGATTGATGTGGAACTTGCCGTACGTTTTGACTCCGTAATTTAGAAGCCAGGTGTCTTTGGGAAGACAGTGCCCTCCCACGCCGATCCCGGGCACATGCATATGCCGTTCGGCGCGCGAGTTGATCAATTCACGCACCTCATACACATCAATGCCCATGCCTTCACACACGATTGCCATCTCATTGGCAAAGGCTATGTTTACGTCCCGATAGGCGTTTTCGATGGTCTTCGACGTCTCTGCCGTGAGGATATCAGTAGACAAGATCTTGGCCTCGACTATTTTTTGGTACATCTCGACGGCCTTGCTACAGCTTTTCTTGTCAACGCCGCCCACGATCCTGGGAAGGTTTATGATATAATCAAGAAGGCGTCCGGGCATGACACGCTCATATGAATAGGCCAGGTAAAAATCTCGACCGGCTTTCAATCCGGATTTTCGCTCCAGTATAGGCTGTATGACAAACTGCGTTGTGCCCGGCGCAACGGTTGACTCGATCACCACCAAGGTTCCTTTTTGCATGTGAACTCCCACGTGCCTTGAAACCTCCTTGAGTGATAGATACCTTGGTTTATGATCCGCGTCGTCAGTGGGTGTTTGCACGTCGATCAGCACGGTGTCCATATCTTTGATGACTGAAAAATCGTCGGTAACCCTGAAGCTGCCATTTCGCACGATTCGGCCGATCAACTCATCCAGCCCTGGTTCGTGGCCCTCAAAGGGAGATTTGCCTGCATTCAGGACATCTATTTTCCATCCTGAACGCTGGGAACGCCTCTGAATTCCGGTGACATCCAGCCCTTCTTGGTCCGCCAGAAGGGCGGCCACCGGCACGCCTACATAACCCATACCTACGACAGCGATCCTAGTTGAAGCGTCTCTTGCCATCTACGCCTCCGTGCCCGATTTGTTTGTAACGGTTTTCCCTGCCTTGAATGGTGAAGTGTTAGAATTTGGATGTATAGGTTAAATAGACTACGTTGTTTTGCTCCCATTGTCAAACGGAACCTTTTTTTTGCGTGTTTTTCGAAAGTTGAGGGATTGCCTGTATGTTCCAATGCTTCTTCATTTTGTTTGCGCTCAATTAGGGTGCAACCAATAAGTATGTGGCCTTGATTAGGCATGCTCACAATGATATGAATTTCAAGCGGACCAGTGGGAATCTGATGCTGTCATGCGAGTCTCTTTAGCTGTCCAAAGGAAGGAAAAGCAGGTGAAAGCCAAGAAACCGGCCAAGACGGTTTTTGTGTGCCAGGGCTGCGGCTACCAGGCGCCAAAGTGGATGGGAAAGTGTCCTGACTGTAGCCAATGGAACAGCCTGGTAGAGGAGAGGCGACATTTGGCGCCCGCACCTTCCTCGGTGCAGGGTCTGCCGGGGGTGCAGGCCCGGCCGGTTCCGATCGATACCGTGGAGATGAATCAGGCAAGGCGGATTGCCACGGGGATACAGGAATTTGACAGGGTGCTGGGGGGAGGGCTGGTCCCTGGCTCTCTCGTCTTGATAGGCGGGGATCCGGGCATAGGCAAATCCACCATCATGCTTCAAGTCCTGCACAGGCTCGCATCTCACGGCCACAAAGTGCTCTACGTTTCCGGTGAGGAATCCGTGCAACAGATCAAGCTTCGGAGCGACCGTCTCGGAACAGCCTCTGACGGTCTGTGGGTGGTGTCGGAGATAAGCCTTGAGGCGATCAGGGCCATGGCAGATCAGATGGCGCCGGATGTTATTGTGATCGATTCGATTCAGACCATCGTTACCCCCGAGTTGACCTCTGCCCCCGGAAGCGTAAGCCAGGTGCGTGAGGCAACCATGCACCTTATGTTCTTGGCAAAGAGGACTGATATTGCGATTTTTCTGGTGGGACACGTTACCAAAGAGGGCGCTATTGCCGGACCGAGGCTCCTGGAACATATGGTCGACACTGTGCTCTATTTTGAGGGAGGCCACAGCAATCTGTTTCGGATACTGCGCGCAGTCAAGAATCGGTTTGGTTCCACCAATGAGATCGGTGTATTTGAAATGAAGGACAGAGGCCTTTGCGAGATTCTAAATCCTTCTTCAGTCTTTTTATCGGAGCGATCCTGTCTTGTGCCCGGCTCTGTGGTAACGGCCAGCATAGAAGGCTCCAGGCCGATATTACTTGAGATCCAGAGCCTTGTCGCCGCATCCGGCTTTGGCACGCCTCGGCGGACAGTGCTGGGGGTCGACTACAACAGGGTTTCTATTCTGGTTGCTGTTATGGAAAAGAGACTCGGCTTGCAGTTGATGGGCCAGGACATCTTTGTGAATGTGGCCGGTGGCGTCAAAGTAGACGAGCCTGCCGTGGATCTTGGGGTTATCTCGGCTATTGCCTCCAGCTTGTATGACAAGCCCGTCAAGGAGCGCACGGTGGTGCTGGGTGAGATCGGTTTGACCGGGGAGGTTCGTGGAATCAGCCAAATTGAGGCGAGGGTGCACGAGGCACGAAAAATGGGTATTGAACGCTGCCTCCTGCCTTCCGACAACCTGAAACACCTCAAAAGACCGGACGGTATGGAATTGGTCGGGCTCCGGTCAGTGGCCGAGGTGGTTGATCTCTTGTTTTAAACATAAAATCGCTTCGCGATTTTATGACTTGAAAAAGTTCCGGTTGCTGCTATATATACCGTGGTGAAACATCATCCGTGGCATGACCATTATACGAGACGCGCCTGCAGGGAACGATTTCCGGCCCGCTCGGTTTACAAGCTTGAGGAGATTCAAAAGAGCTTTCACATCCTGAAAAGAGGATGCCGGGTGCTCGATTTGGGCTGCTGCCCCGGCTCCTGGCTGCTGTTTGCCTGTAAAACCGTAGGGGATAAGGGCCTTGTAGTTGGAGTGGACATAACTCCGCTTTCCCTTCGGCTCCCGCCCAATGCCCGATTCGTACAGCACGATGTGCTTGCCTGGGACGAATCATTACTTGAGACCACAGGGGGCGACTTTGAAGCGGTCTTGAGCGACATGGCGCCCTCTACCACGGGGCATAAGTTTGTAGATGCTCAAAGATCCATTCAGTTGAGTGAATCGGCCATGGCCGTTGCAGTCCGTGTTCTGATGCCTGGGGGAGCCTTTGTCTGTAAAGTTTTTCATGGACCTGACTTTAAGGCGTTTTCAGATGAGGCCAAAAAAATCTTTGGCCGGGTCGCACACTTCAAACCGAAAAGCAGCAGAAGGGCGAGCAGAGAGATCTATGTTGTTGGATTAGGGAAAAAGGTGACAATTTAGGTCTCTTAGAACACAGTCGCTTCAATGACGATCAAATTTTGATGCGTGTAAAACTCGGGCCTAAGTGAGCCTAAAGAAAGAACTGCATTCACTTGTTAAATAGGTAGCCGTTCACAGGTTCAGAGTTCACCCTGTTAAATTTGGCGCAAGCTTCACTTCGTGTCTCGAAGGGAACCCTATTTAACAGGGTGAACCGTTCAGGGTCATCTTTTTTTCGTTGACCTTGCTCGTCTGCCCGTGCGTCGCACGTAGACAGGTAGGCCGGCAAGTACTTGATGAAACCTCAAGTCGTTCTATTTTCATGCCTTATCCATTCAGAACTCGCGAATCACCTGCCCGCTCGCCAAGCTTGCGAGGCAGGCGGGACGGTTCGGATTTTCGGTGAACCCTGAACCTCTGAACTCTGAACCTGTGAACGCATACTCAGACAGTTACCAGGTACAAAATTTGATTGTCATTGAAGCTCCTTCTAATCCGTTTGTTTTCATAAGGCTAAGATGATACGGAAAAAAGTAATCATGCACCATTGAAGGCAAGGAAGGCCGCATCATGTCAGGACATTCAAAGTGGAGCACGATCAAACGTAAAAAGGGCGCTACAGATGCCAGGCGTGGCAAGACCTTTGGCAAGTTGATAAAAGAGATCACAGTGGCTGCGCGTATGGGGGGAGGAGACTCCGATGCCAACCCTCGGCTGCGCCAGGCCGTTGCCGCAGCCAAGACAGAGAACATGCCCAAGGACAAGATTGAAAGGGCCATAAAAAAGGGGACGGGAGCACAGGACGGAGCTGCCTACGAGGAGGTTTACTATGAAGGATACGGTCCGGGCGGGGCCGCGGTCCTGGTGGAGTCCTTGACGGACAACAAGAAGCGTACGGTAGCCGACATACGCTATCTCTTCAGCAAGTCCGGGGGGAACCTGGGGGAGGCAGGATGTGTGGCCTGGATGTTTGAGAAAAAGGGACTATTCACATATGAAAAGGGTAGTGTCGATGAAGACACGCTCATGGAGGTGACATTGGATGCAGGCGCAGAAGATATCCTGGAAGAAGACGGCACATTTGAGGTGATTACGGCCCCGGAAGATTTTGAGCAGGTGAAGAAAACATTGGATGAAAAGGCCTTGGGTTATGTCCTTGCCGAGATAACGATGGTGTCCAAGAGCACGGTCAAACTGGAAGGCAAGGAGGCCGAACAAATGTTGCGGCTCATGGATGGACTGGAAGACTCTGACGATGTCCAGAAGGTCTATTCCAATTTTGACATACCTGACAGAACTCTTGAGGAGTTAGGCGGTACATAGGTTTGCCAGGGGCCGTCCTGGGATGTCGTTTGCACAAAAAAACCTTGCAAAGGGACTTCTTTTTGATGTAGAAAAATTCCCGTTTGACGCGACAGGGGCAAGGAGGAAGGCGGGACTGCTTTGCTAGTACTGGATGAGCTACGGTACTCCGAAGAGCACATCTGGGTCCGATCCGAAGGGGATCACACGGTCACCCTCGGGATAACGGACTATGCCCAGTTGGACTTGGGGGACCTCAATTACGTGGAACTACCCAACGAGGGTGATGAACTGGTCTATTGCGAGCCTTTTGGAAGCGTGGAATGTGCGAAGTTGGTTACCGACCTTTATGCCCCTGTGTGTGGCTGGGTTATAGCGGTAAATCGAGACGTTATTGATAATCCCAGACTAGTTAATCATTCCCCGTACAACCAAGGCTGGGTTATTCGGGTCAAGCTTTTTACGTTGGAAGAATTGGATAATCTCATGTCGGCTGACGATTACGAAGAATATGTGCTTATGAATATCTTTTGAGCACGATTCCGAGACCCTCCCATCGGCCTTGCCTCAAGCATCCTCCGTACCGCCATATAGGCGCTTTTGCGCACCGTTTCAGGCACTTTCACCTCATAGGTCATCGTCTTCAAGGCCCTCAGGACATCACCGATCGTGGTGCGTTTCATGTCTTCACATATCATGGACTCTGATGCTTTGTAGAAGGATTTGTTCGGGTTTGATTTTTGGAGCGGGTGGATCAACCCATCCTCGGTTCCGACTATGAAGGACTGATTTTCGGAGTGTTTGGCAAAATTGAGCATGCCGGAGGTGCTCAACACTGCATCGGCCAGGGCCAAAATCTCGGGACGACATTCAGGGTGGGCCATGAACAGGGCCTCCGGATGCGCGGCCTTTGCAGCGAGCACATCTTGTGCCGTCAACCGATCATGGATCGGGCAGTATCCGTCCCAGTAGTGGATCTTTTTGCTGGTCTTTGAGGCGACATATTGACAAAGGTTCCGGTCCGGCGTCATCAACAGTTCCTGTTCCGGCAAGCTGTTGACCACGGCCACCGCATTGGCGGAAGTGCAGCAGATGGTAGACTGGGCCTTGACCGAGGCCGGGGAGTTGACATAGGTAACCACCGGCATCTCGCCGAGCTGGGCGAGCCTCGCATTGAGGGCTTCGGGCGTGATCATGTCCGCCATGGGACATCCTGCGTCCATGCGTGGGATGAGCACGGTTTTGTCCGGCGACACGATGTTGGCGGTCTCCGCCATGAAGTGCACCCCGCAAAAGAGGATTACGTCCGCATCGGTCTTGGCTGCCTTGATGCTCAGTTCGAGGGAATCTCCTGTAAGGTCTGCAATATCCTGGACTTCCGGCCTTTGATAGTTGTGGGCGAGCAGGATGGCATTGCGCTCTGCAAGCAACGCCCTGATTTCTGCGGCGATGGCCTCTCTCATGGTTGATGCCCGCCCTGTTGTGGGTTTAGCCGAACAACGTCTGCATCAGCGGGGATCTTAAACACAAACAAGGACAGATCAAGCCCCCGGTGAAATTTGAAGTCGAAAAATCGAAGACTGGTTTTGTCTCCAAAGGCATTGTGGCTGACGCAGCCGACAATATCAAAGGTTCTTTTTGACACTGACAGGAAAAGTTCTGAAAGATTCGGCCTGTCTGTCTTTGGGATAAACCTAATGACGTGCCGGCCTTTTTCCTGAAACTTTCCGGGGGCCAATTCTGCGACAAAATCGTCAAGAAATCCTGTGGGATCGCTGAAAAATTCTGCTCCCTTTGCGCTTCCAAAATGGTCGGCAGCCTTGCCCAGCATGACCTGGTTTTCTTCAGGCCGATAGATCCACACGGTCTTTCCGTCTGTAATAATGAGGTATTCTTCCGGCGTCTTATAATGCCAGCGCATCATGGCCGGCCGCTTAAAATAGATGCGGCCCTTGGCCACATCGACAATGCCCATGAACTTCAACCGGGATTCCTGGACGAAATCGGCCTCAAAATCGGCAGCTGCATATCGTTGCCGGACCCGCTCCAAGATTTCACGGATCGAAGTAAGCTCTGTGGCGGCACAAAGGCACGTATTACACCAACAGCCAAACAAAACAATACAAATAAGGCAATATCGAATCATTATGAATCACTATACCCCCTGACCAGGACTTCCCTCGGCTTGCTCCCGTCACTTGGACCCACGATGCCGTCGCGTTCCATCACCTCGATCATTCTGGCAGCCCGATTATATCCCACCCTGAGACGACGCTGAATCATTGAGATGGATGCCTGCCGGGTATCAGTCACCAGGGCCACTGCCTCGTCATATTTTTCATCATATTCATCTTCACCGCCAGTCTCCTCATCCTCCGGGGGCGCCTTCAGGATATCTTCTTTGTAGACCGGTTTGCGTTGCTTTTTCAAGAATTCTATGACCCTGCGGATCTCAGGCTCAGAGACGTAGGCGCCGTGAATGCGCTGCAACCTGGCAGTGCCGGGGGGCAGCAGCAGCATATCGCCGTTTCCCAGCAGGTTTTCAGCGCCGTTTGCGTCCAGGATCGTTCTGGAATCGGTTCGGGAAGAGACCTGAAATGAGATCCTTGTGGGGAAGTTGGCCTTTATGATGCCGGTTAATACATCCACTGAAGGCCTTTGTGTGGCGATCAGCAGATGAATCCCTGCCGCACGGGCCATCTGCGCCAGGCGCGTGAGAGCCACTTCCACATCGCGTGAAGCCGCCAACATGAGATCCGCAAGTTCGTCAATTACAATCAAGATAAGAGGAAGAGGTTCCTTCGGGCTGCAGTCGGCTGACACCTGTGAATCACCTTGGTTTGAGGTCTGTTTAGTGGCCTGTTTTTCCTTGAGAAGCTTTTTATTATACTGTTGTATGTTTCGCGCCCCCTTTTCGGCCATCAGAGCATAGCGCTGTTCCATCTCGCCCACGGCCCAGCGCAGCGCCCGGGTCGCCTTTCTGGCATCGATGACCACAGGCGAAATCAAGTGTGGGATATCCTCATATACAGACATCTCAATGCGTTTTGGATCGATCAACAACAATTTTACCTCTTCAGGTGTTGCCTTGTACAGGATGCTGCAAATCATGGCGTTTAAGGCCACACTCTTGCCGGACCCCGTGGCGCCGGCGATCAAGAGGTGAGGCATCCTTGCCAGATCCGTTATTGCGGGAATTCCCATAATATCCTTGCCCAAGGCCAGGGTAAGCTTTGTTTTTGACCTTTCAAAGGCTTCTGAGACAATTATATCTTTTAGCCTAACGGTATTGCGTTCAGTGTTCGGGACCTCTATGCCGATCAGCGCCTTGCCTGGAATGGGGGCCACAATGCGAACACTTGCCGCCCGAAGGGCCATGGCCAGATCGTCTGAAAGGTTGACAATTTTATTGATCTTGATACCGGGTGCAGGCTCATACTCGTACATGGTCACCACGGGCCCCGGAGACACTGCCACCACTTTGCCGGACACATCGAAATCACTCAATTTCTTTTCCAGGAGCCTTGACTGCATTTGAAGGCTTTCGTGGTCTATCGGCTTCACATCAGCTTCAGAGCCCTCCAGGAGATCCGGCGAAGGGCGCCTGAATCCGTGATCGATGTCCATGAATTCAAATGCCTCCTGCCGGCCTGCCTGGGCCTCCTTGAGTTGCCTGGGCAGGCGTTCTACGATTTTTACGGGCGGGGCGGCCTTTTGGGGTGGCAGCATTTGGCCTGCCTGGGATCTCCTGCCGGCCTTATGGCGGCGCTCCTTGCTGATCACTATTGCAGTCTTTGCCCGGCTAAACAGGCCGCGACAGACAGTGGCAAGCCACCCGAACAGCTTCATGAGTGATAGACGGGTGGTCATGATGAACGCAATGGTCCAGAGGGTGAGCAGAAAAATGAGACCGCCGGTTGTTCCGCCATATTTCGCCACGATCTTGGCCAAAGGGATTCCAATGATTCCCCCGCTCGAGAGCCCTTTTCCAAAGAGGAGATAATGGGTTTGATACAGCGAAAACAACCCGCCGGTTGTGACCACCAACAGGAGCCCGCCTGCAAGGGCGACAAGGATATCCCCCCTGGAGTACTCCTTAAAAATGTACAATGTGGCAACAAGTAAGACGATTGGTATCCAGAACGCGCCCAGCCCGAACATGGCGATGAGAAGACCGGCCACTTGAGCGCCCGCCTGTCCGAAGATGTTGTGAATCTGTTCTGCCGCCCTGGCGCTGTTAACGGAAGGGTCCGACGGATGGTAGGAAAGGAGGCTCACAGCCGTAAAGATTAAGATGAAGACCAGGACAACTCCCAATATTTCCTTTTGCATCTTGTCCATTCATACCTCCACGATGACAGGAAAGATCACCGGCTTTCTTTGAATGACAAGGTAAAAGTATTGACGCAACGCTTTTTTGATACGCGTGCGGATCGAATCGATTCGGTTCGGTTCGTCCAAATCTTGCTCATCTAAGGCTTTCATCACAATATGTCTGGCATTTTCCATGATATCGCTTTCATAATCTTCCAGCAAGAACCCGTGGGACTCCATATCCGGGCCGCTGACCACCTGCCCGGTCTTGCCGTCAATTACAAGGACCGTGATCACAAGACCTTCTTCTGAAAGATACCGGCGCTCTTTGAGTATGCTTCTTTCCACATCACCAACGCCCTTGCCGTCCACCAGCACGCGGCCTGCCGGCGCCCGGCCTTCAATTCGCCCGCCGGCATTGTCGAATACCATTACCTGGCCGTTTTCTGCAAGGAGTATATGCTGCCTGGATATGCCAACCTCTTCGGCCAAGCGGGCGTGCCGGATCAAGTGGCGGAGTTCGCCATGGATCGGGACGAAATACCCCGGCTTGGTCAGGTTGATCATCAGTTTTAACTCTTCCTGGAAGGCATGTCCGGAAACATGGATGTCGGATACCTTTTCATAGATGACTTCGGCGCCATTCTTATAAAGGCGGTTTATGATATGAGCGATGGCCCGTTCGTTGCCTGGAATAAATTTGGAGGAAAGGATGACAGTATCACCACCCTTGATCTTAATCTGCTTGTGGGTCCCCATGGCAATCCTGCTCAAGACCGACATGGGTTCTCCCTGACTTCCGGTCGTCACGATGACAACGCCGGGATCAGGGATGTCTCTGACCTGCCCGACATTTATTTCCATCTCCTTTGGCAAGTCAAGATATCCTAAATCCTTGGCAATGGTGACACTGGTCTGCATGCTCCTGCCGCAAAACACGATTTTCCGGCCTTCGGATCGAGCCGCTTCTACAATCTGTTGAATGCGCCTGATATTGGATGCGAACACGGCTACAATGATGCGGCCCGGGCATTCCACGAATATAGAGTGCAGTTTTTTCCCAATCTCTTTTTCCGACAGTGTATAACCCTCCCTCTCCACGTTTGTGGAGTCGGACATCAGGGCCAAGACACCCCTTTCGCCGCATTCGGCAAACATATTAATATCCGTGAGTTCGCCATGAACCGGAATCTGGTTTATCTTGAAATCCCCTGAATGGACAATCAGACCCACAGGTGTGGTGATGGCCAACCCGACCCCGTCCACCACGCTGTGGCTGACTCGAATAAATTGCACGGCAAAAGGGCCGATGGCGATGTTTTCCCTCGGTGCCACTTGTATGAATGGCATGGTCATGGGCAGATTGTGGTCGCGAAACTTATATTCTACTAGCGCCAGTGTAAAGGGTGTGCCGTAGATCGGAACTTTCAGGTCTCTGGCGACGTAGGGAAGGGCGCCAATATGGTCTTCGTGGCCGTGGGTCAAGACGATACCCTTGATCATGTGCGTCTTGTCCTTCAGGTAAGTGGTCTCCGGTATGACCATATCGATGCCCAACATATAGTCTTCGGGGAACATGACCCCGGCATCGATTATCATAATGGCATCCCGGTATTCAATCACCATCATGTTGAGGCCGATTTCGCCTAATCCGCCGAGGGGGATGATTTTTAGTGAATCACTCATAATTCCAATTGTGGAGCGAAGCGGAGCCAACTTCGTTATCCGTGGTCGCCAGGCTGGTTTTCCCTAATCTTGTCAAGCTCTTGTTTCATAATGGAGCGGACCGATAGATCGGA
>JABXJW010000469.1 GCA_013375395.1 Desulfobacterales bacterium
CCACGATGAAGTGGCCACTGACAAAAGGCTCGTAGGAAGTCCGGTGGCAGGGAACGATGGCTAAATCTCCCAGCCTCACATGTATGGTGGACTGAATAGAGCATCCGATACCTCTGCCGATGGTCGTTAGGGGACTCTGTAGGATATTAAATCCTCTCTTGAAAAGGAAGTTCACGAACTCCTGGGCGTTGCCGCGGCAGGGAACCAAGAACGTCCACCTGATTAGGAATTTGATAAACTCCTCAAACCCCGAGGTGCTGTCTCTGCTCCACTCCTTGTTCCTTACCTCCAGCAGGTATACGTTGGACCAGGGGATATCGTGTTTCTTTAGCATTTCCTGGAACCACAGGAAGTTATTTTGCCAACTATCGATATGGTCGGAGTATATCATTGGGTGAAAGCTGAACCCCCATTTCTTGTTGAAGGCAAATACCCGGCTATAATAGCCGTCATCCCTGGGGTCGCTCTTACCGGACCTGAATGGTCTGTTGGCTTCGCTGTATTTGCCGTCTACTGAGGCACTGAGGGCTATAGGCATGCCCAGCTTTCTTGACCTTTCAAGCAGGTGCTCGATCTCCTCGGTTAGGTTTTTGTCCAGGATGAAGGTATAGTTCGTGGGTACGATTATAGCCTCCGGTTTATTATCCGCAATCCCAAACTTATCCAGGATCATACTGAGTGCCTGTAGGCTGGCATTTTGGGCAAAGGGCTCGCCGGAGAAAAGCTCTAGCCTTGGTGCCAGCTTTCTGTCCAGCAGCCAATCTAGCAGGATTTGAAGGTTCGCTAATACCTTCTTATCATCCTGAAGCTCCGGCGGGTACAGTTCGTTTCCGAAGTTAGCCAGGTAGCAGTAGGTGCATCTCAGGTTACACTTGGTGTTTAGAAAAAGCTCAAGCGTCCTGAAATTCTCGAATCCTTCCTCCTGGTTTCCCCATGTCTTGAAGAAGGTTCGGTCCAGAAACGAGTTCATTAACTTATCATTTTCTTCTTGGTATGTCATATAGTAGCTCCTGAAAAGCCCCATTGCCGAACATCCTGAGCAATGATAACGGCGTGAGATGGA
The DNA here is from genome assembly GCA_013375395.1 of Desulfobacterales bacterium. GTDB lineage: Bacteria > Desulfobacterota > Desulfobacteria > Desulfobacterales. Next base: position 1,064 of record JABXJW010000469.1, read on the forward strand.
TACTGCCGGTGTTAAGTATATTCTCTATAGGGCAACTCAACCCGGTACTGACAAATAAGGCGAAGAGCGTGCCCAGCTCGCCATTTTCTAAATATTGATAGTCCGCCTGTTCTGCCAAGGCTAGTTCTATCATCATACTTCTTACATAACCAATTTGTAGCCGCCAGAAGTCATGGTAGCTTCTCATTACATAATGGAGCCGGGTTAGCTCCGCGCCTTGGGCCACATTGGCAATATAATACTTCCTTAATAGGTCTATGGTGCCCGACCTGAAATGAGAGACATCCCAGTTCTTATTGCCTTGTTGCAGGATGCTGTTCACGTACCTGCTCTCATCCAGGTAAAAACTCCTGTGACAGATGTGGAAGTTGTTACTCATGCCGCTGTTTGAGTCCCCTGCCGAGCAGGTGAACATACTCTTCTTAATCCCCAGTTCATCCCAGAATTC
>JABXJW010000470.1 GCA_013375395.1 Desulfobacterales bacterium
TCCAAGAAGATACTTTGGAGAAATAACACACCAGGAGAAAAGAGCCATCAGTTATGACAGTTATGAGCCATGAGCTAGAGGTCGGAATCATCTCTGAAAGTTGAAGACATCCCTTCGTATTGGATATTTGTTGCACAATTTCTATAATGAATGTGAAAACATATTTCGTTCCATAGCCCGGTTTTTTGAAAACGACCTGGGGCCTTAGGGATCGCGCAAAAATAACTTCACATTTTCGCATCTCAGCTTCAGGCCATCTTTGGCCGATGCTCATTCGCAAAATCCGCGAAATAGCTAGCTATTCCTGTGGTTTTGCTCAATCGGATCGGTCAAATCTGACCCAAATCTGAGCGCCAATTCTGCTAAGTTATTTTTGCGCGAGCCCTAAGGGACGACTTCGGGGCCCTTTACATTTACGGATTTGAAATTATGATTCTTATGCGCGTTAAGGCAAGAAGTCTGTTCCCGGTATTGGTATGGCTCAAATAGCAAGGCGATTGAATCTCTCTTGCTCCAATTGACCGCCGCAGGGATGCTTTTCGTCGGCGCTATGAAATTTGCTGCCGGAAGCCTTGAAGATGCGCTCATATGGGGAGTGGTAGGTATCGTGCTACTTCACATCGGCGTGCGCAGCAAGAAGAGGTAGGCAAAGAAGGGGGCCGTCCTCCTTCTTTACGAAAAAGGATCAAACGATGCAACAAGTCAAAGCACTTAACGTGGCAATTGTGGGTGGCGGCCCCGGGTGCAGGGCGATTATGGACATGATATTTAGCGGAAAGCTCAGCCAACTTCGGATGAAGCTTATCGGGGTGGCAGATACCGATCCCGATGCTGTGGGCTACCGTTACGCCCGGGAAAAAGGGATTTATACAACGAAAAACTACCGCGATCTGTATAGCCTTGAGGAGCTGAATCTCGTTATCGAGCTAACTGGCAGTGATGTGGTAGCAAACAAGATCTTTTTGACCAAACCGGCCAACGTCCGGTTGGTGGACCATGTCGTTGCCCGTTTGTTTTGGGATCTCTTTGAGATTGAAGAGCAAAGGATCACTGACCGCAAGCTGGCGGAGGGGAGACTGCAAGAGAGTGAGGAAAAATACCGGGTGTTGTTTGAGACCGCCAAAGACGCCGTATTTGTAAGTGATGAGACGGGCGGATTTTTGGATGTCAATCAGGCGGCGTGTAAGTCGCTTGGCTACAGCAAGGCAGAGTTGTTGAAATCGAGCAACAAGGAGATCGATGCCGATCCCAGAGGATATGAGGCTTTTTTGAAAATTCGCGATGGACTGGTCGACAAGATTACCTTCGAAGTGAACCAGCGTAGAAAGGACGGGACGCTTCTACCTGTGGAGATCACCGGCAGTTTCTTCGACAGCGGGGGGCGGCGAATGGCACTGGCAATTGCTCGTGACGTGACCGACCGCAAGCAGGCCGAAGACAAGCTAAAAGAAGCGCAGCGATATACGCGTGGGCTGATTGAAGCCAACTTGGACGCATTGGTGAC
>JABXJW010000110.1 GCA_013375395.1 Desulfobacterales bacterium
ACCATGATGGCGGCGCGCAGCGCAGGGGCATGCAACCCGGTGAGCAGGGCATAGCCCCAGATAGCGACAAGAGCGAGCAAGAAATATGTGGGACGTCTTCTCCCGAATAGCCACGCCCAGAAACTGAGCGCGATCCCGCCCACGATGGCGATGTGTATCGGCGTCACAAAGTGGGAGGAACGCTTTACGTAGTCAAGGGCGATCTGCCTAGATTGAGCAGGGCAAGCCGAAGGACATAGTCAACTTGGCCTGAAACGACACCTCGGTTGTGGAAAAACATGAGGGAAGACTGGCGTTTCAGCACATTGCTGTATATATTACATCATGGGGCAAGGTATTCTGAAAGCTTCTCAAGGACAAGCTTCACATTTGCCTGGAAACACTCGTCTAAGGCGAGCCATAGTCAGCGCTTCAGTCAGCGCTTGCGTTAGACTCACATACAGGTTCACTCGTCGGGCGCGGGTTCCCACCGGCAGGCCTCGCTTTTGGCGAAGGTATCTCTGCAAGCGTTGTCTGAACAACTCCTTCCATTCGTAATACATTTCCGAGAATTCGTTCCCCAAATGCTTTAGCAGGCCGCCAAACAGGGGATCGCCCTCCACATGATGTAGCGAAACTTCAGTTATTCGCCCACTCTTAATTTCGATGACTATATGTGGATGGCCTTCAGGTGGATAATCCAAATCTGCTATCTGGAGACCGTCACTACTCCAGTCGACCCCCTTGTAAATTCCAACATTCGTTAACCAGCTGATGGATTCTTCAAGACTTTCAATCAACCCGCACAACTCCTCAAAGTGCTTCTTCCGGGCCTCCACTACTAGTGGGTCTTGCTCTGCTTTGATGCTCTCTCCTAGGACTTTCCTTGTGGCGTCAAAGTACCGTTGCTTCTCCGCGATGAAGCGTCTGCTTCTCGCAGGGAATTCAGTATCCTGATACTCATCGGCAATTTCGCTCGGTGTTAGTCCTCTGGTCATTAAGGAGAACATGAACTCAAGCTCTTGTTGAGATGGCGAAACGTCCCTACCCAACCTTCGCCTCCCAAAAGTAGACTTGTTGGAAACGATTCAAGTACATACTTCGCATGTCCCTGAAAATTCCCTCTTGTGTCGAGTCCTAGCCAGCGCCAGAATCAAATCTCTGGTTGCGATATCCACATCTAACAGGGCTTTTTTAATGGGTAGCCCATCAAACCGCTGTTTTAGAGCTACCCAGACTCTCTCTTCCCACATGTCCCAAGCCTGCAAGGCATTGCTCCCCAAGTGCTCTACTAAGCATCGGAATAGTGGATGCTCTTGCACAGGTAAACCAAAGTCACGGGACAGCAAAACTGTTTTGCTACTATGCCAAAATAGGACAGTACCGTATTTGGGGTGTTCTATGCCTTTAAAAGTATAAGCAATTCCATTTTCAATTCCATTTGCACCTATGGAAACATCGCGCAAAGCTATTTTCACTTGGTCTACTTCTAACTCGAACCTTTCAATCAAGCTACACAACTCGCTAAAGTGTTTATTTCGACTTTCCCCACTAAGAACCTGCCTAGCCGCATCAAAATACCGCTGTTTCTCCGCTATCCATCGGTGCTGCCGAGGCGGGAACTCTGTGCCCTGATACTCATCCACAATCTCCCGTGTTTGCAGTCCTCGCGCCATGCAGTCGAACAGAAATTCGAGTTCTTGCTGTGACGGAGATTCCTGTCTGCCCAATTCAATCCTCTCGATAGGACACATTCGTCCTCCTAGTACAGACACACACCACCTTTGAAAGCTTCAAGGACAAAGCTCGCATGCCCCCGGCAATGCTCGTCTGTACTTAGTTGCAACTAATGCGTCAATCAATTCGAATCGGTCTATGTCTTGCTGCCGTTTTAAACCTCCGTACTTTAAACTAAGTTCTTCTAAGCTGGGAGCTCTGACGCCTCCGTTCGGTAGTTGTATTTCTTCTGCGAACTCTTGTTTTATAGCTTGCCGCATCGATTCTTTCCATTTCTCATATAGTTCCCAGACGCGCTCGTTCTTTAAGTGGCTATGCAAGGCACCGAACAATGGCCCACCCTGAACTTCAATAATTGGGGTAATACTATCCACTCCTGGCCTATTAGGGTGGCAGAAGTAATAGCAACTATCACTCAGAAGAGTGAATTCTTCAATTCTATATAGCTCTTCTATCAACTCATCAATGAAACCACACAGGTCTTCGGTGTGCTTCTTCCGGGCCTCTACCACTACCGGGTCTTGCTGTGCTTTTATACTTTCCCCAAGGACTTTCCTCGCTGCGTCAAAGTATCTCCGTTGACTTCTTATGAACCTTTGGTCTCGCGGCAGGAAGTCAGTATCCTGATATTCAAACGCAATCTCACGCGGTTCGTACCCTTTCTCCATGAGAGAGAAAAGGAACTCCAGTTCCTGCGGAGTTGGTGAAGCCTTCCTGCCCTTTTTCTCGAAAATGTCAGACATTTTCAGAAATTGCCTCAAATACTGTCAAATACGCACAAAATACGCTTATGCGATATGTTAGTCTAACTTAGGATGAATTTCAAGGAGGTCGATAAAGTGGCTAGGTTGCTAACAATTAGTGAGGCTGCAAGGGAACTGGGCTGTTCGGTCGAATGGCTCAGGGCTGCCGAGCTTAGTGGCAAGATTCCTATCGCAAGGAGAGACATAAACAGTTGGCGCAGGTATTCGCCTGACGATGTTAAAGAAATAAAGAGACTCTTGTTTCCGACTCGAAAGTGAGCAGCATAAGCAAGAATGAGGTCCAGCCTACGGCGGCAACTGACCATGTTGGAGCCAAATACAGGAATCGCAAGAGTTGAAGGACAAGCTGATTAAGCACAAAACACAGCTAAGCAGGAGAGATGAACCAAGCTTGAGAATCGCAGGCGTTCAGTTTACGCCAACGGCTGGGATTGAGCGAAGGCTTACAAGGGTCTTTGAGCTATTGCTTGGTCCGGCCACAGGGAAAAGCCACGCGGCAACGGAGGATGAGGCGATATCCGGGGAGGAATCGGAGGACTGAAGTGGGCAACGTATCGAAGAGCGGGATGTTCCAGACCGTCTTGTCCAGGCTGACGATGACAGGGAAGCCAGACGCCCAAGGCAACTACACTGCCTTCTGCCCTTTCCACGATGACCGTGAGCACCCTAACCTCAGAATTCACCCTGACAAAGGCTATTACTGCTTTGCTTGCCAAGCCAAGGGCTCAATCAGGGATTTGGCAAAGCACCTAAGAATAATCAACAACCTGCTTGAGGAGAAGATTGCGAAAAAGAGAGTCAAGTCGAACGCCGAGGCAGAAGTGCTACTGCGGGAGCGGGGCCTAACGGACTACACTATCTCCCACTTTGGAATAGAGCCCGACCTGAAAAAACAGGCTTGGCGCTATCCCGTGATCCACCAGGGCAGGGTGATCACTACGCGGTATAAGGCATTCCCAAATCGCCCAGGTGTCAAATACTGGTGGGCTGAAAAGGGTGTCACCTTCCCAGTCTACGGCCTGGACGATGTCAGCGGCGAGACTAGGGTTTGGCTGGTAGCAGGAGAACCTGACTTGTGGATTTGCTATCAGGTGGACCTAAAGGCTATCACCTTTCCCTTCGGAGAGGTAACAGTACCGAAAGGGGCCGTTGAGCTTCTCAAGGAAGCTGACATAGAGAAGCTCAACATTGTTTACGATTTAGATGATGCTGGCAAGGAAGGGGCTCGGAAAGTGGCTCAGACCTTGAGAGACAATGGCTTTGATGCGTCAATAAGAGAACTCCCCAGATATCTGGGTCACAAGGGAGACGTAAATGACCTGTTCCTATCAGTTGGGGCAAATAAAGACAGGTTTCTTATAACGATGACAGCGTTACCGGAAGTGGCAATCAGGGCAAGAGGAAAGGATAAAGGCGAGCCCAAGTATCTAGCTCGGTTCGATGGCTTAATAGATATCGTAGATTGCGGTGGTGAATTGGGCTACCTGATAAAGGGTCAAACGGAGCTCAAAGTCGTCCCGTCAGTAGAGATCGATGGCAAGACATACCTGCCGCCACCAAGAGACCAACTGCCCTACCTAATTCCTCGCTTCGAGGCTGTGCAACAAGCCTACAGGGAAGATAAACAGTATACCCTGTTCCGAGACTTGATTGAGTATCATAAACGCTTTTCTCAGCTTCCCGGTGAGGGCTACTACATCTTGCAGACTACCTGGGACTTCTCGACCTATCTCCTCGAAGCCTTGAACTATTCAGGCTATATCTACCTTTATGCTGTACCTGAGAGGGGCAAGACAAAGACGGGGCAAGCCATGATCTACGTTGCTTATCGTGGTATCCACCAGGAAAACCTGAGAGAAGCTGACCTGTTCAGGGCATCCGAGGACCTCAATGCGACCCTGTTCATTGATGTGCTCAATTTGTGGAAGAAGGCTCAGAGAGAAGGCAGCGAGGATATCCTTCTCCAACGCTATGAGAAGGGGGCGAAGATCAGGCGAGTTATCCATCCTGATAGGGGGTCATTCAGAGATAGCAGATACTACAGCACTTATGGTGCTACAGTTATCGCTTCAAACGAGGCAATCAGCGAGATATTAGAGAGTCGCTCATTCCCCATCGACATGCCTTACGCAGCCAGAAACTTCCCTAAGCCTACGCCGGAAGCAGGACTGCCATACCGAGAAAGGCTGGTGGCATGGAGGGCCCATAACCTGGTGACAGAACTTCCAGCGCCAAAGGCGCTTATCCAGGGCAGGCTAAATGATATCGCATCACCATTGTGGCAGGTCATCAGTCTAGTTTCACCGTCCAATCTCAACGATTATGAGAGACTCATCGCAGAATTAAACCAGAAAAGGCGTAGGGAAAGGGCGAGCAGTGTGGAGGGCGAGGTAGTAAGAGCACTGCTGGAACTGGAGGGCGAAGTGGAAGAAGGGAAACTCCCAGTGAGCAAAGTAACTGATGAAGTGAACCGAAGGCGTGGAGACTCTCACAAGCTATCATCAATCTATGTTGGCAAGGTACTCAGGCGGCTGAGTTTCGAACAGTCACCCACTCACGGCAGCGAGAGAAGCTATATCTACGATGCTGAGTTGGTGAGACAACTGGCATGTGAGCATGGTCTTGCTGATATTTGTGTACACTCCGCCTATCTGTCCGAATCGTCCCAACTGTCCCACCAGATGGGGCAAGTCCACATTCATCAGGACAGAAAGGACGAAAAGGACAGTTGTGCACAGGGTATACCTCTCCCCAAGGATCAACCCAACGCTTCCGTCGAAGACACTAGGTCGAGGGTGTTGGCTCTCGGTGAGCAGCTCGGTTGGCCTTCAGGAATAGGCCTAGGCCCTGGAAAGAGTATCGTAGCTGGCGAGCAGGGCTGGCGAAGGTTTGCGGCCACCGCTTCCCTAGAGGAGTTGGAAAGGGCTTTAGAAGGGGTGCAATGCAACTGAACTCCAAGTTCTACGACAGAAAGCTTCTACAACCTGGCTGGGCGGGACTATTAACGCTGGAAGAAGCCGAATACATCAGGGCCAGGCTTGAGGTAAATCAAACGCTCCGGCGTAAGTGGAGCATAAAGGGCAAAGGAAAAATACCCCTTACCTCGATTGCTGCCAAGGCATACCCAGAAGACCCTCAAGCAGCACGCCAGCACATCCAAAAAGAGCAGCGCAAGGCACGGCGTAGAATCCATTCTCAGGCGAAAAATGACGTTTCCATGATTCGCTCAAAGAAAGTCACGGTGGCAACGTGACCGATTCATGGTTGGCGCATGAGGACAGGGGGGTATGCCTGTAAAGAGAGATTGGTTGCTGGTGTGGGCCTATCGCCCCTCGACGTAAATTATCTAAAAAGGGGAACTTGTCTTGAGAGGGCGGGCACCTTAGCTGGGTGACCTAATTGCACAATATTGCACACTATAAAAAAAGAGAGGGCAACTATCTAGTCAGCTACGACTATATCGTCAGGCGACAGTGATAGACACCATATAAAGGGAACAGAGTTATCTATCTAGCTTCGATTGCACCTTCAGGCGACACAGTGCTACACATATAAAAAGGACGATGAATGTTGTCACTTCCTTTAGGCGACACAACCCGACACTACAAAAAAGGCTGACGACAAAGATGATCAAGCCTGCTGATAAACAGAAGGAACAGGATTAGAGACAAGAAGGCTGACGGTGATAAACAACAGAAGAACAGCGTTGACCCCTCAAAGAAGCGTACAAACCGTACACCTAAAAAAGGGGACACAGCCGCTTGATAAACAAACGGATAACAGGCCGCCGTTGATAAACAACGGGATAACAACGGACAAGCTAAAACCCGACAAATCCGACACCTAAAAAAAGGGATGCCGACAAGGAGATTAGTGGAAAAGGCACAAAGTGCACAGTATAAAAAAGCGGGATAACAAATCACCTGATAAGCCATGACTCTCAAATGATTTATGACATACAGGGCATAAAAACGGACACGATGAAATGAGTAGAGGCGGCAGACGGCACGGGCGCCCGCGCTTGCCGGTAGAATCTTGCCATTCTTTGAGTGCGTGGGGTTACTTTCAATTCGCGCAGATGTGGGCAGATCGGGATGAGGAAGATTCTTTTGAATGGGAGATCGGCGAGCAAAGCGCGGTGATCCGATTCACACGCGACGGTCAAGAGCACGCGCAGGAGATCGCTTTGACGTTCACACCTTGCAGATTTGGCGGACGGCGCGCGTGGTTTTCGTGTCCATCTTGCGCGCGGCGTGTGGGCAAGGTCTACCTGCCCTGCACGATGTACCTGTACGGTCAGCGCGTGGCGCGGTTCTGGTGTAGGTTCTGCTATGGCTTGACATACGAGCAACGGCGCGAGCGCGACAGGCAATGGACTTTCCAACACCGCGTAGACAGAATCGAGGCGCGCTGGCTGGGTGAAATTAGCGACGACTGGATTAGCAAACGCAAGGGGCAACACTGGCGCACGTTCAACAAGTGGTTTGAAAAGCGCGAGGCACTCATAGAAAAGTCAAATCAAGCTCTTTATGCTGGACTCCTTATGCTGGAAAAGCGATTGGGAAAGCGATCCACCTGATAAACAGGCAAAGACAGAGAGCGATAACGACAGAGTTGATTAAGCATTTTTCTATTTTAGGTGTAGCTAAAAAAAGGCCTTTTCTAGTTTTTGAGGGCGTTGGCCGTGGGAGTGGTGGTGATAACGACGGCCAACGGGTCAATCGAGGTCAACTGGTTCCTTGCAGTTTCGACACGTCATCACTCCCCTGAAAAGCGTGTAACCGCAGTGGGGACAGTGGTAGCGTTTCTCCTCCTCCTCCATCCATCTCTCGGTTCCAAGTTCTCTCCAAGTGGGAATAGCACGCAATATCACCTTCTTCCCGACCGGGATTGGGAAATCCTCAATGAACTTGCAGGGAAAATCATCGCATTGGTGGCACCCCTCGATGCTTTTCTTAATCACGCAAGACTTAATGGGACAGGTGTGACAGTACACGAAAGGCTCGTCGGAGAGGCATCCCTTGCACCTGATATCATCTACACCTACGTTATAAACCGTCGTCAGCCTCTCCTTGAACTTGAGGTTGTTGTCCCTGTGTGCCATATATATGGCGCACACACCGCAGTATAAGCCACACGGAGCTGCAAGTTTCTTCTTATCTTCCATTTTCCTCCACCATTGCTGAGAGTTGCGCTACAGACTTCTTGCGCCAGTATACATATCGCAGTAGAATACCGCAACGGGTATGGCCTTGGTAGGTCAAGCTCGGCTACTCAGATATAAGGGAGGGTAATGTGAAGACGCTTGTTACAGGGGCTACTGGCTTCATCGGTTCAAGTCTAGTAAGAGAGCTGCTGAAAGACAGCGTAGAGGTGAGGGTTTTGGTGAGAGAGAACAGCGACACCAGGAACATAGATGGTCTGGATGTGGAGAAGGCCTACGGCGACATACGTGACGGCGAAGCCGTGAAAGCGGCTCTGAAAGGTTGTGACACATTCTACCAAACGGCAGCCCTATATGCCTTCTGGGCGCCAGATAGCAAAGTGTTTTACGAAATCAACGTAGAGGGCACAAAGATCGCCTTGAACGTAGCCCTGGAGCAAGGGGTGGAAAAGGTGGTTTACACCAGCACCGCTGCAGCAATAGGGCGTCATGGGTCTGGCACGTTGGCGAACGAGGAGTCACAATTCAATCTGTGGTACACGGGAGATCATTACATGAGGTCAAAATATCTAGGAGAAGTCGAAGCTAAGAAGATTTGTGAGAAGGGTCTTCCACTGGTAATCGTCAATCCATCTGGAGTTATCGGTGTACGAGACGTTAAACCAACTCCCTCGGGAAAGATAATATTGGATGTCGTAACCAAGAAAATGCCTGGATATATCGATGGGGGCATGAATTTTGTCGATGTTGAGGATGTGGCTCTAGGCCACATCCTGGCTGCGCAAAAAGGTAGAATTGGTGAAAGGTATATTCTGGGTAATGAGAACCTGTCGCTGAGAGACTATTTGGGGTTGATCGCCGATGTTGGAGGAGTCAAACCACCGAGATTGAAAATGCCCTACCCAGTTGCCATCGCCATGGGGTATTTGTTCGGATTTGCTGCCAGCATTACTCGGAAACCTCCGCTTATGACGCCAGCAGTGGTACGAGCGGGGAAGGGATATTTCTATTTTGATGTCTCCAAAGCTGTCAATGAGCTAGGTATGCCTCAGACGCCCGTCAGGACGACCATCGAGAAGGCATTCAACTGGTTTAGAGAGAACGGGTACGTGAAGGGAGCCTAGCGTCCGAGCAAATCGGCTGCGAGCGCTACTGTTGTCGGGAGTAAGCCCAGCCAGGCGGGTTTGGAGAGTACAAACGGTGAAGGAGGAGAAATGAGAAAGCTAGCGATGGTGCTGGTGCCATTGCTGATAATAGCACTCATCATCGGGGCTGTTGGGTGTAGTGGTGGCAGTGGAGGGGAGACGGCGACTCCGACTCCCACGCCGACAACAAACGATCTTACGGGCCTAGTCATCACGCTGGAAAGAACTGTGTGTTTTGGAGCTTGTCCTGCCTACGAATTGACAGTCTATGGAAATGGCACCGTCGTATATGAAGGAAGCGAATTCGTCAGAGTAGTAGGAATACGGACAACCATCATTAGCGAAGAAAAGGTCCGGCTACTAGTCTCCGAGTTTGATAGAATCGACTACTTCGCTCTAAGCGATAGTTACGAAGACTATATGGTTACTGATCTTCCGTTCGCCATAACGTCCATCACGATTGATGAAAGAACGAAGACGGTAAGGCATTATCACGGAGACCTGAGTGCTCCGGAAGAGCTTACCGAATTGGAGAATCAAATAGATGAGATAGTCGACTCCAAGCGGTGGACGGTAAGACTGCCTGAGCCTCCGCTTCAAGTTCATTATATCGACGTCGGCCAGGGTGACTCCATTTTGCTTGACCTGGGTGAAGCCGAAGTGCTTATCGACGCGGGTGATAGGTCACCTGGCGTGGTGACATACCTAGAAGATTATGTGGATGGTTCTCTTGAAGCGATGATAGCCACTCATCCCCATGCCGACCACATTGGCGGGCTTATCGCAGTTCTGGATACCTTCGAGGTAGAGGGAATCTGGCTCAACGGGGATACCTCCACATCCAACACCTATAGTGATTTCATGGACAAGGTCAATGCTGAAGGCGCGGAGGTCTACAAAGCTAGACGTGGACAAACTATCACAGTAGGTTCACTATCGTTCGATGTGCTCCATCCCGTTGAACCTCTGGTCGGGAATACCAACAATAACTCCATAGTGCTGATGTTGAGCTATGGGGAAGTAGATTTCCTATTCACTGGAGACGCTGAGCAGGAAGCCGAAGCCAGTATACTTGTACAGAGCGTCGTTCCTGTGCCAGACATCGAAATACTTAAGGTCGGGCATCACGGGTCCCGAACTTCTTCCTCTCAAGCATTTCTTGATATTATTCAGCCAGAAGTCGCTATCTACATGGCTGGCATTGGTAATCGATACGGACACCCACATGAGGAGACTATTTCAGCATTGCAGGACATCGGAGCCGAGATTTGCGGTACGGATACTCACGGCACAGTAGTTGTGGAGACAGACGGACAGGACTACATCGTTATTACTACGTCCGCGCCTGTGCCCACGGCTACTCCTACAGCGACTCCTACTTCTACGCCAATTGACACACCGACTCCAACGCCTATGCCTAGTCCTATACCTATGGGAGCAAGCAACGTCCAAATCACCTACATTTTCTACGATGGCGCTGTTCCCTATGTAGAGTCGGACGAGTATGTAGCCATTAAGAATCTAGGCGACGTCCCGCAAGACCTACAAGGATGGGTGTTGAAAGACATTTCTGAGGGTTACCCGTCGTTTACCTTCCCCCATTACATCCTGCAGCCCGGTGCAACCATCCGAGTTTACACCAATGAGATTCATCCTGAGTGGGGTAGCTTCAGCTTCGGGTATGGGAAGGCGGTTTGGAATAACACCGACCCGGATGTGGCTGCTCTATATGATTCTGAGGGGCACTTGGTTTCAACAATGAGCTATTAGGCGAAGCAGTAGAATATCGCAACCAGTGGACTTTTACGATATAATACTGTCCCTTGGGTGCCTTGCCCTTCAGATACAAAATCGACAAAGGAGGAGTAAGATGAAGTTTGTTAGGTTCACAATGATGGATTACACTAAGATGGCGGAGATGACAAAGGTTTCTGATAAGACGTGGGCTAGTCCACCTCCTGGGATAAAGATGGATGCTCTCTACGCGTGTATGGGAATAGCGTTTCCTGACCAGCCTCCGAACACGATTGTGTCTATTAGCGTAGTCGAAGCTGAGAGCGCTGAGGCGCTAGCCGCCGTCAGCTACCCTTTAATGCAAGCAGGCGCTACTATTTGGGCTGTCCCCGTACTGGACGTACCCGTGGGCGGCGCGGCAGAATTAGAGAGGAAATATAGGAGTTAAGCTCGGCTGATGTGAGGTCCTTTCCAGGGGCAAGGCATCCAGGGGCATTTACAAATCTGCTCGGCTACTCAAGACCAAGCCCAGCCAGGCGGATTTGGAGAGGGCAGAAACAGGTACGAGAAAGGAGATGAAAACGTGGCTGACGTCGCTGACCTAAGTAAAGAGGCAATCTATTGTAGGGACGAGTGTCCTA
>JABXJW010000471.1 GCA_013375395.1 Desulfobacterales bacterium
GCAGGCACATTTTGGACTTTTTCCTCATCTGAACCATCTTCGCATGGGGAATAGCGTTTTGTGCCCTACCCCCGCGGATGGTTTGGCTTACAAGCAGCGCAATTGCGAGAAGATCAGGGAGAAACCACGTCTAGGACATCGCGGATAAACTCATTTGGACACAAAATGGAGAAACACGGAGGGGTATTTTGGAGCTTGCCACGGAAGAAACTCTCGATATGATTCTCATCTTACGAAATCCCTGGAGATTGTCAAGAGAAAAATTCAAACTTCTTCCCAAACCTTCGGCTCTCTCTCTTCGATAAACGGTAAGCTCCACCCCTGTCTTGCACTTGGGGAAGACCACTTCAACCAGAACCGGATTAACCCTGGACCTCTTCAGTTCAGGGATGGCATAGGGGAACTCCTAGTGGCATTGGGTGCATATCCTGGATTTGTAGAGGGCGATGGTCTGCGATTAATTAAAGCGCAAATAGGTGGAATAGCTAATGTCATGCGTGGCATACTTCTTCTGAAGATACGTTCCTTTTACTAGGATCTCACGTTCCCTAATTTATACAAAAACACCATCAAAAAGACGAAATTCCATTTCCCCACGAGAGGAACCGCATAATCGAATTACGGGCTAGCGGGACAATCCGTCCTCCCGAAATCTGCTGCAAAGATCGCAAGGTCGGAACCATCCACGTCTCCGTCAGCATTGAAATCGCCCTCGCATGGCTCCCCTAGATCACAATCGGTCCTCCCGAACTCAGCCGCAAATATCGCAAGATCATAGACATCGACATTACCATCACCGTTAAAATCGCCTTAGCAGAAATCGATAGCAACAACCTCGACGGTGTACCATAAACCGGGATAAAGGGCATAGTTAGTTGAATTAGGGTGGATCAGCCGGGTCCATCAGTGGAGAAGGCTGGCCCAACGTAGCCTCCGTTTGGTAACTCCCCGAGTCCATGAGTCCCCCGCCGCCCGACATGACCGAGGTTGGAATGGAATAGTTCTCGCTTCCCATCTGTGCAAGGGCCGCAAGGCTAAAGCCCAAGATAAAGGCAACGCTCAAAATGGTATAAAAGGTCTTTTTTTGCATGACTATCTCCTAATAATCTTATATGGTTCCATTCGGGTGTACTCCCCTTTTTTTCAAAATCTCAGTTCTGCTCGCCGATTCATCCCCTCTTCAGTTTTGAGGGAAATGGCAAATCTGAGGTAGCAGAAGGAGGCTCCTTATCACTCATTTCCTTCCTTTCTTCACCCAGCCTTGGCAGCCATTGCGGAAGAGTGGGTCAAAGGGAATTTGGAAAAAACAAATAGGAAATACTCCCTTAATAAACCCTCAGTTCACCGCTCCCGTATATCCCAATGCCCCCGGAAGTAGTCAGCGAAATATTGTCTCCAATAACGGCTGTTCCCTCATAGCTTTTGATGGTCATCGTGCCATCAAAGGTGATCGGAACATTATCAGCCCCAGTATAGGTGCCTGTTTT
>JABXJW010000111.1 GCA_013375395.1 Desulfobacterales bacterium
TGCGACCTCCGCCTTTAACAGCACAAGTTTCTCAATCATCAATCGACAATATTCAATGGCCTACGCCTCATTCCTCAGGATTGCGCCTGGCGGCTTGAAAAGAGGTGCGCGCCTTGAATTTGGCGCTTCTTACTTTGCCGTCTAATTTGGACTTTTTACGAGACCATCACATCTTGTATTTGCCAAAATCATCGGGGGAAAGTTTTTCCAGGTATTCCTTCCATTTTTTCCCCTCTTCGCTTTTGTCCCATGCCTCCGGCTCACCATCCAGATCTCGAGACTTCCGGAGCACATTGTCCTCGACAAATATGGGACAACGAGCCCTGAGCGCCAAGGCAATAGCATCGCTGGGACGAGCATCGATATTGTAGGACTCCTTGTCAAAGGAGAAGTAGATTTGGGCATAGAACGTATTGTCCTTCAGGTCGCACACTTCCACCTTGGAAATCTCTATTTTTAGGGTGTCCATGAAATTTTTGAACAGATCATGGGTCATGGGGCGAGACAGATGAACATTTTCCAACTCCGTGGCAATGGCGGTCGCCTCCAAGATGCCGATCCAGATGGGAAGTGCATGGTCTCCATTAATCGTTTTCAGGATGACAATGGGGGCGTTTGACGCCGGATCGATCGTTATACCCGAGACTTTCACTTCATGCAGCATGCATTATTCCTCCATTTTTGTCATAGTGCCGCTCCAGGCCACTGATTGGGCAACCCAGCAATGAATGTGAAAACGCCTCCACAATCTTGACCGGCACAAGATCACCGACAAGTGCTGTTCTGTCTACAAAATTAACTATCTTGTTGCAAGGAGTGTGCCCCGTCAACTGATCGTCCCCTTTCTTGCTCAAACCTTCCACCAGGATCTCCTGTACCGTACCCACCAGAGACAGATTCTTTTGTAATGTGATCTTTGCCTGAACGTTCAAGAGCCTGGCGAAGCGTTCACCCTTTAAAGCCCCCGAAACTTTGTTGGCAAATCTTGAGGCTGGAACGTTTTTGCGGTCAGAATACTTGAATATAAAAAGATTGTCAAACCCGACCGAACTAATAAGCTTGACTGTGTCTTCAAAGTCGGTTGTTTCCTCACCAGGAAAGCCGGCGATAATATCGGAGGTGAGCGCAATAGACGGTCTGACTTTGCGCAATTTTTCAACTTTTTTGAGATAGCAATCTCTTGTATAACCTCTGTTCATTCGCCTTAGTATGCGATCTGAGCCGGACTGAACCGGAAGATGGATGTGGGGCGCCAGTTTGTCCAGACGTCCAAAGGCGCCGATCAACTTGTCCGACAGGTCTTTTGGATGAGAGGTCGTAAAACGTATCCGTCTCAAACCCTCGATGTTGTTTACGGCTTCAAGCAGCTTAGGAAAATCGCAACCATGGCCGTTTTTCAGCCCGTAAGCGTTTACATTTTGGCCAAGGAGCGTGACTTCCCTAACACCGTTTTGCACAATGTGTTGAATTTCTTGCAGTATTGCATCAGGCTTTCTGCTGGTTTGCCGTCCTCTCACATATGGAACAACGCAATAAGTGCAAAAATTGTCACAACCTGTCATAATGGTGACAAAGGCCGTGGCACGCTCGCCTTGAGGGCCGGATGGCTTTACGTAGGATGCTTCGTCTGTAGCAGTATTGTCTACGTCAACAACCCGCGTTCTTTTCTCGGTTACTTGCCGGACCAAGGCCGGAAGCCGCTTCAAGGCAAAGGTGCCGAAAACGATGTCAACATGCGGAGACAGCTCTACAAGCCGATACCCCTCCTGCTGGGCCACACACCCTCCTACACCGATGATCAGCTCGGGCTTCCTTTGCTTCATACGGGCAAGTCGACCCAGGAAGCTGTATACCTTATGTTCGGCCTTTTTGCGTATAGCACACGTATTGACCAGGATAAGATCGGCCTTGTCCATATCGGCAGTAGGCCTGTAGTTCATGGGCGCCAGAAGTCTCTCCATCTGTTCGGAATCGTAGACGTTCATCTGGCAGCCCATGGTGACTATGTGGAGGTGTTTTGCTTTCATGTAGCTCACTTCGGCCTTCATCTTCTCTTCAGCCACTTCGCAAGGTGTGTTCGTTATTTCGTTATCTTGACCACTGACCACTGACTATTGACCACCGACCTCCCCATGTATAGTAATCGACCTTATATCCTCCATGGTGATCTTAAAGTCACCATAGGCCAACTTGCCGTAGCAAGCGGTCCCCTTGTCAACAATGAGAGGTACGGTCTTTCCATCCTTCAACAAGACCTCGGCCCTTAAGGTTTTGTCCCGGAGAACAAAGCCCACAGATGAAATCTTGTCAAAACGGATGCTTATGCGTCCGGCTCCCAGCCTGCCGGAAATCGCCGTCCGGCCGTCCACACTGAATTTTTCGACGCGTGTGGAAATATGGGATTGATCCGTGATGGTGGCGGCATAATTTGTTGCAGGCTCCGGCGCCTTAATCGGAGCAGAGCCCCCAAGGCCGCCCATGCCGACCAAAAACATGCAAGAAACAAGCAACAGACCAACAAGCCATCTGTTTGTCATGAGGCCCCTTTCTTTGCAATTTCTACTATCTTGATCGCCACACGATCTTGAAGGTCTCTAATGATCATATCAATCTCTCCTTCACATCCGGGGCTGATATGAAGCACCACTAAACCTTTTTGCGGATCGACGGTCCTCATGACAGCCACCCCGTCGTATCCTTCGAGGATGAATTTCAAGTAATAGATCTTGCGTCGATCTATCCGGTAATATCTCCTGATTGTTGCGTTCGGCATCGGACATGATGCTAGCACCATTTAGCCACGGTTTTCAATGAAAAAATCGGTGTTGTACAAAGCTCTCCTTTGGGCTATATGACAGCCTCATGGAGAAAAAATGGTCCATCCTTTCACCCGAGCCCGACCAGGTTCAATGCCTGACAGACACCCTGGGCTGCCATCCTGTCGTGGCCACTGTGCTGGTAAATCGCAACATCTGTACCGCAGAACAGGCGGCCTCCTTTCTCAAGCCCTCTCTGGCTGAGGTTCGATCTCCGTTTTTGATGAAAGATATGGATCGGGCGGTCGACCGTATCCTGCTCGCCCTCCAGCGCCGTGAAAAGGTGGTCGTCTTCGGGGACTACGATGTAGACGGCATTACCGCCACATCCCTTCTATTCGGGTTTCTCAAGCACCTGGATATGGATGTCGACTATCATATCCCTGATCGCCTGACCGAGGGTTATGGGCTCAGCCCGGAATATGTGGAAAAGGGGGCGATTGCCCGCGGCATAAATCTTATCATTACAGTGGATTGCGGCATTAGCAGCCATGAGGCGATCCGTGCGGCTCACAATAGCGGGATCGATGTCATAGTAACCGATCACCATGAAATACCGCCTGTTTTGCCGGACGCCTTTGCCATTTTGAACCCAAAACAGCCGGCTTGTCCTTCAGGCTTCACCTGGCTTGCCGGGGTGGGTGTCGCCTTCAACCTGGTCCTGGCGCTGCGCAAGCGCCTCCGGGACGAGCATTTCTGGGAAACCCGCACGGAACCGAACCTGAAGGCAGCATGCGATCTTGTGGCCCTGGGCACGGTGGCGGATATGGTCCCGATTCTGGAAGAAAACCGCATTTATGTAAAGGCCGGGCTTGAAGTGCTCGCCTCCTACGTCCGTCCTGGCGTAAAAGCACTGCTGGACGTCTGCCAAATCACAAACGGCGCTCTTGATGCCTGGGATGTGGCATTTCGGCTCGCCCCACGGTTGAATGCGGCCGGAAGACTTCGGCACGCCTCAATGGGGCTTGAACTACTGACCACGTCCAGCCCGGAGGCCGCACACACGATTGCCGAAAATCTTGACCAGGAAAACAGCAGAAGGCAGGCCATAGAAAAGGAGATCTTTTCAGAGATCTTGCGACGGCTTGAGGCGAATCCTCAATTATTGAGAAAAAGGGCTCTGGTTTTGGAACAACAGGGATGGCACGAGGGTGTGATCGGAATCGTGGCGTCCAGGCTTGTTGAGCGGTATGTGCGACCGGTTGTTCTGATTGCGGTTACAGACGGCATGGGCAAGGGGTCTGCCCGAAGCCCGGAAGGGTTGGATCTGTTCAAAGCCCTTAAAGCGTGTGACCACTGCCTGGAAAAATTCGGAGGCCATCAGGCGGCCGCAGGTCTCACACTGAAGGCTGAAAATATCCCGGCCTTTGGCAAAGAGTTCGAGAAAACCGTTTCCCGGAATGCTCCCGTTGGCCTTGTACCCAAACTGTCAATAGATGCCGAAATTTCGGCCTCGGAAATCACCCCCAGGTTTGCAAATGAGCTGGAGCAACTGGCCCCCTTTGGAACAGGGAACCCGGAGCCTCTTTTTATGCTTTCGGACATGGATGTCCTGTCCGGCCGAATTGTGGGCGCACGTCACATGCAAATGCGGCTGCGACCCTCCAACTGCGTCAAAACCGGGCCGTTTGACGCCATTCTATTCAATGTCAACCGCAGGCTGACAGATGACCGACCTCCCAAACGACTTGATCGCATCGCCTGCCATGTTCGCTGGAACCGCTGGTCTCCGGCCCGGAAAGGCATACGTCACGGAGGGCGAGATCGAAAAAGCATTCAACTTGTGATCAAAGATTTTGCCGCAGCCTGATATATGGCCGGATTAATTTTTTTGTTGTAATTTGAACCGACTTGTCGTAGTTTTATTCAGTGTTGATCCTCTTTATCCATGTTGAATAATTTGTACTCTGAACCTGTGAACGGTTACAATAATTTCCAAGAACCTCGAAACTTCGCACCTTGAAACCCTATTGCCATGGCAAAAACATTTCGTCCAGGTAGTCGCGAATCCAGGATACTATCCAGGATTGAATCGTCAAAGGAACGGGCACTCAAGCTTGCCATCGGCCAAATCAAAAATGTTACCGAACCTCTCAGCAATGCCGTCGCGATGAAGCTCATAGAGGAGAAATTGGTTGAAACGACCAGCAAGCAGGACATCCAGGACCAGATTGAGCGCTGCCTGCAAAAACTGACTCATGCAGAAGCCTTTGACATCGACTACCAAATTGCCCCGTTCAGAAACATTGTATCGCGGCCAAGTGTTATAGGTCTCTATCTGACGGCATTTGTCGTGGAACAACTCATCAAGCACAGAAGTGTTGAAGATATTTATGGCTCTGATGAGGAAATTTACAACTGCATTAATCGCCAGGTTGCCAAATTCATCCTCCAATGAGGTCTGCCTTCCATCCAAGGCTTGTCAACGGCCCCTTTGAGGACCCTGCCCTGTTCGTGCCGTTTTTTTTTGAAAAGCGCGCCCTCCTGTTCGATTTGGGAGACTTGCACGGCATTTCCTCAAAGGAGATATTGAAAATTACGCATGCGTTTGTGACCCACACACACATGGACCACTTTGTCGGGTTTGACAGCCTGCTGCGCACCCTTCTGGGCCGCGACAAGACTATTCATCTGGTTGGCCCCTCCGGCTTTCTTCGAAACGTTGAGGGCAAGTTTGCCGGCTATAGCTGGAACCTGGTCAAAAACTACGACAACCGCTTTGTACTTAGCGCCACCGAGGTGCATCCGGATCACAGCTTGACCAAGGTTTACCAATGTAATGAAGCGTTCAGTTCGAGCGCCACAGCGCAGCAAGCCCCTTTTGACGGAACGATCCTGAGAGAACCATCCTTTTCCGTACACGCCATCCACCTCGATCACAGTATCCCCTGCCTCGCCTTTAAAGTGAAGGAACGGTTTCACGTCAACATCATAAAGGACGGCTTGAAACAACTCAATATGCCGGTGGGCCCATGGCTGGCAAAATTCAAGAAAGCACTATATGAGGAGCAAGAACCGGAAGGAGATTTTGAGGCAATCTGGAAAGAGGACGGCAAGGAAATGAAACGCAGCTTTCGCCTGGGTGATCTTGCCCGGCAAATCGCCCGTACATCGCCGGGGCAGAAGATCGTCTATGTGGTTGATGCGATTTTAAGCCCTGAAAATGCCGAAAAGATAATCGATTTTGCCCGCAATGCAGATCAGCTCTTTATCGAGGCCGCCTTTCTTGACAATGAAGCCGACGTAGCAGAGAAAAAATATCATCTGACGGCCGGACAAGCCGGCATGCTTGCCAGAAAAGCCGCCGTCAAGGCGTTTACCGTGTTTCATTTCTCTCCTCGATATACCCACGCCCCACATCTGCTACAGCAAGAGGCTGAGGCCGCCTTTGCAGATGAATAGATTCGGGATTTGGGAGATTTAGGGATTTTCGCAATTCCTTATTCCTTAATTCCGGTTTGGCCGATCATCTGCGGGCCCGAATCCTGTTGGCCCTGGTCAATACGGCGGGACCGATCTCTTTGATATAGTTTCGGAGCCCTTTTACAATGGCATCGGCCACCTGATCCTGGTAACGGCGGGTGTTGAGTCTCCGGCATTCTTTCTTGTTGGTGATAAAGGCGGTCTCTACCAATATGCACGGCATTTCAGCTCCGAGGAGCACGTAAAAAGGGGCCTGTTTCACGCCATTGTCTCTGAGCCGATTGTATGTGGGCTTCAATTTCTGCATCAAGCTTTGTTGAACATGGCCCGCAAGACGACTCGATTCATTGACCTTGGCGTTTATTAACAGATCGTTCAAGATCACCTCAAGGTCACTGATGTTCCTGGCAGAGGTGGCATTTTCCCGAGCGGCCACCATGATTGCATCATTGTCCGTAGCCAAATTCAAAAAATAGGTCTCAATGCCGTGACAATCCCTGTCTTCGCTTGCATTGGTGTGGATAGAGATAAAGATGTCGGCATTCTTGGTATTGGCAATGGCCGTTCGCTCTTCAAGTGACAGGAAAGCGTCTCTTTTTCTGGTGAGTACGGCCTCGCACCCAAGCTGCTTTCGGATCTTTCCGGCCAGCCTTCTGGCAATCTCCAAGGTTACGTTCTTCTCCACGACATTCTTGTAATATCCGAGGGCGCCGGGATCTTTTCCGCCATGGCCGGGGTCGATAACGATCCGCCTTACCCCAAGTGCCAGTTGTTTGGTCAGGGCCCCCTCCGGCACCTTGCCACCAGGTTTCTCAAGCTCGTGCCTGAACTTTTTCTTTGGTGAAGTCTTCTTTCCGGTCCCGTTAACGTCGAGCACGATTCGGAAAGGATTCTTCAAGGAAAACACATTAAACTTGTCGATCGATTTGATATCTACTACGACTCGCACCGTATCCGATGTGTACTGGGCGGCCCGTGCATTACTAAGGAGTTCATCACCAATAGGCACAACAGGTTTCAGGTTTGCCCCCATGTACACATTGGCGACATCGATGTACAGTCGCTGGGGCTTGCCTTTTGCCGGATCTTTTTTTAGCAGGTGATAGGTATATGGCGCCTCTTGCTCCACATCGATGACCACGCGCGTATAGTTCGGATTGGACCAAAACCGCAGACCGTTCACCTCGACGCGCGACCCTGCTCCAGGCTTAGGGTTTCCCCTTTTCAAAGACCCGTTCTGAGGCTTCTTCAAGGAATTGCTCTTTGCCACACCCTTCTTGAGCGGAATAGCCCTTGATGTGTTCGTCTTTTTGGCAGCCGCCTTTTTCCCCGCAATACGCAATGCGGAAATCGCCTTCTTTGCCCGAAAACGGTACTGGCTCCTTGGAAAACGCGTCAATAAGAGAGAGTAATAATTAACGGCCTGCTGTCTGTCTTTTGAGTGAGAGGAAAACTTGTACAGCCCGGAGTAGAGGCGACCTATCATGAAGAGAGAATCATCTGCCCTTGGGCTGTCCGGTTTGGCCATATAGACAGACTTGAATCTTTTGATGCATGCAAGCCAATTGTCTCGATACTTTTGTTTTGCGGGGTCTTTCAGGAGCTTTTCGTAGCGTGAGTAAGCCCGCCGGTACTCGTATTCGATTCCACCTTTAGCGACATCCGGCAGAAGCAAAGAAAAGATCGCCACAAAGACGAACAAAGCCAAATGCTTCCGCCAGACCATCAAAAAAACATGTGATCTCAAACAAACACGCATAGCAGCTCTGATTTTATATTTCGTAAGAATTTAGCCTAAGGCGTATTATTTTAGCATTATGAAACAAATGGGTTCTAAGGAGCTCCACCGACGGTCAAATTTTTAACCGGGTAACTGTCTGAGGGGCTTAGTGAGCGTTGAGAAAGAACGGGAAGTTAGAGGATTGCACCCAAGTACTCGTCAAGGAGCAAACCTCCACAGTACAATTTAACAAGTGGATGCCGTTCTTTCTTTAGGCTCACTTAGGCCCGAGTTTTACACGGTTCAAAATTTGACCGTCGGTGGAGCGACCATGATAAACACAACAAACTTACTGCTTATGAGTCCCCAAGACGCCTTTTTAACTCATTCAACCGGTTCAATGCTTCAATTGGTGTCATGGTGTCAAGATCCAACTCGCTCAACGCGTCGGCAACGGCTTGGTCCGGGGTCTTGAAAAGACGAAGTTGAAGAGCCGACGGCCTTTCATCGGCCTTTTCACAACGACCAAGCTGCGGCACACCGGCCCCGTTTAATTCCCCTGCTTCTATGTTTTTTAATATTTCATTGGCCCTGTCAAGGACCTCTGCCGGAATGCCGGCCAGTCGCGCCACCTGGATTCCATAGCTCCTGTTCGTGCTCCCCTCGATCAATCTTCTCAAGAAGATAACCTCCTCATTCCATTCCTTAACGGCAATATTGTAGTTCTTGACCCGATCTTTGGTAATGGCAAGGTCCGTGAGTTCGTGATAATGCGTGGCAAAGAGCGTCTTGATCCCGCATGCTTTCCAGTCGTGGAGATATTCAGCCACCGCCCATGCAATACTCAGGCCGTCAAAGGTGCTGGTACCCCTGCCGATCTCATCCAATATGACGAGGCTCTTTTCGGTAGCGCTGTTCAAGATGTTGGCGGTCTCCTGCATTTCCACCATGAATGTACTCTGACCCTGGGCAAGGTTATCCAACGCCCCTACCCTGGTAAATATCCGGTCCACAATCCCTATAGAGGCATCCTCGGCCGGAATAAACGATCCCATCTGGGCCATGAGCACCAACAGGGCCGCCTGACGAAGAATGGTCGACTTTCCGGCCATGTTGGGCCCGGTAATAATGAGCACCTGCTTTGAGGTATTATCCATCTCTATGGTGTTAGGCACAAACCGCTCTGCGGTCATCAGCTTTTCAACGACCGGATGACGGCTCTCCTTTAAGAAAAGACTGCCGCCTCCATGGACAACCGGCTTTGAATAGCCATTTTGGTCGGCAAGCTCTGCCAAGGCAATAAGGACATCCACCTGTGATATGAGGCCGGCCATCTTTGAAATCCGACGATTATTTTGAGCCACCTTTTCACGCACAGAGCAAAACAGCTCGTACTCCAACTGGGCACGTTTCTCTTCGGCGCCCAGCACCTTGGACTCATAGGCCTTGAGATCCTCGGTAATGTAACGTTCCCCGTTCACCAGGGTCTGCTTACGCACATAGCGGGCCGGCACGGATTTGATATGCGTCTTTGAAACTTCAATATAATACCCAAAAACCTTGTTGAAGCCTACCTTGAGAGAGTTGATCCCGGTAGCCTGTCGCTCCTTGGCCTCAAGACGCGAGATCCAATCTTTTCCCTCGCGGCTTATCCCGATCAGCTCATCGAGCCCCTGATCAAAGCCCGGCTTGATAATCCCCCCTTCGCGCAGCGTCAGGGGCGGTTCATTGCAGATGGATTGTTCGATCTGTCGTCCGATGTCGGAAAGCTCATCCCACTGGTCTCTGATCTGTAAAAAAAGACCACTTGTGTACCCCTCAACCAATGACCGTATGCGAGGGAGTCTTTGTATGGAATTTTTCAACGCAACAAGATCTCGAGCATTACACCGATCAAGGGCGATCTTGCTGTTCAGGCGTTCCAGGTCGTGAATTTCCTCCATGGCCTCCCTCAATGAACGACTGGCAAGCAGTTTCTCTTTGGCCTCTTCCACCGCATCCAATCGCGCCCCTATCTGCTCTAGATCCAAAAGCGGATACTGGAGCCATGTTCGCAGCCTTCGCCCACCCATAGCCGTTACGGTGTAGTCCATGACGCCAAGCAGGGAACCGCGTCTGGCCCCTGTTCGTATGGTCTCAAAGAGCTCCAGATTCCTTCTTGTCGCCTCATCTACCACCATGAAATCGGAAAGGCTGTATGACACGATTCGCCTGAGATGCACAAGGTCGCCCTTGTGCGTCTCGTCCACATAGCGCAACAGGGCTCCGGCGGAAGCCAAGCCGGCTCGCCATCCATGGCAGCCGAATCCTTCAAGCGTCTGGGTCTTGAACTGCCTCAGGAGCCGGGCTTTAGCCGATTCCAGATCAAATGTTTCGTCTTTTAGATAACTAACTGAGGTTTGCTCAAGCAATCCTATCAGCATCTTGATTTGAGGTTGTTCGCGATGGGACTCGGAAACTATGGTCTCGCGTGGCTCTATGCGCCTGCACTCGTCCAGGACCGCTTCGAACTTGCTTGATTCCGTCAACCTGAAAGTCGCCGTTGAAATGTCAAGATGAGCGATGCCGAAGCGATCTTGCCACACATAAAGGCCCATGAGGAAATTGTTCGATCTTGCATCCAGGATCTCGGTGTCAACGACCACCCCAGGGGTTATGACCCGAACGACATCTCTTTTCACAAGCCCCTTGGCCTTTGCGGGGTCTTCCACCTGCTCACAGATGGCCACTTTGAAACCTTGTTCGATCAGGCGCGCAACATAGGCCTGGGCGGCATGGTGAGGCACGCCGCACATGGGAATCGCTTCCTCGTCTTTTTTGTTTCTGGAGGTCAGGGCAATTTCAAGGATACGGGATGCGACCTTTGCGTCTTCGAAGAACATCTCGTAAAAATCGCCCATACGATAGAACAGGATGGCATCGTGGTAGCGCTGTTTGATCGACAGATATTGCTGAACCATCGGGGTGGCTTTAACCATGACAACACAGGAGACCTTTTCAAGCTGATAGTTGACGGCTTCGTAAAAAGTCCAACTTCTGCGTTGCGCTGCATCCTCTGCCCCGTTAAATTCTCGCTACGCGAGACGGCGGAGCCGATTTAACAGGGTAAATCACTGCGGCGTACCATAAGTA
>JABXJW010000472.1 GCA_013375395.1 Desulfobacterales bacterium
TAACCGAGCAAGGGCTTTATGCAAACTTAATTTCATAGAGCATGATAATAGAGGATATTGCACATCATTCAAGCAGGATAAAGCTTACCTTAATTGGACGCTTAGAGAATCTTTATACGGCGTCCTTCATAATAAGGGGTTCGACCCCGAAACGGAGCTAATGCTAAACATGGCTCCGCCATTATATCATACTCCATGCAAAAGTGCTGGAGAGGAGGAAAAAAACAAATGCCAAGAATAAAGACAACACTTGCGGAAGCGATAGAGCCAAAAGAGGGCCGTACTTATGTCATAACTGAAGTCGAAGAGCGGAAAACAGATGTGCAGGGATTCGTTGGACAAAGAGTTAAGTTTGAGCCAACAGAGCGTAAGGCTAGTGATGAGGACGACTATGCAACAATGTTGTGGAGCAGAGAAGAGGCTGGTGTGAAGTCGAAGTTAGGCTCCTTCATGGCAGCATTTCTCGACTTCCTCGGCGATGAAGATTTAGCATTTGAAACAGACAACTGGGTAGGATGCATTATACGAATAGTGAAGTGGCAACCGCGCGACCGTGAGATAGAGGTAATAGAAGGGAAGAAATAGTGAGAAAAACATATAGATTGCAGAATCTAGGTGGAAGCATCTATATCTGCTTTCATTCCTCTTTTTTTACTAACAAAATGCTTAAGGATAAAGAAGTAAGAGTGGAATTAATTGAGAAAGGAGGCGATTATGCAATCGTTAGATTGGGGGAAATCAATGCGGAACACGATATTAGTGTTGAGGCAGATAGAGAGGACGCATCTGAATCTAGGATTACCGCTGATGTTCGCAAAGCTGGTGGACATGAGTAATTTGGGGCTGTTCTTAGTTGCAGAACGTGGAAAAGGTAAAACAACGGCATTGGATACAATTAAGGACTATTTAAGGCATCGAGATTTAATGCAGGTGAGTATCTTAAGCTATGCTGGATTGGCGAAGATGGCTGAAAACATGAGCGGGCGAAGGATTACGATGCTAAACAGAGACTTTTCCTCATTCTACAGCGATTATCTGAAGGATGTAGCAGTAAATTTAATAGCAGGATTAATAACAGACCATGCTATTAAAGCTGATACAGGGCGGTATCATATAAAGATAGATGATTGTGTAATATCATTCTTATCAGCGGCACAGCCACAAATGTTGGAGCAAATAAATAGGATTGCGGCATGGGAAAGCATGTATCGTGATAGATTCCTGCGGTTTCCCATGCTATACTGGTTTGGCAGTCCAGCTTATGTGGACTTTCCGCCAGAGGTGAGCCCAGTTGAGCTAATTCCTGATATTACAACAGTAACAATGCCTAATTCAATAAAAGAAGAGCAGGGATATGAAAGGATGAAAGCAATTATAGAGCGTCAAACATCTGAGGGCAGATGTGGGCAGTATGTTGATTCACTACTTCGGGCTCATGCAGCTTTCAATGAGAGAGATATTGTTTTGCCAAAAGATTTA
>JABXJW010000473.1 GCA_013375395.1 Desulfobacterales bacterium
GAAGTGCGCCGTTTGGACGGGACACGTATTATCGAATGAGCTGGGAACATGAGGCATCGATTCCACGCGTTGTGTCCCTATTTCGCTATGTTTCCCGAGGGTTTCGTGGAAAAATGGGTCGACCAGCTTACTCGCCCGGGGGACTACATCCTCGATCCTTTTAGCGGCCGCGGAACGACCCCTTTCCAAGCACTAATAATGGGGAGAAAAGCTATCGCTAACGACATCAATCCGGTAGCTTTTTGTGTAACTTACGCTAAGACTAATGCGCCGTCTATATCTACTATCCGGAGGCGACTTACGATCCTTGAAAACGACTTTCAACCTAACGATTACGAACCGGCCCGCCGGTTTTTACCCCCGTTTTTCCGCCGGGCTTTTAGCCCTCCGACCCTCCGCCAAATCTTATATTTACGTTCGCAGCTTCGTTGGAAAGAATCGAATGTAGACTGCTTTATCGCCGCGCTTATTCTCGGCTCCCTACATGGAGAGAGTTCCGTCTCTCCCTCGTATTTAAGCAATCAGATGCCCCGTACTATAAGCACAAAGCCAGAATACTCTATGAGGTACTGGCAGAAAAAGAATATGCGGGCCCCACGTCGGGAGACTTTCGAAATACTTCGGCGCCTGCTCAATTTCCGGTACGCGTCCGAACCTCCCGTTGGGCGAGCCACAGTTTTCCTGGCCGATATACGTGACCTCCCGAGGTTTAAACAAAAACTTCCCGGGCGAATAGCTTGTGTTATTACGTCACCTCCGTATTTCAATGTAACTAGCTACGAAGAGGACCAATGGCTACGGCTTTGGTTCCTTGGAGGACCGCCCTTTCCAACTTACCGGGAGGTTTCTAAAGACGACCGGCACGAAAACCCCACGGCTTATTGGAATATGATTACGGATATGTGGCGGGTTTTCGGGTTGATTCTCGCCCCCAACGCCAATATCGTCGTACGATTTGGCGGAAAGGGGTACGAGCCTAATCAACTCATCGACGCGATGACTGCTTGTAGTGTAGTCAGTAGGCGCCGTGTGCGGTTAGCGCACCACGCGGTAAGCGTAATTAAAAATAAACAGACCGACGTCTTCAGGCCCGGCTCGAAAGGTTGTAAATTCGAAGTAGATTGTCATTTTCGGATGGGATAACCCGGGGCCAACGAAGCGAAAACGCGCCCCCGTCGGGCGCGCTTTTTCGCGCACTACATCCCCATAAACTTTAACGCGCCGTGGACCAGAAACGCCGGCCATACCAGGGCCTTGAGGAAGCCCACTACGCCCATCCAAAAACCGGTGGCCTGGCCGATGTAATAGACCGCCGCGCCAATAAGGCCCAATACGTACACGCAACCGGCCGTTCCGCTTTCCCGAACTTTGGATGCCATAATTCTCTCCTTTCTAAGCGGCATTTTATTATATCTCGAGCCGAACTGCCACGCTTTTTTTGCCGTATTTAGCGTTACCGCCCCCCGGCCTCTCTTTT
>JABXJW010000474.1 GCA_013375395.1 Desulfobacterales bacterium
ACACCATCCCTCATGCTTTGGGAGCTTCCAATTATGCCATCATGCTTCGGCACATGCTCATCCATGAGCGCAACGATGAATTACATCTATTAATGGCTGTACCTGACTGGTGGTTATCCCAAGGCAATGAAATTCGTGTCGAGCGTGCACCTACGCACTTTGGACCGATGAATCTAAAAGTGACCGGCACCAAAAAAGGCATACAGGTAGAATTAAATCCACCCCGCCGACAACCGCCTAAGCGAATATTTCTTTATCTGCCTAAGTCGCGACGACCGATTAAATTTCCAAAAGGTGTTGAAGTGGTCCTTAGACCGGATCAGAAGAAACGCTGGGACTTCTCAGCTGTTGTAAAGCTGTACCATCAACATGCTGTGCCGATAATTGACTGAATCTTGAGGTTATTTATGGAAGCAATTTCAAAAAAACGTGGAAAGTTAATGGTCCAAAGGCGCTTGTTCTCCGAAAGGAGTCCCAAGGACAACAGCAAGGTACTCGCGCATCTGGTTTTTTTATGTCTGTTACTGCAAACAAATGGGTCCTCTGTGGCCTCGGTGAATTTCTATGTCTCCGTATCAGGGAAGGATCAATGGTCCGGCCGTAGCGTTTCACCAAATGGGGAACTGAGCGATGGGCCGTTTGCGACACTGCAAAGAGCAAGAGATGCCATTCGGCAGCTCAAAACATCAGAGGGCCTACCGGAGGACGGTGTTACAGTATGGATTGCAAAGGGGACCTACTGCCTGGAACAGGGTCTTAAACTGACCGCGGAGGATTCAGGCGAAACTGCCAGACCAATCGTCTACCGAGCGAGGCCCAATAAGCAAGTGCGAGTCACAGGAGGAAGATCCGTGACTGGCTGGCAGAGGATCAGCGACCCGGCTGTTCTGGGTAGACTCCAACCGACTGCTCGAGTAGGCGTTGTTCAGGCAGATCTGAAAGCTCAGGGGATTACTGATTTTGGCAAGCTGAGGTCGAGAGGTTTTGCCCGCTCCACTTCGCCAGCGGCGCTGGAGGTTTTCTTCCAAGACGACCCAATGACTTTGGCACGATGGCCTAATAAAGGCTTCCTTAAAATTGCTGGTTATCCTGAGCCGGTTGGGGACAACCACGGCGGGACAATGGGGAAACTCGATGCAGGCTTTAACTATGAAGCAGATCGTCCCGACAAATGGGCCGATGCCAACGATATTTGGGTTCACGGATATTGGGCCTATGACTGGGCCAACTCCTATGAGCACGTCGCGACCATCGACACACAGAAGCGGTTGATCAGAACGAGCCCACCGTATGGCAACTATGGTTTTCGGGCAGGTGGGCATGGCGGGCGTTTTTACTTCCTGAACATCCTTGAAGAGGTGGACAAACCGGAGGAATGGTACCTCGACCGGAGGACCGGAATTCTGTACTTCTGGCCGCTGACCTTATTGGAGCAGAGCACCGTTGTGGTTTCTTTAGTTGAAACTCCGCTGATAC
>JABXJW010000112.1 GCA_013375395.1 Desulfobacterales bacterium
CTTCGCATCCACATTATGAACGGCTAAAGAACATTGAAAAGCAGGTTCAAAGCGGAGCAAAACTGACATCCCACCTTCTTGGATATGCCAGGAAAGGCAGATATGAAGTCAAGCCCTTTGACCTGAACCAATTAGTGGCCGATGCCTCTGAAACCTTTGGCAGGACCAGAAAGGAGGTCGCGATTCATCGAGACCTTGCCGAGGACCTATTCTCAACTGAGGCAGACCAAGGACAGATTGAGCAGGTGCTTTTGAATCTGTTTCTGAATGCTGCGGACGCCATGCCCGGCGGTGGGGATCTTTTCTTGAGAACCTCGAATGTGACTCACGAGGATATTGAGAGTACGCTGTATGACCCAAAACCGGGCAAGTATGTCCTGCTGACGGTGACGGACACAGGCAAAGGCATGGACGAAAAGACCCAGGAGCGCATCTTTGATCCGTTCTTTACAACCAAGGAGATGGGCAGGGGCACGGGCCTTGGATTGGCTTCTGTCTACGGCATCATAAAGGGTCATGCTGGATATATCAATGTCGATTCCGAGAAAGAGCAAGGAACCACCTTCAGCATTTACCTGCCTGTATCAGAGAAAAAGGCCTGGAAGGCTGCCAAAGCCGCCGCGGAAATCGTCAAAGGAAACGGGACGGTCCTTCTGGTAGACGATGAAGAGGTCATTTTGGAAGTGGGCCGGGATTTGCTGGAGGCCGTGGGCTACCGGGTACTGACGGCCAAGGACGGAAAAGAGGCCATTGAGGTTTACAAGAAAAATCGGCAGGAGATAGAAATTGTTGTCTTGGACATGGTTATGCCAAATATGGGCGGTGGTGAAGCCTATGACCGCATCAAGGAGATCGAGCCGCATGTAAAGGTTTTGCTTTCAAGTGGTTTCAGTATTGATGGCGAAGCCAGCCAAATATTGGAACGAGGCTGTGACGGTTTCATACAGAAACCCTTCGATATGAAAGAACTGTCTGAAAAAATAAGGAAGATTCTGAAAAAGGAATAGGCTTTGCCTGCAGACTGAAGTGGAAAACTCCGAGTTCAGGAGGCAAGGAAAGCCGCATCTATTCGGCCTTCAATGCCTTTGCCCTATAGTTGAGCGCTTACTATTTGAGGCGGAGTGTATGGATCACAACCCTGTAAAGCTCGTCTTCTCCCCTCAACGTTTTTACTACTTTTTCGATCTCAAATCGACTAGGAAGCATTCCGATGAAGTTTCTTATACACTTGCGCCGAAAGTCATGGGCTAGAAACACTGTACCCTGGCGGCGGAGATGTTTTCGAAACAAATTCATGAGCGGTTCCATAGATGCCTCGTTGTAGACCAGTTCCGAACCGCAAATAATATCATATCTTGCCGTCAAATCGGGTTCGTTCCAATCCAACTTTCTCACGGATACGTTATTCAATCCGTTCCGTTCCACATTCATTCGCAGTAGTTCAAGGGCATCCTCTTCATAGTCGGTGATTGTCACCTTGTGGCCGAAGTATCCAAGGAACAGGCCCGTGATCCCCGTCCCCGCACCTATTTCCAGTATTTCCGTTTCTTTTTCAAGGCACATTCGAACCAAATGATCGGTCAACACTATTGACGCTTCCCAGATCTTGACCCAGAAAGGAAACTTCTTGATATATTCTTGTCCCTCCTGTGCAAGATTGTTAACGAAAACGTCCCAGTTTCCTATCCCGTAAAGTTCAAGCTTTTTCCCACCTATTGCGATGGGCATCACTTCCAGTTCATATTTTTCACTGATAGCCGCTGTCTCCATGTTTGGAATCCTTCCTTTGGCCATTCCCTGCCTTGGGCGTTGTTATAACAGTTTGGAACAAGTTGTCAATCTTGTGCACGGGGAATCATGGCCACATCAGCAAAAACAGTGTGTTGCAGCACGTAAAGCTCGCGAGTCCGTTCAAAACCCTCAAGGATTTTGTCAATATTGCCGATAGATTTAACAGGCATGTTGCAGCTAAATTTTCCAGCCGTCCGATGATCCAAAGTCTCGATTCATACAGAATGCTTGACAAAATGATTACAAGAAGAATGTTCTTGAAACAATTTGTCCGGGCGAATCTGGGAGTCTGGTTGTATCTGCTGGCCCCCATCCCAACGGAAAAACTTTCAACATTGGCCACTGATATTCGCAGGCTCTCCAATGATCCTTGTTGGCTTGATCCTTATTGGCTCGAGGTTCTTTCCAGAGGTGTCTCATATATTCCTGAAGAGGTAAAAGTTGATATTAGTGGCTGGGATAAGCACATAACCAAAGAAAAAGCATATGCGGCCTTGAAGATTGCACTCGAACAGAACGAGCGCGTGCTTTCAGGTGAGATTCCGCCATCGGAAAAGAATATGGATACGATCATAAGTTACAACAAGACCGCACAATTCTTGCTGGAAAACGTAGAAGGCAAATACATAATTAACCCTGTTTTCCCCGAAGTTACTTATCGAGAGGACCCGGCTCGCGCCAGGATGTTGCATGATCTGTCCATTTTCATATTAAATAACACACTAAGCAGCATTGATGATCAATTTGCCGGCTTCAGCAATCTCGATCTCGCACTCCTGCGGTCAGCAGAAAGCTACCTGAGAGAAGCTATTAAGACGAATCAAAATGCAGTCGCCCTGTCCCCTGCAAGATTCAAAGGCGCAATTATTCGTAATATTGCAAACGCGTACAATAATCTTGGCATCGTCCTGAGTTTTTTGGGTGATGTACGCCAGGCCTACAGGATGTATGAAAAGGCGCTTGAACTGACGCCTGATGATACCGACATCCTGAATAACGTGGAGGCGATTGAAAAAAATGCATCCTATATTCGACAAGGACCATTGCGGCAAGATCTCTCAAAATAATCAAGCTGGAACCTCGCCTATTTCCGCATAGTCAAATCGATTGCCCCTTGTAGAATCTTTTCCTTTTGAAGAGTTTTTTCCTTGACGGCGGCATCAACAAGATGGCAAGTTTTGATTTTCCAACCGGTTTGGCCAGATAGTCAAAGGCGCTGCAGCAAGTGCTTCTGAAACTGAATCGAAGGTGCGATATTCTGACAGGGGATCAAATCGAAGAAATCCTGTTCATATAAATAACATACATAGGTTTTCAATCCTTCTTGCAAAATCCTGCAAAATCCGTTTCACTCGACAAAGGCCATGATTTTGAGGGGCTGCTGTGAATCGCCTGCCGTTCGAGCTTAATTTCTGGGTCATACCGCCTCTTGTCAGTTTCCTGACACTGTTTGCTTTGGCATGCCTGGCACTGATCAAGGGAAAGGGCCGGAAGGTCAACCTGTTTCTTGCAGGCATTTGCCTTCTAGGCGGAGTCTTGAGCATCGACAAAGCCCTGGCCGCGGTAGTCACCGAGCCCGGCCTGGCATTGCGGATCAGCCGCATAGACCACATGTTCATCGTCTTTTTTGTCCCAGTCTACCTGCACTTCACTTACACTTTCCTTGGAATAGACAGGCGAAAATGGTTGATCGGCCTTGCCTATGGATTCAGCGGATGTCTGAGCGTTCTTTCTCAAGGGGACTATTACCTGGCCGAGGCGAGACAATATTTTTTCGGCTACTATACCAAGGGAGGCCCATTGATTTATGCCTTTGGGGTCGTCAGTACCACAAACACCCTTTATTGTCTCTATCTCCTTTTTCACAGCCTGAGGCAAGAGAAGGACCCGGATCGAAAGAACAAGACCAAATACATCATGCTGGGGCTGGGTGGGGCTGCTCTCATGGCCCATTTCAACTTCTTGCCCCTGATCGGCATCGGCCTTTACCCATTGGGAAACTTCGCTTTCATTCCCATCCTTCTTTTGGGCTTTGCCGTATTGAAGCACGACCTGTTGGACATCGGTTTCGTGGTTCAAAAGGGCCTTATCTACTCTCTGCTTACGGGCGTGATCACAGGCTCTTATGCCCTGATGATCATTTTGTTTGATCAGGTTTTTGAGGGGGCGAGCCGGACGGGGTCCATCTATTTTTCGGTCCTCTTTTTTCTCGTTATCGTCTTTGTCTTTGACCCATTGAAAAAGCATGTGCAACTTGCCATTGATCGTATGCTCTTCAAAGGCAAATATGATTATCAAAAAACATTGACGGCATTGAGCGACGCCATGGCCTCCATGCTGAACCTGGACGAGATCATGGATAAAACCCTCAGCACGCTCACGGATACCATGTATGTCGGTTGGGTCTATGTGATGCTCATGGATGAAGAGGGGCGACAGTTTCAACTCCACAGTCAAGAGGGCGCTCGTTCGAGCACAAAGGGCGCGTCGATCAGCAAGTCGAGTCCCCTTATTTGTGAAATAGCGCGCCGCAAGAGAGAAGTAACACGGTATAATCTTGAGCAATGCATGGGCTCTTGTGATGATCCGCCGGCCTTAAAAGGAGATTTCAACACCCTCGGCGGCGCCGTGATCATACCAATGGTGTTTAAAGGCGACATCAACGGCCTTCTTGTACTGGGAAACAAAAAGTCCGGCGACCTTTTTACCTCAGAGGATCTTGAACTCCTTCGCACGCTGGCAAACCAGTGCGCCATTGCCGTTGAGAACGCCAAAGCGTATCAGCTCATCGAAAACCTGAACAAGAATCTTGAAAAGATGGTGGAAGAGCGGACCCAAGAACTCAAAAAGGCACTGCATGAGAAAGAGAAGGCGCAAGATTTGCTCATCAGATCAGAAAGCCTTGCTGCTGTGGGCGCGCTGGTGGCAGGGGTTGCACACGAACTGAACAATCCTATTGCCAGCGTGTCGAGTCTGGTGCAGTCAACTGTTGAGACCATGGAAGAGGCGCCACCAGAGCAGATTCTCAGATTAGAAGGGGCTGCTGAAGAAGGGGGGGAATTGATTGACGATCTTAAGTTCAGCCTAAAAGAATTAAAGCGAGCCAAAGATATTGTGGCAAGTCTGCTTGGGATATCCCGCCAGAGCCGGGAATACACAGAACCCGTGGCGGTAAATGCTGTGTGCAGGGACGCCCTCAAGGTTCTTTACAATCAGCACAAGCGCACAGGGATTCGGATTGTTGAGGACTACAAAGACAACCTGCCTGAGATCACAGGAAATTTTGCCAACCTTGGGCAGGTCTGTCTTAATATCATAACCAATGCCATCCAGGCCGTAGACAGCCATCAAGGAAAAATCGTCATAAGAACCGGCTACAACAAGCCCACAGGTATGATCATCTTTGAATGTGAGGACAACGGCCCCGGAATATCCGAGGAGATCATGAACGATATCTTCAAGCCTTTTTTTACGACCAAGGAAGTTGGAAAAGGGACCGGCCTTGGTCTTTACATCTCCCATGAGATTGTGCGTCGTCACAGCGGAAACATCTTTGCCGAAAACAATCACCAATGCGGCGCCACTTTCCGCGTGGAACTTCCTGTTACCGAGCAGTGATTCTCAACAGAGAAAAAATATTCTGCGGAAAAAAGACACGAATTTCACAACTAAGGGGCTAAGGGCTCGCTCAAAAATAACTTCACATTTTGATAAGCCGATCCATCCCGCATGGCTGCGTTGCTCATCGGTTTAATAGCCTGCTATTCGCCCTTCTCGCGCCTTGCCATGCGGGCGTCTCGACCCCTGAAAATGTAAATTTATTTTTGAGCGAACCCTAAGTAACTTTTTCGTATTTTTTCAGCGCCTGACGCAATTCTTCCGGAATAGGCATCTTCTTTAGCGTGGCCTTATCTATACAAGCATGAACCGTTTTGACGCGGCCCGCCAGCTCTTGATTTTCCAGGTAGTAGTCATAGCCCAGAGTAAAAGACGCCGTGCCGATCCCGGTCACATTAAGTACAATGGTGATCGCGTCCTCCAGCTTCAGCATTTTGTGATAATCTGATTCCGCATGCACAATCGGAAGTGAAAAGGATTCCTGTTCTATTATTCTGCGCAGTGAATAGCCGATTTCTTCAAGAAACAATTCGTATGTCTCGTGGGCAAAGACAAAATAGCCCAGGAAAAAGATAATCCCTGCCGCATCGGTGTCTTTCAATCGAATTACACTTCGTCTCTTAAAGCTTGCCATTTTTTATCTTACCTATTGATCTGCCCTCTTGCCCTTGCAATAGCCAGGCCTCAGGCTGACAGGTGTACGGTTGTTTGGATTGGATGCAAACCATTGGAAGCTCTCTTTAGTATGACCGAGTTATTCCTCCGTTTCTTCCTCAAGACCGTGTTCCAAGACCGCCTCCTTTACGCTTCTGTAAATACTTTTGAACGTTTCATCAAAAGAAGCGGGAGACACCCTCCCCACCTCAATAAACTTAGTCACAATCTCTTTGGTTACCCGCAGAACCTGCTCGTCAATCGCTCTCATATCGGCCCTCCCGGAAGCTTTCAGCATGTCGTCGTGGCCCTTTGGACAAAGGTTGAAGCTGGCCGTCCTTTTTGTGAAGTCTAAATCGACAGGCATGCCAAAGACATCTTTGCGTAATTCTTGTTGCGAATTCGCAAATTTTATATCATACATATCGAGTTTCTTACAAGTGTGCAACAGCGGCCTTGAGAGGAGCCTTTCCCGACCTGAACGGCCGGTTCCCATACGGCAGCGCTTCGCGCGGCCTGAAGCGAACCGGCCAACATGACAGGCCGATTGAGAAACAGGCAAAGAACTGGCAGGTACACACGAAAAAGCTCCGTACTAAAGGTGGTGTTGCGCTCCATGTTGCCGGGCCTCCCGAGAATAATGGCTATAGAAGCCTTGAAATCTCTTGGCCTTACGGACACTTCAGACTCAATTGCCTTGCCGGAGGCTTTCCCGGAGTATTGACGATAATACATTACCTGGAGACGCCCTTGCAGGTGCACGAGCAAAAGAATGCCTGACTCAACAGGAACTTTCAAAGCTTGCTGGAATACCTCAGAGGCATGTTTCTGAAATGGAAAACGGTAAAAGGACGATCGGCAAGGAAAGGGAGAAGATATTGGCAAAGGCTTCAAATATGGGGCACAAGTTTTTTTGTGAGCTGTGAGAACCCTTTTGCTTTTCCGAGAGCTCTTGAGAAACTGCCCCAGGAGGAAGTTCCAAAGAGGCAACCGATGAGGATCAAAAATCTGACATCAGGAGCTAAAGGTTACACTTGCAATGTATATCTGGTGCAAGGAGATTGGGACAGTGTCGATGATGTCAATACTCTGATTGATGTGGGCACTGATGACTCGATTATACCAAGAATAAAGACGAGCTTGACGGGAATAGGCAAAAAGACAATAGACCAGATCCTGTTGACTCATGGTGACCATGACCATATTGGCATATTATCAGATATCAAAGCTGCTTTTAGTCCTATTGTCTTTGCAGGCTTTACTTCACAGCTAGCTGATAAGAAATTCGAAGACGGACAGTCCATAAGGGTGGGAGACAAAATATTTGCTGCGATTTATGCCCATACACATGGAAATTCAGTATGTTTCCTTTGTGAAAAGGAGGGGGTTATTTTTTCCGGAGATGTGCCGATTCACATGTGTCATGAAAAAGGAAGCTACCCGGATGAATTTCTGCGATTTCTGGAGTTCCTCGCATCCAAGGACATTAAGAAAATCTATCCCGGACATGGCGAGCCAATTCTCAAAGGCGCCGAGGAGATGATAACGGATTCCCTTATCAAGGCTCAAATAGCGAAAAGGGATATAGCGGTCTCACCATGATTTTTTTGATTATCTTTCAATATCGCAGCTTCTTAAAAAGTGCAGATTATGGCAAGTTGTGAATTTCGCTTTCCTGAGGCTACTTAGAATATGTTGTATCCTCCCCGGCCGCAGGGCAACTGCGGCCCGTAAGACCGACTCGCTTTTAGACCTGTCTCAACGCTCCTCATTCCACTCCGGTCGCTCCTGTTGCTCCTATTGCTTCTATAATACCCTGCAGCAATTTTTAGCAAATGTATTATGATGGTTTCGTAAAAAGTCCAAAATAGACGGCAAAGTAAAAAGCTCCAAATTCAAGGCGCGCAAATTCTGAGGAATGAGGCGTACTTATGGTACGCCGCAGTGACGAAGGATGCAGCGCAACGCAGAAGTTGGACTTTTTACGAAGCCGTCATGATGGTTTCGTAAAAAGTCGTGACCCCGGTCATTGCGAGGAGTGCAACGACGAAGCAATCTAATAAATACAAGGACTTATTATGACGAGATTGCTTCACTCCGCTCGCAATGACATGTTTTTCGACTTTTTACAAGTTTATCTATTATAGTATTTCTTCCGGCATCGTGTTATAAGCTTCTCTTTTTATCGATTCTTTTCATACAATTCGGTCGTCAATACACGCTATCCGTATCACGTTATCATCACGTTATCGCAAAAAGATTGAGGTGGTATGGCATTTGCGTGGTTACGCCGTCACAATGCTGCAACAAGGGCAAAACAGGAAAGTAGCTTCTCATGAGCAAAAAACTGATCTATGAAAAACTGAAACAAAGTGCCAAGGAGTTGGAAAAAGCAGACATCGAGTGCAAGCCGTTGGAGGAGGCGCTGCGAGAAGCCGACGACCAGCTGGAACGACGCGTGAAGGAGCGTACTATCGAACTGACGAAAGCAAACGAGCAACTAAGTCAGGAGGTCGAAGAGCGCAAGCGAGCTGAGGTAGCACTGCAAAAAGCTCACGACGAGCTGGGAATACGGGTGGCGGCACATACTGCCGAACTGCTGAGAGCAAATGAACAACTTCGAAAAGAAATCAAAGAGCGCAGGCTGGCGGAGGAGGCGTTACGGCGATCGAAACAGAAGTTTAAAAGCCTGACCGAGGCTACCACCGACTGGGTATGGGAGGTTGATGCGCAGGGCGTATACACTTATGCCTCCCCTAAGATCAAAGATCTGTTAGGCTATGACGTCACCGAGGTGTTGGGTAGATCCCCGTTTGACCTTATGCCGAAAGAAGAGGCAGAAAGAATTGGCAAGTTTTTCAACGAGAAGGTTACTAATAAAGAGCCGTTCTACGGTCTGGAAAATGTGAATCGCCATAAAGACGGCCATTTGGTAGTCTTGGAGACAAATGGAATTCCCATCTTTGATGGGAAAGGTCAACTAAAAGGATACAGGGGCATAGATAGGGACATCACCGAGCGAAAGCGGGCGCAAGAACACAGGAGAAAACTTGAAGCCCAAGTTCAAAAAGTCCAGAGGCTGGAGTCCGTTGGCACCTTGGCTGTGGGCATTGCCCATGACTTCAACAACATCCTCATGACTGTGCAGGGAAATGTCTCCTTAATGCTTCATGGCATTGATGCCGCCCATCACCATCATGAAGGGCTGAAGGACATTGAAAAGCACGTGAGAAGCGGTGCCAAACTAACCAATCAACTTCTCGGATACGCCGGGAAGGGAAGATATGAGGTTAAACCTATTGATCTAAACCAAGTCGTGGAGGTGATTTCCGCAACCTTTGGCAGAACCAGAAAGGAGATTACGGTTCATCGAGAGCTTGCCGAAGGCCTATTCGCCATAGAAGCGGACGAGGGTCAGATTGAGCAACTCCTGTTGAATCTGTATGTGAATGCTGGAGATGCAATGCCTGGCGGCGGTGATCTCATTTTGAAAACCATGAGTCTGACCCACGACGATATGAAGGACAAGCTATATAGTCCAAAGCCGGGCAACTATGTTATGTTATCAATTACTGACACAGGCATTGGGATGGACCAAGAGACCAAAGAGCGCATCTTTGAGCCGTTTTTTACGACAAAAGAGAGAGGTAGAGGAACAGGCATTGGCCTTGCCTCTGTTTATGGTATTGTCAAAGGGCATGCCGGCTACATTGATGTTGACTCTGAGGACGGCCGGGGAACAACTTTCACTGTCTATCTGCCTGCAACAGAAAAAAGGGTCAAGAAAACCGTCAAGGCTGCCGAGCAAATCATCAAGGGAAGTGAGACCATCCTTCTCATAGACGATGAAGAAACGGTCCTGACAGTGGGAATCAAATTGCTGAAAAAATTGGGCTACACTGTGCTTGAGGCCAAAGGAGGCCGGGAATCGGTCGCGATTTATCAGACAAACAAAGACAAGATTGATCTGGTTGTCCTGGATATGATTATGCCGGATATGGGCGGTGGCGAAGCCTATGATCGACTGAAGGAGCTTAACTCTAACGTAAAGGTTCTCCTTTCAAGTGGATACAGCATAGACAGCCAGGCAAAAGAGATATTGGACCGAGGCTGTGACGGTTTTGTTCAAAAGCCCTTCACTATGAAGGAGCTGTCCGGGAAAATAAGGAAGATACTGGACGTGCAATAGGATTTGTCAGACGGCAGCGCCCGAGATAACGAAATCCCATATATTGAATGGCAGACACTTAATTCGTTCCCATCTCCATTATTTTTTCAGAAGCCGAATACAGCCGTAACATCTGGGCCCATTCTCCCTTTGTGGCGGCGCTGGCTGATGAAGGGGTCACGCTATGAGCTTTGATGAAAAGACGGCTACCCTTGTAATTGTCTTTTGAAAACATTCACATCACGATGTCATTGAACTACTGCCAAGTCGGTCTTAGGCAAGAATTGTCTCCATTATGGAATCATGAAGAAGAGGCCGGAAGGCCTTGATCTTTTCGTTTTGTCGGCTTGGGTGGATGCGGTTTGTCAGTAAAACGACGATTATGCCCCTTAAAAGATCCATCCAGAAGGAGGTGCCGGTAAAGCCGAGGTGGCCGATACTTTGGTCGGAAAAATGCCTGCCGCTGCTCGAATCGGGCCGTGTGGGGGTGTCGAACCCGAGCGCCCAGCTTCCCGCATCAGATCGGTGCTGAAAGAATGTTTCGACCACATCCAGGTGAAAGAGGCCGCTGTTCGGTTTCCCCTCGTACACATTTAGCAGCTCTTTCAGGATGCCATACACGTCCTTTGCCGTCCCAAACAGTCCTGCATGTCCAGCCACACCTCCCATCGCATAGGCATTATCGTCATGTACCTCGCCATCCAGGATTTTCCCGCGCCAGGGGCAGTCTTCAGTTGCGGCATACACCTGATCGTTTCTTGGTTGTAATAGCTCGGCATCCCCACTGTGCCCTCCCCCCCTGGCCCAGACCTGGTTTTCGAGGGCAACAG
>JABXJW010000113.1 GCA_013375395.1 Desulfobacterales bacterium
CCCAAGGAGGGACACCCCCCCGGACGACCTGACCACCACGCGGTCCAACTCATTTAGATCTATGCACTTGATATTCAGCGACTGATCCTCCCGCCTCAGACAGGAGAGCATATCTCGCAGTCGTTCATATTTTGACTTGTAGTCCCCGGAACCGAGCTTGACGGCCAAGCCGTCTTCAGATGCAAAAATGATCAACCCCAACTCCCGGTCTGCGTGAAGACGATCAAACGAATGAATGGGCAGCAGGGTTCCGTAAAGTCGGCTCAAGTGAAGCACCTCCATAACGTCCCTAAACAGCCCGGGCCGCCAGGTGTCGCTCAGATCAATGTCTGAGAGTCTAAGGCCTGTCACCACAGGGAGGCCTGTCTGATCCGGGGCCTCAACCGCTTTGAAGATTTCACCATCTGCGTCCAGATAGTAACGCCTGCCGGCGACGCCTGTCCGCCTCGCTCCGCTTGGCAGGAGGGCTGATCGGTTTAGGTCCAGTACGGCAATCGGGACCCGTTCCTTCAGGCGAATATGGATGGCATCGGGCAACTCCCGCTCGACCTCTGCAGCAGCGACCCATGGGTTCGCCAAAAGCCTGTGGCGAACCGTGCCAAGATTCACCGACAAGATGTTATCATTGAGTTCGAGCCCGGCTCGCTTCAGAATCTCCTTCCTGGAAAGCCTTTGGTTTCCCTCAACTGTGATCGTCCGGGCTTCAAAGCAAGCGCTTTGCGTCAGCGCATCATGGGCCAGTATGAAGAACAAACTTGTCGCTGCCATGCCGGCTACAAGAAGCAATACCTTTATGATCGAAATACAACGTCTTATGATGTGCTCTCTTATTCGCGCCCGGCTGTTCTTATAGTAGTTTTTGCGACCCTGCTTCCTCACCAACGATGGTAACCTCCGGTTCCAATTCGATCCCGAATCGACTCAAAACGTTCTCACGTATCTGTCTGATCAGGGCAAGGACGTCTGAAGCCTTTGCCCCACCTCTGTTTACGATGAAATTGGAGTGTTTTGTTGAAATTTCCGCCCTGCCGACCCGAAGCCCCTTAAGGCCGGCCTTGTCAATCAACTCTCCGGCCGACACCCCCCCGGCCGAGTTCCGAAATATGCACCCGGCGCTGGGAAAGGACAGAGGCTGGCTCGACCTCCTCTTCCTCTGCATCTTGATCGCCTCATCTCGAAGGCTCTGCCGATCCGCCCGTTTGAGCTCAAATCGACCTCGCAGGATCACAGAGCCTTCCTCCAAGTCGAGTCTCCTATAAGAAAAGCGAAGTTGCTCCTTGCCGATGGTTACAATTTCGCCTTTTTTGTTGAGAACGGCAATGGAGCTTGTGATGTCGGCCATGCATGCTCCCCAGGCCCCTGCATTCATCCGCAGCGCCCCACCAACGGTTCCCGGGATGCCGAGTGCGAAATTAAGGCCGGCCAGCCGGCGGTCGAGGGCATATTTTCCGAGTTTCCGCACCAAGACCCCAGCGCCGGCCGTAATCATGGCCGATCCATTGGAAGTCGCGCTCGTCCGCTCTTCAATCGTCTCAAACAGGCTGGAAAGCTTGAGGACAAGGCCTCGAATACCTCCGTCACGGACCAGCAGGTTGCTGCCGGCGCCAACAATCATCAAGTGGTGACCATTGTTGCGAGCCCACTTTACCAGGTCCTCTATCTGTTGTTCGGACTTTAGGGTGAGCAGGGCATCGGCCGGCCCTCCGATGCCGAAGGTTGTATGACCGGACATAGGTTCATCAAACAAAACCCGGTGGCCGAAATGCCGTGCAAGCCATTTTTTGTCTGCTTCATTCATAAATAAACTTTTCTCCCACCTGCCACACATTCCCGGCGCCCAAGGTCAAAAGGACGTCCCCTTGCCTTAAAGCGCCCTTAAGATACGATACGGCAGCATCATGGCCATCCTGAAAAACAACCTTTCTGTGGCCGTGAAGGAGGACCCCCTCGTAAAGGGCTTGACCGGTTACGTTTTCAATGGGGGCTTCACCCGCAGGATAGATCGGAAGCACCACCAGGCTGTCCGCCTGGTAAAAGGCCCGCGTAAAGTCGTCAAAGAGCGCTGCAGTGCGCGAGTACCGATGGGGCTGAAACACTACGACAAGCCGGCGATCAGGCCAGCACTGCTTGACGGCTTGAAGCGTCGATTTGATCTCTGTGGGATGGTGCCCATAATCGTCTACCACTGTGACCCCGCCGCCGGTCCCCTTCACCTCCAGCCTGCGCTGCACGCCTTCGATCTCTCTAAGTGTTGCTACGATCGTCTCAAAGGGGATGCCGAGTTCCATGCCTATGGCTATACTGGCCATAGAGTTGTACACATTGTGGAGGCCGGGAAGATTCAGATCTACCAGGCCGAGAGTTTCGCCGCCGCGCAAAATCCGGTACCTGCTTTTCAGGCCTTCAAAAGTGACGTCCCTGGCCTGATAATCCGCCTGCGACGTCAGGCCGTACGTGGTGAATCGCTTCTCAACCTTTGGGATTAGTTCCTGAATCCCCTCATTGTCCAAACACATCACGGTCATACCGTAAAATGGCACCTTGTTGATAAAATCCAGGAAGACCTGTTTGATCATTTGAAGGTCCTGATAAAAGTCCATGTGTTCGGCATCGATATTGGTGACAACACCGATGGTGGGCGTGAGTTTCAGGAAAGATCCGTCGCTTTCATCCGCTTCTGCCACGAGGAATTCCCCTTGGCCCAAGCGTGCATTGCTTCCGAGGCTGTTCAGCTTGCCGCCGATGACCATCGTGGGGTCAAGGCCGCCTTGCTCCAGAACCGAAGCAATGATCCAGGTGGTTGTCGTCTTGCCGTGAGCGCCGGCCACGGCAATTCCGTACTTAAGCCGCATCAACTCTGCCAGCATCTCCCCTCGAGGAATAACAGGAACCACCGCCTTTCTGGCTGCCGCAATTTCAGGGTTGTCCGGTCCCACGGCCGATGAAACCACCACCACATCCGCCCCTTCAATGTGCTCCGGACGGTGCCCCTTGAACACGGTTCCGCCCAGTTTGGCCAGACGCCTGGTGATATCGGTCGATCTCAGGTCTGAGCCGCTCACTTTATACCCTAGATTTAAAAGGAGCTCCGCGATGCCGCTCATCCCTATTCCGCCGATTCCCACAAAATGGATATGATATGTCTGCTGATACATCATTTCTTTAACTATCCGTCAGTAACTCAAAACCCGGTATCATCTTAGCCTTATGAAACAAATGGGTTCGAAGGAGATCCAACGACGGTTAGATTTTGAACCGGGTAACTGTCTGAGTATGCGTTCACAGGTTCACAGTTCAGAGGTTCAGGGTTCACCAGAACGGGGTTCAATGGTTCAGAGGTTAACCCAACCAACCGTTGAACCGTGAATCTCCGAATGTGGAACCTTGAACCTAAGTA
This sequence comes from Desulfobacterales bacterium, assembly GCA_013375395.1. Classification (GTDB taxonomy): domain Bacteria; phylum Desulfobacterota; class Desulfobacteria; order Desulfobacterales. The sequence goes on from JABXJW010000113.1 coordinate 3,398, forward strand.
GTTGTTCTTCATCGCTCTCTAACCTTGAACCGTGAACCTTGGAACTTTGAACCTGAGTAGTTACAGCTGTTCTTTCTTTAGGCTCACTTAGGCCCGAGTTTTACACGGTTCAAAATTTGACCGTCGTTGGAGCGACGTTATTTTCAAAGACCTAAATTGTTACAAAACCGAAGCATTTCAGATGCGGATGCCGGCCACCGGATGCCTGATAACTTCCGATGGCATCCGGCATCCGGTCGCTGGCATCAGACCAATGGCCAGTGACTAATGACCAATCACCAATGACCAACAACCTCCCCTATCCACCATAATTCACCACAACCAGCCTGCGGCATTCATCCACTATGACGTCTGCAGCATCCGGGCGTCCCAAGGCTGATGCGCGCTTCGACATATTCTGCAAGGCGCCGGGATTGGATGCATAATGGTCTATTCTTGCGGCCAGAATAGCACCGGTTAAATCCTTTTCCAGGATAACCTCGCCGCCGCCCGAATCAGCCACATAGCGGGCATTCAGTTCCTGATGGTTGTTGGCGGCAAACGGGTACGGAATAAAGATGGCGGGTTTTCCCAGAGATGTTACCTCGGCCACAGTGGTGGCCCCGGCCCTGCAGACGACCAGATCCGCCGCACGATAACCACTTGCCATATCATCGAAAAAAGGTTCCACTACAGCTCTTATCCCGCGCCTTTCATATGAGTCCGCCACCCATGCTGCATCTCTTGGCCCGGTCTGGTGGATAAAGCTTATTCGAGCCGAATCCTTCAGACAATCAATGGCTTCTGCAACAGCACGATTTATGGCGTGGGCGCCCTGGCTTCCGCCCACAACCAGAACCGTAAACCGGTCGGCAACCCTTTCGGTCCCTTTCCCTTCAACAAGGAGTTCGCGCCGTACGGGATTTCCCGTCACCAACGTCTTTGAGCTTCTAAACATATCCAGATCGTCCGGGAAGGAGATGAATATGCGGTGAGCAAACCGTCCCAACAACCGATTCGTAAAACCCGGCAGGAAATTCTGCTCATGGATAACCACCTTTTTGCGCATAAGCTTCGCAGCCAGTGCCACAGGTCCGGAAGCGTACCCCCCGACACCAATGATGATGTCCGGATCAAACCGCCAGATTATCATAACAGCTTGCCATAACCCCTTGGGCAGCTTGGCCAGTGACCGTATCTGTCTCCAGAGTCCTCGTCCCTTAAGACCTTCTGCTGCAATACTCACGTGATCAAATCCTTTCCTTGAAAGCGCAGATAATTCGAGCGGTCTGCCCGTGCCCGCAAACAGGATCGCGCCTGCCGGATCCTTAACCCTGAATGCTTCGGCCATGGCCACCGCCGGGAAGATATGTCCGCCGGTGCCGCCCCCGGCAATAAGGGCTCTCATGTCAGTAACGGTTCAGCGGTTTTCCTTGCCACATTGAAGTATTTCTCATGTAAGACAGGCTGCCGGGCTGAAATGTTCATCAAAATGCCGACCGCTACGGCATTCACGACAAGGGATGTACCTCCGTAGCTGGCAAAGGGAAGCGTCAATCCCTTGGTGGGCAGGAGCCCCAAGGCCACAGCTTGGTTGATACACACCTGCAGTCCAAGTGAAATTGTCAACCCGGCAGCCAAAAAAGTTGCAAAGAGATCCCGTGCTCTCATTGCAATCACGATTCCTCGCCACAAGATTATTACATAGAGGCCTGTTACAAAACACACGCCGACCAGCCCCAGTTCCTCTCCGATCACGGAAAAGATAAAGTCGGTATGCGGCTCGGGGAGATAGAATAGTTTTTGGTAGCCATTTCCAATGCCCGCGCCAAAAATCCCGCCCGAGCCGAAGGCCATGAGAGAATGTACGACCTGATATCCGGCATCGCTCTGATGCTGCCAGGGGTCCAGGAAGCTTGCGAGTCTGTTCAGTCGGTACCCCGCATGGATCAGCACATAATACGCAATTGGGGCCATTGCCGCCAGCACCGGCAACAGATAGCACAGGCGCACACCTCCGAGAAAAAGCATGGTCCATACTATCAGGGCGATTATGACCGCCATTCCAAAATCGGGCTGCAAAACGATCATGGTGGTAAAACAGACAAACAGAATCGCGTGGGGAAGAAAGCCGATGCTGAACTCTTTTATTTTTTCGCGCTTCTTGGTCATAGAGTAAGCCAAATATACGATCAGGGCCAGTCGCGCAAATTCTGATGGTTGAAACGACACGCCAAAAAATCTCAACCACCGCTTGGCGCCTCCAACCTCATGTCCAATGCCCGGCACATAAAGAACGACCAACAATACCAAGGCAGCTCCGAGCAGCGGGTAAGCCATAGTCATATAAAAGGTGTAAGGCACGTAACGACAGCATATCAGCAGCAGGATCGCTGCAAGGGCGTATGCTGCCTGCCTTTCAAAAAAATAGGTATCGCTGCCGAATCGCTTCGCAGCAACCACCGAGCTTGCGCTGTAGACCATGACAAGCCCGATTCCCAGCAGCAATAGTACGGCCAGCAGGAGAAAGCGGTCGTAGCCGCCGCGATCCTTTGTGAGTTTGTCATCAGTCATTGGTACTGATCATTAGTCATTGGTCAATAATGCAGTGCCTAAAGTGAACTAAAGTTGAAAGTGCCTAAAGTTAAGGTACCTGTTCCATTTTATAATTGTCCTTGCCAAAGGCAAGTTCCACAACTTTAGATCACTTTAGGCATTTTAGTCACTTTAGCTCACTTCTCCTCGCTCATCATTCATTGCCTTGATCTATGATAACCTCCGCTTGCAGTACAATCCGGAATCTTGCATCATGCCTACAGCCCTTCCACGGCTCTGCAAAACGCTTCTCCGCGCTCGGCATAATCGGTAAACATGTCGAAGCTGGAGCACGCAGGCGACAGAAGGACCACGTCTCCGGAGGCTGCGGCTTGTCCGGCCAGATCCACCGCCTCCTTAAGGCTTTTTGCTCTCTGTGAATCAGTGAGCCCCCCCAATGCGCTCAGGATCTTTTGCCCTGCCTCTCCCATAGCAATAAGCCTCTTTACCCGCTCGGCTATTGGCTCCTTGAGCCGGGCGTAGCTGCCGCCCTTGTCCCGTCCCCCCATGATCAAAATCAGGGGTGCATCGAAACTTTCAACCGAGCGCATGACCGCTCCCACGTTCGTGGCCTTGGAGTCGTTGTAATACCGCACACCGTTTATGGTCTTAACATGTTGCATCCTGTGAGGCAGGCCGCCAAACGTGTCCAGCGTCCTTTGAAGACCTTTCTGCGCGCCCCCGGCGGCCAAGGCCGCCAGGCTTGCGGCCGCAGCGTTCTCCAGGTTATGTGAGCCCTTCACATCAAAGTTTGCCAGGCTCAACGTGAGGGGGCTTCTTCCCGGAAGCCGACAGATTAGTTCATCGCCCCGGATCTCGACGCCATCTGCGGTATCTGAGTTGATGTTGAAATATAGTTTTTGAGACCGGATTATTTCTTCAAGGTCGCCTATCCGACGATCAGCCATATTTAAGACGGCAACGTCGGTGGCCTGTTGATTCTCAAATAGCCTCCCCTTTGATCGCACGTACTGTTGAAAATCATCGTAGCGATCCAGGTGGTCCTCGCTGACGTTCAAAAGAACACCCACCCTCGGCCTGAAGCTTTCCATGGTATCCAGTTGAAAGCTGCTGATCTCGGCCACGACTACATCTGCATGGAGCCCCGAGTCAACATAGTCAATAAGTGGTTGCCCGATATTGCCTCCTACAAACACATTCAAATCAGATGCCCTTAACATCTCGCCGACAAGGCTGGTGGTGGTAGTCTTGCCATTGGTGCCGGTTATGGCCACGATCGGTTGATTTATATATCGGGCAGCCAATTCCAGCTCTCCGATCACGGGGATGCCCGCCTTCCTTGCTTCCTCAAGTGGTTCTATGGTATGTGGCACCCCCGGACTCACCACGATAAGGTCGCAGCCGGAAAAAGTCTCTGCCTTGTGCGGTCCAAGCTCCAGGCATATGTCCATGTCGATGGCTTGCTGTGCGTAACGGCCGAGTTCGTCTCTTGTCCTGATGTCGGCGGCCGTAATGCGGGCTCCCTGATTTTTCAAAAACCGGGCAACCGCAACCCCCGTCCTGGCCAGACCGACAACTAGTACTTTTTTGTTTTCCAAGTTCAAGATCGTATTCCTATGAACTTTGGGCTTTGGAATTTGATATTTTTCCCGTTCAATCTTTGCTCCTTTCGTGTTTTCGTGTTTTCGTGATAGTCTTTAGAGTGTCTCCATACCGATCTGCCTATCTCAACTTCAACGTACTTATCGACAAAAGCCCCAAAATAATGGCAATGATCCAGAACCTGACAATTACCTTCGGCTCGGGCCATCCTTTCAACTCAAAGTGGTGATGGAGCGGGGCCATCCTGAAGATACGGCGCCCGTTGGACACCTTGAAGAAACAGACCTGAAAGATTACCGAAAGGGCCTCTATCACAAAGATTCCTCCCACCAAGGCAAGAAGAATCTCATGTTTTGTAATAACCGCCACCGCGCCAAGGGCGCCGCCCAGCGGAAGAGATCCCACATCTCCCATGAATATTTGAGCCGGGTAGCTGTTGTACCAGAGAAATCCCATGCCGGCGCCTACAACTGCTCCACAGAATACGGCAAGCTCCCCGCTGCTGCCCACATACTGAATCTGAAGATAGTCGGCTATCTTTGCGTGGCCTGACACGTAAGACAGGACCACAAAGGTGGCTGCCGCCACCGTCATAGGGCCGATGGCAAGACCGTCCAGCCCGTCGGTCAAATTTACCGCATTGGAAGTTCCAACAATGACAAAGGCGGCGAAAAGGATGTAGGCCCATCCCAGATCAGGATTTATCTCCTTGAGAAAAGGAACGATTAAATGTGTGTCGAAATCCGCCCGTGTGTAGATAAGTCCTCCGACGAGTATCCCTATGGCAGCCTGAATCAAAAACTTGCTGCTCCCACTCAGACCTTTGCTTTGCTTCTTTTTCTGCATCAGGTAGTCATCTGCAAAACCGATGGCGCCGTAGCTGATCGTCACAAGAATCACCATCCACAAAAAGAAATTGGCCAAATCGCCCCAGAGAAGCGTAGCAGTCACCACGGCAAACAGGATCAACAGCCCCCCCATGGTGGGAGTGCCCGTTTTGGCCAGGTGAGTCGGAGGGCCGTCTTGCCTGACATACTGGTGTACCTGGTGCTCCGTGAGCCTTCTTATGACCCACGGCCCCAACAACAGGCATATCAGCATGGCCGTCAGGCTGGCATAGATAGCCCGGAACGTAATGTAGCGAAATACATTGAACGCCGAGATGGTCGTATGAAGCGGATATAATAGGTAATAAAGCATAGCTGATTAGTTATTCCTTATTGGTTATTTGTTGCTTGTGGCACCTTACTCTTTTCGGGCAGATGCCTGATACCTGATGCCTGATATATCGTGGCTTGTTGTGCATAAGAGTGAACCACCGACTGCCATCCGGCATCTGGCATCCGGCATCCGAAATCTCCTTTGCACATTTCGATTCACGATCCCCGTTTTTCGATTTCCGAGCGCAGCTTTTCAACCACCTTTTCCATGGCCATAAGCCGTGAGCCCTTCACCAGGACCCAGTCGCCAGGTCCCAGGCGACCCTTAATTGCCTCTACGATCTCCTCATGGCTGCCGATGAAGACCTTTCCGTGATCCATGCCGGCGCCTGTGGCACCTTCTGCCACAGCCCGTGCAAACTCGCCTGTGGCGTAAAGTCCTGCCAGGCCGGCACGTGCAACTAGCATACCAAGCTCTGTGTGTGCTCTGCCGGCGTGCTCGCCCAGTTCCATCATGTCTCCTGCAATGAAGATACCCCTGCCGTTTCCCTTTAAGGACCGCAACGTATCAACTGCCAGCGCCATCGAGCCGGGGTTGGCATTATATGTATCATCGACCAGGTAAATGCCCGCGGAAAGAGTCGTAATCTCCATGCGCCCCGGCAGCGGGACCATCTCCTCCAAACCCTTCTTGACATCTTCTATTGATAGCCCCGCTCTGTATCCCGCGGCCGCGGCAGCCAGGGAGCTGTAAACGGCGCCGTCGCCGGCGATCCCCAGGCGGACGCGTACTGACTCATCATACCAGCAAAGGTCAAAGGAACAGCCCGAGGAGCTTTGAGATACCGGCGTTGCCCATACTTCGGCGGAATTGTGAAGCCCGAAGCTGATCACGCGCCCGCCAAAGTGCCCCGCCAGCCGGCAAATCCTTTGGTCATCAATATTCAATACCGCCGTGCCGTTTTCACCCAGGACTTCAAGTAGTTCGCCTTTTGCCTTCATGACCCCGTCGATATCCTTCACCCCCTCAAGATGGCCGGCCTCTATATTTGTAATCACGCCTATGTCGGGCTTGCAGATTTGGGCAAGCCGCCGGATTTCTCCGGGATGATTCATGGCAATTTCAAGGGCGGCCCATTCATGGCGCCGGCCCAAGGAAAACAGGGTAAGGGGCAGTCCAATGAGATTGTTGAAGTTTCCGGGTGTTTTCAACACGGAAAAGGCCTGGCCCAGCACGGCCGCGGTCATCTCCTTTGTAGTGGTCTTGCCGTTGGTGCCGGTTATGGCCACCACCGACACCTTGCTCTGACTGCGATGAAAGGCTGCCATGTCGCCCAGGGCGCTGAGGGTATCAGGCACAACGACCCAGCATTGACCCTTTTGGAAAGCCGGCGATGCGGCGGTCACATACTCTTCTGCAACCAGGACACCCAGCGCCCCCTTCTCAAAGGCATCTTGCACAAAGCGGTGTCCGTCATGTTTCTGTCCGGAAATGGCCACGAAAAGCTCGCCCCTGCCAATAGTGCGGGAATCCGTGGAAATCGCGCAAAACCGGGTCGCATCGTCCCCAAAGGCCAGTCGCCCACCAGTGGCCTCCAACACCTCTGAAACGCTCCAGGTTTTTGACTGATCGGTCATTGGTTGCTGGTCACTGGTCATCGGTCATCGGTCATCAGGTCGCCGACGTCGCGCATTGGGCATCTGTCATTGCTTGCTTCCCACTTCCTGCCGACAACCTCTCCAGCACCTTACTCGCCTCCAGCCTGTCATCAAATGGCATGACATTTTCGCCTATGATCTGGTAGGTCTCATGTCCCTTTCCCGCTACGAGGACCGCATCTCCGCGACGGGCCGCCCCGAGTCCCAATGCAATGGCACGCCTTCTGCCCGGCTCCACCACGTAGCCGGGAGCGTCGAACCCATTTGCCAAATCATCGGGTTTATACCTGCGGTCTCTTGCAGTAGTCGTGCCGGCCATGATAGCCGACACAATCGCATCCGGCGGCTCGGTGCGCGGGTTATCAGAAGTAAGCACGCAAAGATCGCTCAACCGGCCTGCCACTTCCCCCATCATGGGGCGCTTGTCTCGGTCCCTGTCCCCACCGCAACCAAATATAGTGATTAACCGGCCGGGCGCGAGTCCTTTTACGGCTGTCAAGACATTTTCCAGGGCCTCCGGCGTGTGGGCGTAATCTACGAAGACCGAAAGACCCATGTCATTGGCCACACGCTCAAGTCTTCCCGGTACCACTCGAAGGTTCTCGACACCCTTCTTTATCACGGGCAAAGGCACACCCAGCGCTGTGGCAACAGATCGGAAGAGCGTC
>JABXJW010000475.1:0-1220 GCA_013375395.1 Desulfobacterales bacterium
TCAGGGGACTGCCTCCAACCCCCATCCCCATATTAGGATGAACCGGTATCTCCGCATTCTCTACACAGGGCTTTACAAAAGTAAGGACACGAGCCATATTCCAAGCACACGACCTATGAGTATTTATATTCACCACCGGTCCGAAAATATTAACCCCGGCTTTCTCTGCCAATTTAACCTGTTCATGAGAATATAAACCAGCCAGGCGGACTCCATCATAGGTCAGCTCTCCATGTATTCCCAGGATAAATTCTCCCGCCATTCCCATCTCTATGAATATGTTGGGATACTTTTTCCTTAGGATCTCAGATGCTCGCAATGCGGCTAAAAAGTCAGCATCTCCAAATGCTCCTGTAGTATCAAAATTGACCCCATCGGCTCCAGCTTCATACATACCGCTCGCGATATAAACCATATCTCTAGTGGCAGGCTCAACAATTTCTTCGCAGGCAGCCTTTGCCTCTTCTATCTTTCCCTCAGTCAACAGTTCTGTTGGGTTAGGGAAAGGTCCATCAGGCTGAGTATAAGAACCTAAATTCGGCATGGCTCCATAATATATAGGAATGGTGGTGGCTAATAAAGTTTGTTCCATGTCTTCTTGCTCGTCAGCTAGAATGTTTTTTATTGGCTTAAAACTGTAATCAACATGGCCGAAATCCATAGTATCAGCACCCAACACCCTCTCGTAAATCTCAGTGCACAGCCTTCTTCCAATGTCCAGCCCTGCTCTACCTCCCGACCCCGCGTTTAGTTTAACGGTGCCAGCATCGTAACTGAGAATGACTTCGTTTCCCTCCTCCACACCGACAAACCTTCGTGGCGAGCTGTAAATATCAAACAGACGCTTCATCTCGTCTTCCGTAAGAGGGGAAGCTCCACACCTTTCGGCAGCATCTTTAGTCCCCTCTTCTATGTCCTTCCTCATCTCGGACTCGGTCATTTCAATTATATGACCACTTCCCATACGCTGGAGCATCTTTGCCATCATCAATTATCCTCCTCCAGTCACGAATTTTCTAAAATACATTATTCTTAAGCTAAACCCAGCTCTTTTAATTTCCCAGGAGTGGGAACCCCCTTTTCATCCCATCCGCGAAGTTTGTAGTATTCTGGTAGCATCTCGCCAAGACGTACCACTTGTCCTTTACTTGGTCCACTGGGCATGGGCTCTTTCAACATTCTCGGGGGTAAGGTGTCATCCTTTGCCGTAAGGCCAGCCT
>JABXJW010000475.1:1230-1466 GCA_013375395.1 Desulfobacterales bacterium
CCAGCCTTAAGATTAAAGAGTCTTTCCAGGTTAAAGATCCTCTCACCAGCCTTCATCATTCCTCTGATGCCACCGTAATTAACACCCGTTACCGTTTCTAACAAGGAAAGAAGATTATCCTCAATGCATCCCAAATAGAAAATAAAGTTACACATCCCCACAGCATCTATTACAGCGTAAAAATCCTGAACTTCTTTAGTTAAAAGGGGCTTATCATTGGTGGTAGAGGAATCTAC
>JABXJW010000476.1 GCA_013375395.1 Desulfobacterales bacterium
TCAGCGCGGCTGAACTTGCGTTTGAGGTCCAGCTTCTGCTCGTCGGTGAGGTCTTTGGTGACGCGCTCGAACCATTTGTCAATGCCTTCCTGGTCCACTGCCAGTTCGGCCATCCGGCCTTCGTAGAGAAGGGGGGCCACTACGCCATCCTCCACGCCCTGGCGCATGGTGTATTTGTGGATAAAGCCACCGAACTTTGCAGCCGTGGTCTTCTCCTTCTTGAGCAGCGGCGTGCCGGTGAAACCGATGTAACAGGCTTTCCCAAAGACCTGCCGCATTTTGGCGTGCATGGCGCCATATTGGCTGCGGTGCCCCTCATCCACTAGCACAAAGATGTTGACGCCGCCATCTCGCACCTTCACTTTGGATGCGGTCTCAAACTTGTTGATGACGGTGGTGATAATGTCCGCCTTGCCCTGGCGGATCAGCTTGGCGAGGTCGCTGCCGGATTTGGCCCGCTCGACCTGTTTGCCGCACGCTCTGAAGGTGCCCCAGATTTGGGCATCAAGGTTGATCCGGTCGGTAACGATAACGACTCTGGGGTTTCTGATGTTGGGATGCAGCGCCAGGGCTTTGGCGAGCATGACCATCGTCAGCGACTTGCCGCTGCCGGTGGTGTGCCAGATAACGCCGCCGGTGCGCATCCCCTGGGTGTTGAGGTGGGCAACGCGCCGGATGGTGTCCTCGACGGCAAAGTACTGCTGGTAGCGGGCGATCTTTTTGACGCCGGCATCGTAAACGATGAACTGGTAAATCAGGTGGAGCAGACGCTGGGGGCGCAACAGGCTGTAGAGTGTCCGATCCTGGGGAGTAGGTAGGCGATCACCTGCGGCCTCCAGTTCGTCAAAGTGGCGACGGACCCAAAAGGCATCCTTCCGCCAGCTATAGAGGCGCTGTTTATCGGCTTCGCCGAGAGAACGGTTGATCAGTTGGTGGACGTCGGTGTCAATGTCAGCTAACGCGCCATTCGTTTGTTCCCGCCAAATGGTCCAGAATTTCTTGGCGGTGGCGGTGGTGGCGAAGAGGGCGTCATTGGTGCTGACAGCCAGCAGCAGTTGCGAGTAGACAAAGAGGTTGGGGATTTCGTCGTTACGCTGATTGCGGAGCATCTGCTCGATGGCCTCTTCCACGGCCCTGCCACCGCCCCTTTCCAGGTCGGGGCGCTTGCACTCGATGACCACCAGAGGGATGCCATTGACAAAGCAGACAATGTCGGGGCGGCGGGTCTCGCGGCTGCCGGATTTCTCCACCGGGAACTCGTCGGTGACGTGGTAGACGTTGTTCTCCGGGTGCTGCCAATCTATGTAGTGCAGGCTAAAGCTCCTGGTGTCGCCAGCGATGGTCTGCTTGAGGCTGGTGCCCAGAGTGAGCAGTTCGTAGATCCGCTCGTTGGTGCGCAGCAGGCCGTCGTAAGGCTCGCGGGTGAGGGTCTCGACCGCCTGGCGGATGTTGGCCTCGG
>JABXJW010000114.1 GCA_013375395.1 Desulfobacterales bacterium
ATTGGATCATGCTTCATCATTAAACGTCGATCAATACAATACAAACTGCGCTAACTGCGAGGTTTGTTGGTTAGAGATACCGGCTCCGGGATTGACCGTGAATTTATGGGACGAATCTTTGATCCATTTTTTACCACCAAGGGTAAAGGTAAGGGAACCGGATTAGGCCTTGCCGTGGTTCATGGAATTTTAAAAAGCCATGGCGGGGCTATCACTGTCCACAGCGAGCAGGGAAAGGGGGCAGCTTTCCACGTATTTCTCCCCAGGGTTGACAGAAGAGTTAGTGATGAAACTCAGACGCATGCCCCGATTCCCAAAGGGAATGGACGAATACTTTTTGTGGATGATAAGCAAGATGTGGTTGATATGGGGAAGCGAATGTTGGAGGGCCTTGGCTATGAAGTCGTTGCGACAACAAGCAGTGTGGAAGCTGAGGAGGCTTTCTGCACGAACCCGGCCAGATTCGACCTGGTGATTACCGATCAGACCATGCCGAATATGACCGGCACAGACCTGGCTCAAGAGCTCATACGCATTCGGCCCAATATTCCCATTATCCTTTGCACCGGATACAGTGAGCAAATCACGCCGGATACGGCTAAGACCGTGGGTATCCGGGAATTTGTTATGAAGCCCTTTGTTATGCGCGAGATGGCCACGGCTATCAAACGGGTGCTGGACACAACCGAATAGTTCATTTTGACGGGAACGTTCATGGGAAAGATTCTGATCATCGATGATGATGAAAGCCTATGCGACATGCTTTTCCGCAATTTGAGGTACATGGGACACAGCGCCGCATATGCGTTCACCCTTGAAGACGGACTCAGAAAGGCGTCCACAGGAACATTTCATGTTGTATTCCTCGATGTGCGGATGCCGGATGGAAACGGGCTCGATATTTTGCCAAAGATTAAGGAAGCGCCGTCTTCACCCGAGGTGATCATTATGACCGGGTTCGGCGATCCTGACGGCGCCGAGCTTGCGATCAAAAGCGGCGCGTGGGACTATATCCAGAAGCCGTTCTCCATGGAAAAGTTCAAACTGCCGCTGCTCCGCGCCCTCCAATACCGGGAGGCAAGGAAGGCCGAAATGGTTCCGGTGGCCTTAAATCTGGACGGCGTTGTTGGAAGCAGCCCGCAGATGAGGACCTGTTTTGACCTTCTGGCACAGGCGGCCCACAGCGATGTGAGTGTCCTCATTATAGGTGAAACCGGCGTCGGCAAGGAAGTCTTTGCCTCCGCAATCCACAACAACAGCCGTCGCGCCGGCAAAAATTTCGTTGTAGTGGATTGTGCTGCGCTTCCCGAGACGATTGTGGAGAGTGTGCTGTTCGGGCATGAAAAGGGCGCCTTTACAGGAGCGGACAAGGCACGGGAAGGCCTCATAAAGCAGGCTGACGGCGGGACGCTCTTTCTCGATGAAGTGGGTGAACTCCCCATGTCTGTTCAGAGAGCCTTCCTTCGGGTCCTGCAGGAACGTAGGTTCCGCCCTGTAGGTGGCAAGCGAGAGATTGAGAGCGACTTCAGACTGGTAGGGGCTACCAACAAAAATCTTGATAAGATGGTGCAATCAGGCCGGTTTCGGCAAGACCTCCTGTTTCGTCTCCGGGCCTTTACCATCAGGCTGCCCCCGCTGAGAGAACGCCCGCAAGACATCGGCCAATTGCTAATGTACCACACGACCAAACTCTGTAAGAGTTATGGGATTGAAACAAAGGGCTTTTCTCCTGAATTTCTCGCAACACTCACTATGTATGACTGGCCCGGCAATGTGCGGGAGTTCATCAATGCCCTGGAAACTGCGCTCGCCAAAGCACCCAACGACCCCACCCTGTTTCCCAAGCACCTGCCGTCCAGAATCCGTATCAAGGCGGCACGGACCTCGGTCAGCAAGGAGCCTTCAGCGAACGTGCGCCTAACGACAAATCCCGATCCTTATCCGGGACTTCCAAAAATGCGGGATGTTAGGGACGCCGCTCTTTCCGAGGTAGAGCAACGCTACCTGCAAGACCTGTTTTCCTTTACCGGAGGCGACATCAAGCAGGCATGCGAGATCTCCGGCCTGTCCAGGGCCAGGCTGTACCAGCTATTGAAGAAGTACAATATGTCCAAACCAGGCTAAGCCCATCCGGCCGCTTTTCTGCTTGCCGTACAACCGTCTACTGAAATTGGACCGAGTCTAACAAAACTATACAAGGTCTAGTCCCACTAGACATATTTCTACCCCCCCATTGCTCCATCCTTCGTCCCATTCTCTTTGAGAAAAACATCTTAACCTGCCGAAAAACAAGGAGACTTTTTATCGGAGGGACGCTCTGACATCCCTTGGCATGCTTCTTGTGTTTACTGGTGGCAACACAAAACAGGATATCCTAACCTGGACAAGCCGGAACCAAACAAGAATTGGTTTAAGCCTTGGAAAATAAAACCAAATCTAACTCGAACAAGTGCCTAAAGTTAAGGAATGCGCTTTCAGCGCAACCTGTTTTTAAGACTGACCACGCCGAAGGCGTGCACATTAACTTTAGGCACTTTAGCTCACTTTAGTTCACTTTAGTTCACTTTAGTTCACTTTAGTTCACTTTAGTTCACTTTAAATTGAATACGAAAAAAATCTGCCCTACGGGCCGGAGGCCAGAAAAAACACGAATTTTAGAACTAAGGAACTAACCAACACGGACAATAGGAGTTTAGCCGAGATGAATTTGCTATTCTATTCACCAGCGAAAGACGGTGTTGGGAAACAGCTTCAGGCGGTGATCGAGTCTATTGAATCGCCGACCCTTGAGGGGATGGAGATTCACCGCACAATCGGCAGCCTTTCGCGCAGGCTTTGCCAGGCCACATACAATGTGGCCGTTACTGTTATTCTGGCTGCAACAAAGGAGGACCTTGCGGACGCGCTTTCCATTAAAGAATTGATTTGGGACATTCGCATCATCCTCATTCTCCCCGACAGGGAGGAAGACACGATTGCCAAAGGACACACCTTGCGACCCCGTTTTTTGACCTATGCAGACGGCAATTTTGTAGATGTTGCCGCGGTGCTGCACAAAATGCTTGCCAATAACGAAGCCGGGCTATGAAAAGAATTCTGGTTATTGATGACGAAAAAGACCTTTTGAGTCTTCTTGCCGAACATTTTGAATCCATAGGTTGGGAAGTGGACCTGGCTCAGGACGGCGCTCAGGGCATGGCTCTCCTCTCCGGGCAAGAATTTGATGTAATACTGACCGACATTAGAATGCCGGAAACCAGCGGCACCGATATTCTGCGCGCCTCTGAGGAATCACATCCGGATACGCAAGTGATTATGATGACCGGATATAAGGATATTGATAAAGCAATTGAATCCCTGAACCTGGGCGCTTATGGGTATCTTGGCAAACCTTTTCCCCTGGCTGAAGTGGAGCATAAAGTTGTACAAGCATATGAGAAAAGGAGACTTGTTCAGAAGGAAAGGGAATATCAGGCCGACCTGGAGAGACTTGTGAGGGAGAAGGCCGGAAAGCTGTATCAGCACGGCAGACTGCTTTCCCTGGCTGAAATGGCGGCAGGAGTCGCCCATGAGCTGAGCCAGCCATTGAACGCGATTTCCACCTTTGCCGAAGGTATGTTGATCCGCATAGAGCGCGGCATGAAGATTGATGAGAAAAAGATCGCTTCCACCCTGAAGGAGATTTTGGCGCAAATAGAAAGAATGGGTGAGATAGTGAACCATATGCGCGCTTTTGCCAGGGATTTTGAAAAACTACCGGATCAGAAGATGGCCGCAGAAGAGATCATTGAGGAAAGCCTTCGGCTCGTTGGCGCCCAGCTCAGACATCAGGAGATCATGGTGTCGGTTAAAGTGGAGCCTCCGGATCTGTGTTTTTTGGCCAACAAATATAAGCTTCAACAAGTGCTTCTGAATTTGATTTACAATGCCAGAGATGCCGTGAATGAAAAGGAGGAGACCATAATAAAGATAAATGGCAACTTACGCCCTTATGCCGGCTGGCACAAACAGATAGAAATAGAAGCCTTTCAGGTCAAGAATGGCAACCGCCCATACCATGTCATTGAAGTCAGGGATAACGGCATAGGCATACCGGAAGACAATATGGAGAATCTGTTTCAGCCGTTTTTTACTACCAAAGAGACGGGAAAGGGAACGGGTTTAGGGCTTTCGACTTCATACGGCATCGTCAATAAATATGGCGGCAGGATCGAGGTGGAAAGCACTTACGGGGAGGGTGCAGTCTTCCGTATCCTTCTGCCGGTATATGCTGATTGACCCTATGATCGAGAATAATTTAAATCTGTTAGTCATTGACGACGAGAAGGTCGTGCAGGACAGCCTCGTCGGTTTTCTTCAGAATATGGGCTATCCTGTAATCTATGCAGCGAATGGGAAGGAAGGAATTGGAATATTCAAAAAAAATGATATCGATATCGTCATTACCGATTTAAGAATGCCGGGTTTCAACGGCCTGGATGTGTTAAAAACCGTGAAAGGGTTTTCATCTTCTGTGGAAGTCATTCTTATGACCGCATACGGCGATATGGACACCGCTATAGCGGCCATGAGGGCCGGCGCTTCTGATTATATTGTAAAACCGATAAAGCTGAATGAACTGATAGCCTCCCTCCAGCGAACCGCCAGATATCAGAACCTGAAGAGAGAAAAGGAATTATATAGGGAAAAGCTGAATCAGATAACCGCGAAACACCAGGAAGAATTTGATCTGCACAACATTATCGGCGAGAGTCCGGCGGTCCGAACGGTAAAAGAACTCATCCGCATAGTCCGGGCCACTGATACAACCGTTTTTATCAGAGGAGAGAGCGGCACAGGCAAGGAGCTTGTGGCAAAGGCCGTACACTACGGCAGCAAAAGAAAAGCATATCCCCTCATCAGCCTTAATTGCACGTCTATTCATGAGACTCTTTTGGAAAGCGAATTATACGGCCATGAAAGGGGTGCTTTTACGGATGCCAAAGAGATGAGGAAGGGCCAGTTTGAACTTGCCCGTGGAGGCACGCTTTTCCTGGATGAGATAGGCGACATGAGCCTGCAAGCCCAGGCCAAGCTCCTCCGCAGTCTGGAGGAGAAGAAGATTCGCAGGGTGGGTGGGCAGAGAGAAATAGATATTGATGTGAGAATAGTCAGCGCTACCAATAAGGACATCGAACGGCTGATCCAAGAAAACAAATTCAGGGAGGATATCTACTACCGTCTGAATGTTTTTGTGATCGTGATGCCCCCGTTGAGAGAACGGAAATCGGACATACCCCTTCTGGCAAATTTTTTCTTGAAGAAGTTTTCACGAGAAACAGGCAAGCAAGTAACAGGAATCAGCGAAGATGCCTTGAAGATTCTGACCGCTTACTCTTTTTACGGAAATGTGAGAGAGCTTAAGAACTTGATGGAAAGGGCGGTGATCCTGTGTCCCGGCCCGGAAGTCCTGCCGAAGGATTTCCCTCCTCTGAACAATCAGAGGCGACAATTCGGTCTCGGGTTAAGTGAGAGAGACTTTGGATTGGACCGCATTGAAAAAGATATCATTGAAAAGGCGCTCCGCCGGGTTAACTTCAATCAGGTTAAAGCAGCCTCCCTTCTCGGCATTTCAAGATACAGTCTTATCCGCCGACTTAAAAAGCATAATATCGGCTAAGCAGTCTCGCTTTCTTTTCCGGGAATTGTTTTTTCTGCAGCAGGCATTGTTTTGAGGGCTTTTATCCGTTCCAACCTACGGATGGTCTCAAGATCTTCCCCTGCGATCTTCTTTGTTCTCGACCGTACGGCCAGCCAACAAAAAGAGGAAAGCAGAAGCCCTACGACAAAGAATCCCAGAAAGTACACAAGCAGAGGGATCGGCGCGGTTTGCTTCACCCATCCGAAAATCCCCAGCATAACCGACACCTTGCTTGTCACAGACAATGGGACCGGCGCGGTTTGGTTCACCCATGCCAAAAGCTTGAACCTTAGAGGTGGACCGTGCATAAGAATACCAAGGTTCTGTTTAGCCACAAGCACGAAGATGATCACCAGAGACAACAACAGAAGATGCTTTGGATATTTCATCTCAAACCCTCACGCCAAATACGGTCATAGCATTACTGCCTCCGCGCCGGCGCGGCACAATATGAAAGTGAAATAGATAGTGCTCCCCTGTACACGGTGAGGGTTCCCACTCTTTCCTCCCTAGTTGAAAAGCCAAGATTCTTTTGAATAACGATTCACGAATATTGTCCGCATGCGAATTCCGTGCCTACGAAGAACGACTTCACCCCGCTACGGTCGGTCCTCTCTACAGGGCAGGCGCGGCAGGCCAATGACTAATGACCAATGACTAATGACTAACGATTCCCCGGACTAAACCAGTGTTCGGTTTCGCACACCACAGCACACACATTGCGCACACATTATCTCTCTGACTTCCCATGGCATTATTACTTCATTCCTAATTTTAATCATTGGTTTTAATTACTTAGAAGCTTTTCACCTCTTTTCCATCCTCTGGCACGCCTGTTGCCATGTAATCCGTTGGCCGGTGAAGGTGAATGTCGATGTCTCGATTCGGCTCACCACCCGGCAAGTCGACCGGCCTCCCGGTTGAGGCAGCCGAGCCGGTCATATGGCTACGAGTCAAACCGGGGCTAAAGTGACCAACGGAGAAAAACATTTTAAAATCTTGTTCGTGGATGACGAAAAAGTCGCCCACAGGTCGATCGGCGGCTTTCTACGTGATCTGGGCTACCGCGTCCTGATCGCCGAAAACGGAAAACAGGCCCTGGATATGCTACAAAAGGAGAACGGGGTCGGCCTGATTATCAGCGATATCAGGATGCCGGTCATGAACGGCCTGCAATTGCTAAGATCTCTCCGTGAGCAGAAAAGAAGATTGCCTGTCATTTTGATTACCGGCTATGGGGACATAGATTCGGCTGCGGAAGCCTTGCGGTACGATGCATTCGAGTACTTAAAGAAACCCGTCAATCTGAACCAACTGCTGGCAAGCATCAAACATATAGAGGAATTCAACAGTGAATAGTCATTAGTCAATATCAATAGTGGCAAAATAGCAATGTTGATGGACTCGTAAAAAGTCCAAATTAGACGGCAAAGTAAAAAGCGCCAAATTCAAGGCGCGCAAATCCTGAGGAATGAGGCGTACTTATGGTACGCCGCAGTGACGAAGGATGCAGCGCAACGCAGAAGTTGGACTTTTTACGAAGCCGTCAATGTTGATATCACCAAACAGACAAGGAGGTGAACAAAACAATGGCAGAGTTGGCCGAAGCAGCGGATCAGGCCGTGGGAAACAGGGAAGGAAAATACCTGACCTTCGTCATGGCCGAGGAAGAGTACGGCATCGGTATTTTGAAGATCAAGGAGATCATCGGGATGATGCCTATTACTGCCGTGCCCCGGACGCCGGCATTTGTTAAGGGGGTGATCAACCTTCGCGGCAAGGTGATTCCGGTGGTGGACCTGAGGCTTAGATTCGGGATAGAGTCTATCGATTATGCGGAGCGCACCTGTATCATTGTGGTGGAAATCGGGGGGCAAACCGGGACTGTCCTGATAGGCATCGTGGTCGATGCCGTCTCTGAGGTATTAAGCATCAAAGGCGAGGACATCGAGGCCACGCCGACATTCGGTACCAAGCTGAATACGGACTATATCCTTGGTATGGCCAAGATGGGAGGGGGCGTGAAGATTCTGCTCGATATTGGTGAGGTGCTGGGCGGACAAGTGCTTGAAGAGGTGACCGGGGTGAAAACGGGAGGACATCCGGAGCAAGCAGAGCCATTGCCTGAACAGGAAAGGGAACAAGGGGAACAAGAGAGCGAACAAGGGGATATGGTTGAGCAGTTGAATGGTCCGGTAGTCGAGTAGATAAGATAAATGGTCAAGTGAGCGGCAACTCCGCACTGACCAATGACCAAAAATGGAGGTGGATAAAGATGCTTAAGAACTTAAAACTCGGAACTATAGTTATTTGCGGCTTTGCCGTCGTATTAATGTTGACAGCTATTGTTGGCTATGTCGGCTATAACGGCATGTCCGGCATTGCCGACAAGGTGGAAAAGGTCGATGATGTAACCCGCATGATTGAATCTGTGCTGGGAGCTCGCCGGCAGGAAAAGAATTTCATCATACGCGGGGGCAAAGAATATATTGATAAGGTTGCAAAGGAAATAGCGGCTATAAGAAAGCAGGCAAACGAGACCAGGGGGAAATTCAAAGACACTGCTAACAAGAGGCAAATGGACGAGGTGCTTTCGGCGACCGATGGATACGAAAAAGGGTTTGCTTTGTTGGTAGACTTGACTGAGAAGCAGGCAGCGGCTGATAAAAAAATGGTCCAGGCAGCCAGGGCGTTTCTGAAAACTACTGGGGAAATACGGCAAGAGCAAAAAGCCGACTATAAGAAACTGCGCAATGAGAACGCCGCTGAGGCCAAGCTTGACGACAAATTGACCAAGTCCGATGATGCAGACCAACTCATCAAGTGGGCTTTGGAAGCGAGGCGGCAGGAGAAGAATTTCATCATACGCGGGGAGAAAGAATATGTTGATAAGGTTGCCAGGCGTGTGGAAGATATCCTCAACCTGGCCATGGACATGAGGTCACGGTTTCGCCAGGCGAAAAATCGCGCGCAAGCCGACAGAGTGATCTCCTCGGCTAAGGAGTATAAGGCTGGCTTTGACGAGGTTGTGGGGTTTATAGAAAAGAAAGGGGATGCCGACAAGGAGATGGTGGCGGCAGCCAGACTCGCCCTGAATGTTTGCAATAAAGCCTCTTCCGATCAAAAAGCGGCAAAGGAGGCCCAGATGTCCACGTCCGTCAAGACCGTGTTTGCCGGGGCTATTGTGGCTATTTTGCTTGGACTGGGATTCGCCTTTACCATAACCAAGACGATATCAGGAGGAATAGGCAAGCTTGTCGGCAATATAGATCAAATTGCCGATGATGCCGCAAACGGAAAGCTCGATTCCAGGGCTGATGTTGAAGCAGTGGGAATTGACTTTAAGGCTATTCCTGCCGGTTTCAACAACGTCCTTGACGCAGTCATCGGCCCCTTGAACGTGGCAGCAGAGTACGTCGACCGCATCTCAAAGGGCGACATCCCCGAAAAAATCACCGACGAGTACAGGGGTGATTTCAACGAGATCAAAAACAACCTGAACCAGTGCGTCGATGCTGTCAACGCTCTTGTGGCCGATGCCGATATGCTGGCGCAGGCGGCCGTTGAAGGAAAGCTCGACACCAGGGCTGACGCCTCCAAGCACGGCGGCGATTTTGCCAAGATCGTAGACGGAGTAAACAACACGCTCGATGCGGTGATCGGCCCCTTGAACGTGGCAGCAGAATATGTGGACCGCATCTCAAAGGGCGACATCCCGGAAAAGATAACCGACGAGTACAGGGGTGATTTCAACGAGATCAAAAACAACCTGAACCAGTGCGTCGATGCCATCAACGGCCTTGTTGCAGAGGCGGGTATGCTGGTTCGAGCTGCCATGGAAGGCAAGCTCGCCACCAGGGGCGATGTCTCCAAATACAGCGGCGATTATGCCAAGATCGTAGAAGGGGTGAACGATACGCTCGATGCGGTGGTCGGCCCCTTGAACGTGGCAGCCGACTATGTGGACCGGATTTCAAAGGGCGACATCCCCCAAAAAATCACCGACGAGTACAAGGGTGATTTCAACGAGATCAAAAACAACCTCAACCAGTGCGTAGATGCTGTCAACGCCCTTGTGGCCGATGCCAATATGCTGGCGCAGGCGGCCGTTGAAGGAAAGCTCGACACCAGGGCCGACGCCTCCAAGCACGGCGGCGATTACGGCAAGATCGTCCATGGCGTAAACGAAACGCTGGATGCAGTGATCGGCCCCTTGAACGTGGCAGCAGAATATGTGGACCGCATCTCAAAGGGCGACATTCCTGAAAAGATCACCGACGAGTACAGGGGTGATTTCAACGAGATCAAGAACAACCTCAACCAGTGCGTAGATGCCATCAACGGCCTTGTGGCAGAGGCCGGCATGCTGGTTCAAGCTGCGGTTGAAGGAAGGCTCGCCACCAGAGGCGATGCGTCTAAATACGGCGGTGATTACGCGAAGATAGTGCAGGGCGTAAACGAAACGCTCGATGCGGTGATCGGCCCGTTGAACGTGGCAGCAGAGTACGTGGACAGCATTTCAAAGGGCGACATCCCCCAGAAGATCACAGACGAGTACAAGGGTGATTTCAACGACATCAAGAACAACCTGAACCGGTGCATCGACGCAGTGAACCTCCTTGTGGACGATGCGGGTATACTGGCGCAGGCTGCCATTGAAGGAAAGCTCGAAACGCGTGCCGATGCCTCCAAGCACGGCGGCGACTTTGCCAAGATCGTAGAAGGTGTAAACGACACGCTCGATGCGGTGATCGGGCCTTTAAACGTTGCCGCCGACTATGTTGACCGCATCTCAAACGGCGACATCCCGGATAAGATCATTGATGAGTACAGGGGTGATTTCAACGTGATCAAGAACAACCTGAACCAGTGCATTGACGCGCTAAGGGGCCTGATCGTGGAGGACGGCGGAGTGGCCATTGATGCTGCGGCCAACAAGGATATGACCGCAAGGCTGAAGCGGGATTACCAGGGTGCATACGCAACAATGAAGGACAATATCAATATGCTGATAGAAAACCTTCAGGATGCGCTCGCCCAGGTTGCCACGGCAGCCGACGAGGTGGGTTCCGGCTCCGGCCAGGTGGCTTCCTCAAGCCAGGAGTTGGCCGAAGGCTCTGCCGAGCAGGCCGCAAGCCTGGAGGAGACCTCGTCTTCCCTTGAAGAGATGTCTTCCATGGTCAAGCAGAATGCGGAAAATGCCAATCAGGCCAACAACCTCATGATGCAGGCCAACCAGGTGGTTGATCGCGCCAAAGATTCAATGGGCGAACTGACCAACTCAATGGATGATATCTCCAAGGCAAGCGAGGAGACGCAAAAG
>JABXJW010000477.1 GCA_013375395.1 Desulfobacterales bacterium
TAATAGTTCCAGCTGTCATCCTCGGCCAGATTGTGTGGAACTGGACGCACAAAACGGTTTTCTGTCCCATCGACGGTGCGGAATTCGATGATATAGTGGCCATGGAGGCGTATAAGAGAGCGAATTATCCAGATCGCCCGCCCTACACGTGCCCTCACTGTGGACAACAGTTCTGGACAGCTGATGAACGCGACGACCACGTGAGAGAGTGTTTATTTAAGCCACCTGCAGTTCCCGCGTGGGTTCCCTGGTTAGTTGGAGGTGTAGTTTTTACGGTTGTTGGAGTGTACGTCGCGCCCAAAATACTCGATCTCGTTCGGCGGAGGAGATAGTTTGGACACCATAATCATCGTGAAAGACAGTATTACGAAGAGGCGTATAGAAGGTGCCTACGTGAAGATATCTCCGGAGGTTGGAGAAGCTGAGGAAAGGTATACAGATGAAAACGGTGAGGCTAATTTTGGAGAATTGTGGGCCGGCCTATACACGATAAGCGTGGGGCAGAGAAACTATAAAAGTGGAAAGGCAACTGTGGAGTTGCCTGACGTCGTGGAAATTAGTTTGGTTCCAGCCTGGGCGATAGGCTTAGGGATCGTAACCGGGACCTGCGTTGTTCTCGTCGCAGCAACGAAGGTTGCCAGATGGTGGTAGAGAACAAAAATATTATAATGCGCGCGCACTGAAGTAGTGTAGGAGAAAAGGCATGCAGCAACCTCAATTCTTTAGGGATATTCGATCTCTTGAACCTGCAGAGGACAGCACTAGACGTCGTGACCGTTCACCGTCACCTGGATTCTGGACAGGCTTCGGCGTGGCATCAATTATGTGGATCCTAGTCGCCCCGTTAGCAAGTGCGGTTGTGGCGGGCGAGATCAAAAAAAGATATAAATAGCTGAGGCGAGATCCTCGGTGCGCTGCGGAGTTTGTGGAGCAGAAATCTCAGCTAGTGGACTGACCTCAGGGTCAGAAGTAACTTGTTCTAGTTGTGGGTCGATATATGAGGCTGTGGATCCTGCACGCGAATATGTGGAGGAAATTTTACAGAAGATCAGCTCAAGGTGGGGTGTGCCTGCCCCTCCATTTGAGATAACCGAGGCTCTTCCTCGAGGCTACGCAGGGGTATATCTTCACAACGGTAGCGAATCTATAAAATTTCATCCGCGATGGTTGGGTGCCAGACTGATCGCACACGAGTACGGCCATCACGTGTGGCATCTAGCTCACCCAGAAGCGCATGAAAGTTATAACCCTGAATCCGAGGAATTCGCCAAGATGTTTGCGGAATGGTGGATTCGCGGAGCCCTAGATTAGAGGAGAGAAGAGCGAGACCGCGTCCTTGGTAACGGTTACCTACCGTTTAAAAGAAAAAAAAGAAAAGGGGGGTGGCAGGGAAGCGAGAGAATTTTTCTCTTTTTTTTCTTTTTTCTTTTTTTCTCGGAACCATCTAAAGCATGGA
>JABXJW010000115.1 GCA_013375395.1 Desulfobacterales bacterium
TCTGTCCCGGGGCTTGCGGTATCCTGCTAACGCGTCCAACAGGACCTGGTAGTCAAATACCTCACCGCCAATGTTCCGCCGCATCTGCGCAATGGCCTTCAACGGATTTCACCTCAATTGAAATCACAGTATGTCCATAAAACGTGGACATACTATACAACAAACTGGTAATGGTCAAGCCTTTCCTATGAACCGCCGACCGTTATCATGAAAGAAAAAATGGGGTCACAATGACTTCATGAACCGAAGCACGTCCAGTGGGCTGAAAGTCTATTCTTGACGCTTTGAACAGTCTCCCTGGCTTCTTCCAATCCACGGTCCGGTTTCAAGTCGGATGGTATGGGGAGAGGTTCTTCTATTGCAACTTCAGTTCCTGTGACACCTGCAATCGAAGCGAGCCAGCCGAGGGACACGATCTGGAGACTCGAGCTGTAGCCGGAGCCCACAAAATCGATGAGCTTGCCCGCACAGATTCTATCTGCCGTCTGGCTTACAAGCGTTGCCACCATCTTTATTCCTTTCAGAGTCAGTCCCATTTGCGTTATGCGATCTGTGAAATGTGGGTCGCTGCCATCCACCATCAATATGATTTCCGGCTCAAACTCTTCAGCCAAAGGAATGAAAACCTGGTTTAGCGCATATTCGTAGACCGTGTCGCCCGCGTGGGGTGGCAAAGGGACGTTGACGGAATAGCCTTTGCCCAAACCGTTGCCAATCTCATCTACAAAGCCTTTGCCAGGATACAGGGTGGAAGGATCCTGATGCATGGATAGATACAACACCCTCGGATCTTCGGAGAAAATTTCGTAGATGCCGTCGCCCGCATGGGCATCTGCATCAATGATAAGAATCTTCGTAACGCCAAAGTTTTGCACTAAATTCTGGGCGCAGATTCCTACGTCACTGAACACACCAAAACCTTTCTCGCGGTTCTTGCTTGCATGTTGCACTCCTCCCCCGATAACAAACGCTTTGGCATATTCTCCAGAGTGAACTATTTCTCCCGCATACTTCCCCGCTCCTGCCAACAGCTTTGCGGCTCTCACCAAGCCGGGAGAAAGCGGCGTATCAAATGGATCCCTGCTTTCGCACCTTTCGATGCGTTGAATATAGTCCCCGGTGTGGATGAGTTTCAGATCACTCTCAGTGGCATAGGGGGGAGTCACAATTTTAAAATCGGAATAGTGGCCAAGTCTTTCTTGAAATAGTTCGATAAAATTTTGGTATCTGTCCTGGGTAAGCACATGTCCAAGATCATACTCCTTTAACTTTTCGCTATATAAGACGGCGAATTTACACATAGTCTCCTGCCATAAACTCAGATCAGGCCGACTTCCTTATGACCTTAACACATTTGGCCGAAACTTGACAAAAGTTGAGATATGGCTTAGGAATCTTTGACAAAATTATTGAGTTGGCGAGTGTAACAGTTGGCAAGAAAGTTATACCCCAACTCGCTGTTGGATACCCACAAGATGTGGGATGCTTGTCGCTGATCAGTACCGGCCTATAAGCTTGAGTCCCTCACCAGCTTCCCCCATCGCGCTCATCCTCATCAGCTGCCTTGGGTCAGTAGTTTTCCAATCAAGAAATCAGGTATTTCCCATCCTTAAACTCACAATTCTCCCAATTGCGTCGTGGCGTAGTATGGGCTAAAGGTGCCAGCGTGGGGGGTGTGTAAAACGTCTGACCTCGCATCATGTTTTCGCATCATGTTTTCAAGCCAACCACGAGTTAAAGCTCATTGCATGAATGATATAAGCGAGTTGCCAAGAGCGGGGACGATCTTTGACAATTTGACAACGAGAAAGCTGGAGGAAGGATAGGCTAGATTAAGTCGCATCCCCTTTTGGGGATTCATGCTGCGGTATGTGGGGTTTATGATCAGCATATCATATCTGCAACTGAATCGTCGGATGGGCGGTCATGGATTGTGGCAAGGAAGCTGTGATTAGGTCCCATCAATGACACCCCCAATATCTTGGGTTGAACGCCCACGCTCATTTCCCAATTTTTCCATCCGCTTCTGTTATTCCGAATGCCCCAAGTTCTTACTTTTAGTGCAACCAATTAGTATTTTTTTTCTCAAGCTTGGCAGTTTCCCAGCCAGATTTCGAGTGTCCAAACGCCCGGCATGACATTATAACACATTGTAAAAACTTAACATATTTCGAAATGGCCTTGTTGGCATTGTCTTTGCATCATTATAAATCGGTTTTCCATTTAAAAACGGGTCTCTTCTTCCTTAATACTCCTCCGCATAAATTGGCTCTTTGAAGCAAGAAGTTTTTATAGTTCATGAAGTAGAAATCACACTCGTTGGCAAAAAAGGTCAACGAGGAGAAAAAGATGGCCAGAAAACAGATGATTCATACCGCTGGCCGGGGATTCACATACTTACCACTAAGACATGTCCGTAGACGCTAAGTACGGCTGGTGTTAGAGCCACAAGAGGAAGGACCTGCAATAATGCAAACAAAAAAAATGTTGACGCTTCTGGCGGTTGTATGGGCCTTTGTTTTTGTTGGTCCGGCGGTGAATCTGGCCCGGGCTGAACCGTACATGCAATATTTGGTTAAAGATATCAATCAGTTCACGGGTTCATCCGGGCCAAGAAATATCGTTGATATAGACGGCACAATCTTCTTTGCCGCCGATGACGGCATACACGGTGACGAACTATGGAAGTCCGACGGCACTGAAGCCGGCACTGTCATGCTGAAGGATATTTCGCCCTCAAGCGGTTCTTCCCTGAATAACCTTACCAACGTGAACGGTACGCTCTTTTTTAAGGCTGATGACGGCATACATGGTAGCGAACTGTGGAAGTCTGACGGCACCGAAGCTGGCACCGTCATGGTCAGGGATATTCGGTACTCCTCATCAGGCGGGTATTCTAACCCCCAAATGTTTACCAACGTCAACGGCACGCTCTTTTTTGTTGCTAATGACGGCCTACATGGTTACGCATTATGGAAGTCCGATGGCACCGAAGCCGGCACCGTCATGGTCAAGGATATCGATCCGGACGGCAATTATACGCTCCCGAACCAGCTTACTAACGTGAACGGCACGCTCTTTTTTGCGGGTTGGGACGGCATACACGGTTGGGAATTATGGAAGTCTGACGGCACCGAAGCCGGCACGGTCATGGTCAAGGATATTCGGCCCTCGGGCGATTCTTCCTTGCCGTCGGGGCTTACCAACGTAAACGGCACGCTCTTTTTTACGGCTGATGACGGCATACACGGTGACGAACTATGGAAGTCCGATGGCACCGAAGCCGGCACGGTCATGGTCAAGGATATTGGGCCGTCAAGCGATAGTTATTCCCCGTATTACCTTACCAACGTGAACGGAACCCTCTTTTTTACGGCTGATGACGGCATACACGGTCGGGAATTATGGAAGTCTGACGGCACTGAAGCCGGTACCGTCTTGGTCAAGGATATTTGGCCGTCAAGCGATAGTTATTCCCCGTATGGGCTTACCAACGTAAATGGCACACTCTTTTTTGGGGCTGATGACGGGACACACGGTCGGGAACTCTGGAAGTCCGACGGTACGGAAGCCGGTACGGTCATGGTCAAGAATATCAATCCGGACGGGCGCTTACCAACAAGCCTAACGGATGTAAACGGCACGCTTTTTTTTGCTGTGTACGACCCAACGCACGGGAAGGAGTTGTGGATGTCCGATGGCACCGAATTTGGGACCCGGATGGTTCGGGATATAAGTCCAGGGAGTGGTAGCTCAGATCCAGTGGAACTCACGAATGTAGGTGGTGTGCTGTTCTTTGCTGCTAACGGCGACCTATGGAAAGCCGATCCTACCTCTCTTAACCATGCATTGGGTGTGACAATGGTGAAAGATACCCATGACCCAGATGGTACGGGAAATGAATCCACGGTGCTTTCCCAGTTTACCAATGTCAACGGCACCCTCTTCTTTCATGAGTATAGTGAGACATATTGGCCCGGAGACGGCAGTTTAGAAACCACGGAACTCATATGGAGGTCTGACGGCACGGAAGACAACACGAATATCGTACTTTTTAGCGATCAGGCCAATGATGTCTCATGGCTTACCGGTGTAGGCAACGTGCTTTTTTTCAAAAACAACAACAGGCTGTGGAAAGCAGACGGAACAGCTACGGAAATGGTTAAGCAAATCAACATGGGACCCTATGGCTGTTACCCAGAGTGGCTGACCGACGTGGATGGTACGCTCTTTTTCTCTGCTGATGACGGCATACACGGACAGGAGTTGTGGCGTTCTGACGGTACCGAAGCCGGCACTGCCTTGGTCAAGGATATTCGGCCCTCGGGCGATTCTTCCTCGCCATGGTACCTTACCAACGTGAATGGCACGCTCTTTTTTACGGCTGATGACGGCATACACGGTGACGAACTATGGAGGTCCGACGGCACCGAAGCCGGCACGGTTCTGGTGAAAGATATCAACCCCTCAGGAATTGGTTCACAGCCGGAAAATCTCACGAACGTAAATGGAACACTCTTTTTTACGGCTGATGACGGTACACACGGTAGACAACTCTGGAAGTCAGACGGCACGGAGGCTGGCACGGCCATGGTATGGGACCCATATATCCGCCCGCTTCCATGGATGAGCCCTCCGCAATACCTTGCCAACGTCAACGGCACGCTCTTTTTCAATGCCGAAAACGGAGACTGGCCTGATTATGGCTACTGTGTCTTTTACTCTGACGGCACCGAGGCGGGCACCGGGGTTGTTTCCGGATCGGCGAACTCTCTTTTAAATGCTCCGGGGTTTACGGTCTCCGATGACGCCGTATTCTTTACACTTAGAGGAATAGATCCACCTTGGGGGTATAATCTTTGTGCCATATCCCTTACCGGTGATAGGGACGGAGACGGAGTCCCTGATCTTGGCGATAACTGTCCTGACACGCCCAACCAAGACCAACTCGATGGTGACGGGGACGGGATAGGAGATGCGTGCACGTTGTGCATTTGTAGTGTCGTCCCGGATAGCAGCACGGTTGTCTCCGGTGGCACACTGCAATTTCAGGCCAGTGTTACCAATACCACGCAGGGCCAAGGCACGGTGCTGTTCGGTACAAAGATAACATGGCCCGATGGAAGGGGTTCGGGCTTCATATGGGGGCCTATACAAGTCCACCTAAATCCTGGTCAGACAAAATCGGGACACAAGACACATACGATACCTGTTGGTCTTGAACTGGGCACCTATACCTACCATGGCTATGTGGGAAGATATGGGAACATCTACGATGAATGTCAGTTTGATTTTGAAGTGATACAGTAAAATGTAAAGAATCAGAATCTCGCGGTTTGTATCAAGGCGGAGTCAGAAAATGGCTTCGCCTTTTCTTTGGCTCCAGGCACAAGATATTGTGTGCGCACCATCAATCCACCGTTGGTCTAATCTTGTCGATGTCTGTCATCTATTTTTATCGGAAGGCAGACTTTTCAAAACACAACTCTCTGCTATACATCGACACTCGAGATCATCCAAAACCCTGTTGTGATATCACTGGCAAATCTACCCTCCGACTACCAATTGATTTGCCTGGTTCCGCTAGCCTGGAAAATTCCTCGTAGAACACAGAGGGAAACGGCGGATATGGTGGCCCCATTATCTCTGCCGTGATTGCTCATCCTCCTTTTGGGTTGATGAATTGTTGTCAAATTCGTTTGCCGGGCGGGTAGTGATATATTGATAAAGGACAGGATATCAATACCCGTCCCATTGTCCCACACGTTGCAATTTGAATTCACGAAAAAAAGGGTTGTGGAAAAGGGGGAGAATACAGGTTGGGGTAGAATCTGGGTCGGGCCGAAAGCGCCGGGATAAAACCGGCATAGAGTAGGGGATGAAAGAGCCCTACATGAAAGGAGGAGCTGCTCCATCATGCCCCCGAGTCATGCGCGGGTGGCCGCGAGGCTGCGCGTGAAGCGTTGACAGGGGAAAGCGTAGGCCAGCTATTGAGCTCCGAAATCACCCTTCTGGGGTGCCGACCTACTGGTCCGAGAGGTAAGGCAATACGGTGTTCGGCGTTACCCAGCGAGTCGCCCACCGGCCCTGCGGAGTCTAAGAACCTGTGCATGCGTGGACGCTCTATGTTCGAGAACCGGGAGATCTCATTGGTATCCGTCAGGGGCAACAGCCTGGCGGATCGGTCAGGGAAGGCCCGTGGCCATAATCCTGACATGCACGCTAATGAGAAGTCAGACATCGTAATAGTACCGAAGAAGGCGCCGAACAATATTGGGTAAGCAATAGCGGAGGCGCTGGAGGGAAGGCCGATGACCAAGGGAAATTCTGAAAAGCTGACTGCGACCTGCACGCGGAGGCAGGGGGAAGCATTGAACAGACTCGACAGAATACGTGAAGCAGCAAGAAGGGATAAAAACCTCCGTTTCACCAGCTTGATGCATCATATCACGGTAGATCTTCTCCGGGACAGCTTCAACGCGTTGAAGCGCGATGTAGCTCCTGGGGTAGATAACGTGACGTGGCGACAATATGGTGAGGAACTGGAGACCCACTTACCGGATCTCCACGAGCGGGTTCAAAGTGGCAGATACCGCGCAAAGCCCTCGAAGCGAACCTGGATACCCAAATCGGACGGTCGACAACGGCCGATCGGCATCGCGGCACTGGAGGACAAAGTAGTCCAACAGGCAGTGGTTCGTGTGTTGAACCAGATTTTCGAAGAGGACTTTCTGGGGTTCAGCTACGGTTTTCGCCCAGGACGCAACCAGCACAATGCGCTGGACGCACTGTGGGTGGGAATCACGCAACGGAAGGTAAATTGGGTACTTGATGCAGATATTCGCAGCTTTTACGATACCATCGATCATGGATGGCTGGTGAAATTTGTGGAGCATCGCATCGCAGATCCCCGACTAGTCCGCCTGATCCGGAAGTGGCTCAGGGCAGGAGTGTCGGAGGATGGAGAATGGTCAAAGACTGAGGTCGGAACGCCACAGGGGTCGGTTGTTTCTCCTGTATTGGCAAATATCTACCTGCATTATGTCTTGGACCTGTGGGTAAGTAATTGGCGGAAAAGTGCTCATGGGGATGTTATCATCGTGCGCTACGCAGATGACTGGGTAATGGGGTTCCAGTACCGGAAGGAAGCTGAACGTTTTCTGCACGAATTGCAAGGGCGTATGGCAAAATTTGGGCTGGAACCACACCCGGAGAAAACCCGGCTCATTGAATTTGGACGTTTTGCAGCCGCAAACCGGTCCAAGCGAGGAGAGGGCAAGCCGGAAACCTTTGATTTCCTGGGGTTCACGCATATCTGCGCGAAAACAAGAAAAGACAAGCGGTTCACAATACGGCGGAAGACAATCGCCAAACGTCTGCGGGCAAAGGTGAAGGAAGTGAAGGAGGAAATCCTGCGTCGACGGCATGAGCCAGTCACCGAGTTGGGGAAGTGGCTGCGTTCCGTCGTACAAGGCCACCTGAACTACTATGCCGTGCCCGGCAACAAACAGTCAACAGATGCCTTTCGATCAGAGGTTATGAGGGGGTGGTTTCACGCACTAAGGCGTAGAAGCCAAAAGGCTCGTAATCTAACGTGGGAAAGGTTCAAACGGCTGGTGAGGACGTGGTTACCCACATCAAGAGTGAAGCACCCATACCCGAACCAACGACTTTGCGTCACCAACCCAAGGTAGGAGCCGTATGAATTAATCATTCACGTACGGATCTGTGCGGGGGGTGCCGAGCAACCGGCATTCCTACCGTGATAAGCTATTGCATTGATATATTTGATAAAGGTTCCAAGAATAGGCATTTTCGGTCCTTAAAGCCTCCTTTTCGGGGGCAAAATCATCGTTGTAAGAAGCCTGCTGCTCTCGAAGCTGGTATGCGCTTTCTGTTTCTGAAACCTTTCGCCGCTGAAAAAGATCATGGAGTCTCAACTTTCAACATAAATGTCCAATGTTGAGACCTGGTACCTTTCTGTTTTTTGCGGCTTCGCAAACTATATGGTCCGGCCCGCTGGCGCAAACTCAAAGGTGTTGCCAAGGTCCGACTTCAGAGTGGAAGGGTGTGCAACGCCGAATTGCGAAGGAAGGTTACCTCAGAGTCATTGACGAATCGGGTGAAGACTATCTCTACCCCGAATCCTACTTTATCCTTGTCCAACTACCTCACGAGGCGCAAGAGGCCGTGCGACCAGCAAGCTAGTCAATTGGGTCTGCCCATCATGGCGCTGCACCAGACGCCGAAAGCCTGCCGGCTTCGGCACAGGTGAGTTTTCTCTATGCACCTGCGAAAATACAGCCAAAAACTTGACAAGGCTTGCGATATACATTAGAGATCGAACCATAACTTGTTGATTTCCAAAATAAAGTAGTTGGCAAGTGATCTTCTGCTACCATTCGTTGTAATCCAAATGGGCGGAGCTGTGTCAGTGAGGCTGGCAAGTCCCACACTTGGCTGACTGAAATGATAAATGAAGATATGACCCCACACCAGTTTATTAATATGCCAGTACCATTTTCCCGCCGTATCTCGATTTATCGGGGTGCCAATGTCCCTCATCGTTTTACCTTTGTTTCTTATATGTTTGACAAAGATCTAAGCTGCTGTAGTATAATACGAAATCAGTATTTCACCAGCGTTCCCCTATTTCACAGGTAGATAGAAAATGGCTAAAAAGGAGAAAGGACTCAAGCGTATCAGGACTAATCCGAAAGACGTGCAATTCGTTGAACTGCGAAAAGTACTCAAAGATGCCGGGTTCAATGAAAGGCAGCCAAAGGGCGGTAGCAGCCATTATATCTATTATCATGAATTGCTGGATAGGATCATTACTCTTACAAAAGGGACTAAACGGCTTCCTGAATATCAAGTGAAAGATGTTTTGAGGGCTTTGCAAAGATTGGAGGGCAGATATGAAAAAGGATAAAAAATATTACATGTCTTTGAGCTATCCTGTTCAAATCGAAAAGGTGGATGAGGGATTTTGTGCTTTTATTTGCGTGTTAAGAGGTTGCAAAGCATTTGGCGAATCCCCGGAAATTGCCCTCAAGGAGCTGGAGGCGGTTAAAGAGGGTTTTTTTGAAGTGTTTCTGGAAATGGGAAAACCTATACCGGAGCCCGTGATACATCTTGATATTCCGTATGATGTATTTCGTAGGTTGAAGCAAAGAGAAGAACTGGAACCTTTTGTTGTCTATTAAAAAGTTTGATTTACCTTCCGGCGTAGTATGCTGAAAACACCAGATTTCCCATCATGTCCAACTCTTATATCAAGTGGTGCACTTTGGAGTAGAATTCACCAGGACTGTGAGGATTTGGAAAAGCGCAAGATCTATCAACTTGTGCGAGACGATGAGGCAGCGAAGGGGGGTTACCTCAGAGTCATTGACGAATCGGGTGAAGACTATCTCTACCCCGAATCCTCCTTCATCCTTGTCCAACTACCTCACGAGGCGCAAGAGGCCGTGCGACCAGCAAGCTAGTGCCCATCCATAAATGAATTTCAGAACTCTGGGCACTGATGTCGGTTTCCAATTCAGAAATGAGCAATTTTTCGCAAGGTCAAGGACAATTCCGCAGTCCTGCGGAATTGGACAGCCGTCAGGCTGCCCGCAAGGGCGAGGGGCATGGATGCCCCGAGTCAAATCAAGGGATTGCGCGGAGACGTACATTGGTACGTCGCACAAGCGATCCCGCAGATTGACGCCGATATTGCGGAAAAGGGCCATTTATGGATGGAAACAAGCTAGTCAATTGGGTCCGCCCATCATGGCGCTGCACCAGACGCCGAAAGCCTGCCGGCTTCGGCACAGGTGAGTTTTCTCGATGCACCTGCGAAAATACAGCCAAAAACTTGACAAGGCTTGCGATATTCATTAGAGATCGCACCATAACTCGTTGATTTCCCAAATAAAGTAGTTGGCCAGCGATCTTGACTTTTCGCGTACAAAGGCTGACCGCTATATATTGTGGATGTCGTGACCTGGGTACTTCCCCGCAGTAAGATCGGTTTTTGCGATTCATAAGAAAGTAGGAGGTCAGGAATTATGAGAAGGATTCTTATCATTATCTTAGCGCTATCTTTTTCCATGTTAACAGATAATGCCTTTGCGGTGGACTACAGTCAGTACACAACGGAGGAACTTGCCAATATGAGAGGTACCATGCAAGATGCCTCAGAGGAAGAAAGAGACACCTTCAGGGCTGAGTGGCAGAAACGGCTCCAAGACATGACACGCGAAGAAAGGCAGAAATACGTAGGCAAACCAGATAACGCACAGTGTCAGTCGGGTGCAGGCCGGATGCAAGGCGGTGGGAATGCCCGGGGTAGAGGTGGCTACGGAAAGGGCGCGGGTAGAGGATTTGGTAAGGGAATGGGTGGCGGGAGAAGATAAGAAATTGAAGAGACTGCTATCGCTGCAATTCCTCATGCACCGGTAGATAACCCAACATATAAAGACGAGTGTGGCGCTTGCCATTTTGTCTATCAGCCCGCGTTGTTGCCTTCCGGTTCATGGGAGAGAATCCTGGCGGGAATTGAGGACCATTTTGGCGAGGGTGTAGAGCTTGATCCGGAGTCAAAAAAGGTCATTGCCGAATAACTTGAAGCGAACGCTGCGGAACACTCCTCTGCAAAAAGAGCCGTCAAGATTATGAGAAGTCTGGGAAGCCGAGCACCGCTCCGGATTACCAAGGTTCCGTATATTCAGGAAAAGCACCATGAAGTTTCTCCCAACGTATTGAAGCGAGAATCGATTGGTTCGCTATCCAACTGTTCAGCCTGCCACACAACCGCCGAAAAGGGAATCTACGAAGACGATTATGTTGTGATTCCTCGGTAGTCGCAAATAGGCCGCAGGTTCAAATATTTGCACATCGGAACAGGGGAAAGCTTATGGTTAAAAACGTAATAATGACCCTGGTGATCGGATTTATCGTTTTTGAGTTTGTTGAGCATATGGTTTTCCCGGTGTTCTGGTTCATTAAGAACCGAA
>JABXJW010000478.1 GCA_013375395.1 Desulfobacterales bacterium
CCTTCAGACAGCATCGACCTTCTTTTCACTGACCCGAGCTATGCTGAGCAGTACTTAGACCTGTGGGGACCTCTGGCTGAATTGGCGGCAAGAGTCCTCAAGCCCGGCAGGTTTCTCCTGGTCTATTGCGGGAAGCTTTACCTTCCCTTCGTTTTAGCCGAACTGAGTGAGCACTTGGAGTACTACTGGCTAGCGGGCAAGTACTACGATCAAGGACACAGCTTTTTCCGCTCCAAAAGGATATGGGATCAGTGGAGACCAATCCTGATCTACCATAAGCCCGGGCCCACAGAGCATGAATGGTTTTTGGACATGATACGGATGGGCAGCCGCCAAGAGGCCAAAGAATTTCATGACCATGGCCAGAGTATAGAGGATGCGAAGTACTACATTACCAAGCTGACAAAGCGAGGCGATACTGTACTGGACGTTTGCTGTGGTTCTGGCGGTATTGCTATGGCAGCCAGATCCTCGGGCAGGAGGGTGATCGGATTCGATGTCGACGAATCCCGTACTAGAATCACGAAGGCAAGGCTTGCAGAAAACAACAACGAGGCCGCCGAGATATCCTGAGGGATTCAGCGAGTTTGCCCAATGGAGGTACTCGAATCCGCAACTGGATTCACACCGGTTTGGGCTTACCGTAGCTGATATCGACCAGGTGTTTTTTCACGATGGTGGACAGGAGTGCTACGTGATGCTCCTCGAGGTAAAGTCGCACGGGAAGCGAGAAATAGATGAGCATGAAGAGAACATCTACAACGTCTGTGACTCGGTTTTTCGCCTGGCATCAAGGTCCAAAGCTGTCTCAATGCGGCTGTGGAGCCGCGATGAGCAAAGAAAGATAAGGTATATGGGCTGGCATTTGCTGGTTTTGTCTAAGACAAGACCAGACAATTCGCAATGGATGCTATGGGACAAGAGGTATTACATCAATGAAGGTCAACTGGTTAGAATTCTGCGCTTTGAATTGGACCCATATACGTTAATAAGCTGCCATGAAGAATTTAGAGAGCAAGATCAACACTCCCGCTTCACCCGACAAGAAACAGCTACCCCAAAACAGCTAGACCTACTTAAATAAGGACAAAAAATGAGACGAGCAAGTGCCCGAGGAAGAATCTTGCCTCAGTGGCTCTCGATAGACCGAAGACTGGGGCATGTGTCACTAAAGGCTGCCCATCTCTTTGATTTGCTATGGGTTAACTGCGATGACCAGGGGCGCTTTTCTGGTGACCCCGAAGACATTAAGCATGTCGCCTGCCCTAACCGTGACGACATTACAAAGGTCGACATCCCCCAACTCTTAGTGGAATTGGACGACCAGGAACTTATAAAGCTTTATTCGACGTCCAAAACAAGAGCCTTGCAGATGCTTGATTGGTGGGAAGTACACAGGCCCCAGTGGGCATGGCCGTCGCAGTACCCCCCACCCGAAGGATGGCA
>JABXJW010000479.1 GCA_013375395.1 Desulfobacterales bacterium
ACGTATAGTAAAAGACAAATAAAGATTGTAATAGTTGGTGCTGGTAGCCATGCCTTCTCTAGGCTCCTTATTTCAGATTTCCTATCTTATTCTGACCTTAGGGACAGCACTATCACACTGATGGACATCGATAAAGAAATGTTAGACCTAGTAACAGCTTTCGCCAAGAAACTAGTGGTTCAACATGGATTTAACACACGGATAGAATCAACCATGAACCGCCGTGAAGCATTGGATGGTGCAGACTACGTTATAACTATGGTAAGGGCTGGAGGATTCCTCCGGGAATTACCGCCTGCTTGCGCTATTCCGATGAAGTATGAAGTTAACCAAGGCACCACCGACGGCACTATCGGGCCTGGTGGAGTCTTCTACGGGCTGCGCCAGATACCTCTTATGTTAGATATCTGCCGGGATATGGAAGAGCTCTGTCCTGATGCCTGGCTCATAAACTATACGAACCCGATGGCTATGGTCTGCTGGGCCATAAACGATTACACTCACATAAAGAATGTAGGTCTGTGCCACAGCGTTCAACACACAGCCGCGCAACTCGCTAAATACATTGGCGCACCATATGACGAGATCTCCTACTGGGTCGCGGGCATAAACCATATGGCATGGTTCTTAGAATTTAAGTGGCAGGGGAAAGACGCCTATCCGCTCCTGAGAGAGAAATTTAAAGACCCTGAGGTCTATTCGAAGCCTGATGAGTACCACGACTGGCCAGATATTGTTTGTGCTGAGATTTTCAAGACATTCGGATACTATACCACTGAAGGAAGCCGAGTTCAGTCGCAGTTCCATCCATACTTCAGGAAGCGACCAGACCTTATCGAGAAGTACGGGCTGCCTCCTTTCCCTCTCTTTGACAGAGTAGTAAAAACAAGGAGGGCGCAGGATGAAGAGTTGAGGCAACAGCTCAATAGCGGCCATAAATTCGAGATCAGACGCAGCCTTGAGTACTGTCCAACTATAATCCACTCTATCGAGACTGGAATACCATCCCGAATCAATGGTAACGTTAAGAATACCGGCCTTATCACTAATTTACCGGATGGATGTTGTGTTGAGGTTCCCTGTCTAGTGGACAAGGAGGGTGTTCACCCCTGCTACATAGGGAATTTGCCACCGCAACTTGCCGCCCTAAATAGGACGAGCATAAATGTGCAGGAACTGGCGGTTAGAGGGATTGTTGAGAAGGATAAAACTAAAATCTTTCAGGCGATTCTATTTGACCCATTAACCAGTGCCATTCTAACCATTGATGAAACTCGGCAGATGGTTGATGAAATATTCCAGGCAGACCCAGAGTACCTGAAGGGGATAGAAAGTAAGTAATCCTATGGGGATGACGATAGCAGAGAAAATCCTGGCCAGGAAAGCAGGATTGAGTTCAGTCGAACCTGGACAATATATCACGGTAAAAATTGATTTGCTTATGTG
>JABXJW010000116.1 GCA_013375395.1 Desulfobacterales bacterium
GCATCATGCATCCATCATCAAACATCCGGCATCCGGCATCCGGCATCCGGCATCCACCTATAAAAGGCTTCATCGAAAACTCGCTCCTGGACTGGCCGGGCCACATTTGTGCGGTCATCTTCCTGCCTTATTGTAACCTCAGGTGCCCTTACTGTCACAACCATCAACTGGTCTTGAAGCCGGACGACCTGGAAACCCTCTCGCTGGAGGCGATACTGGAAAGGCTCCGGCCGTTCAAGGACTGGATTGACGGTATCTGCGTCACGGGCGGGGAACCAACCATACACCGGGCCCTGCCGGCCCTGCTGAAAACGATCCGTGAGGCAGGTTTTAAGACCAAGCTTGACACAAACGGCACACAGCCTGAAATCCTTGGCTATCTCTTAGACGAAAAACTGGTGGATTCCGTTGCCATTGACGTGAAGGCCCCGCTGGATGACCCGATATACGCCAGGTGCGCAGGGGTCTATGTGCCGGTCGATATCGTAGGGAAATCGATCGAGGTGCTGAAGGCGGCAGACATTCCTTGCGTGTTTAGATGCACGGTATGCCCTACGCTTCTTGCCGAAGGCGATATCTGTCGTGTGGCCGAAGAGTTGAAAGGAATCGGTGGAGGCCGCCCCGTATCTCTTGTCCTTCAGAACTTCAATCCGGCCGATCCCATGGAGCCTGCCCTCAAAGACATACAGCCCTTCACCGACGAGGCCCTGGCGCGCATGCAGGATAAGGTCAACCGCATCCTTCAATAAATACCGGCGCTCCTTCCCCCTCCCCCTGTAAAAATGCTTTACACCCTGTAAGGAATGCTAACAGGCATGTGCCTTGCGGCACGTGCGGAAGCCTCCCATATTCTCCTATAATCTTTATTTTTCTCACTTACTTAGATCGGTTTGCATCCATTTGTCGTCTTGGCATGGCCGTTGCTCGTACCAAATTTCACTGGATGGGCGGGCAACTTCCTGCCTTGCGCTTTATTTTGCTCCCTCGACAGGCTCGACGGCAGGGGCAAGGGCAGGGTGTTGTCATTTTTCATCCCCACCGAGCCTCTTCCGTTCCGCCACAAAGTGGGACATCCGCCTCTGGCGGGAGACAAGGGGGAGGAGTTTAGGATGCGAGTATACAAAGAAAAGAAAGGAGGAATGGCTGCATGAAGAAATGGCCAGCTTTTTTTCGTGTACGTTTTTTTTACTGACGAGGCAAGAGCCGAGATTCGGTGGATTAGCGAAGTATACGTCTAACCGAGAGAAGTTAGGGGCTTCGCCAGAATTGGAGACGAAGTGAAACACCGCGCTCATACTGGAACAATGGAATACCGGACGTGAAGTGAAGCCTGCGCCCATGATAAGGCGTTGCAGAACTTCTGAGACGTGAATTAATAAGGAGGAGGGAAAATTATGAATATGAAAGTAAATAGATGGAAGATCCTAAGTATTGCAGTGGCTTTGGTCTTAGGCTATGCTGTAAATTCTGATGCGTTTCGGGTTGATGTTGATAAGGATACTTGGGCTGATTTTGCTGTAAGGGGGCAGCTGTTTTATAGTAATTTTGATAAAAGAAGTCCCGACGATTATCGTCGGGACTATTTTGAACTTACAGAGGCAGAGTTTTATGTTAAAGGTCAGCTTACCCCATTGGTTCAGTTCTTTACCCAATGGGAGTGTGTTTATAAACCATTAAAATTAAGTGGAGAAGTAGAAACAACAAACAAATGGAAAATAGATAGAGCTTATATGAAAGAGACTGGGGTGAATCTCGTATTTGCTCCTGAATTTAAGGTAAGATTTGGCAGGATTCGTACACCTGTTAGCAGATATCACCAAAGATCTGATTACGGTAAAATAATTCCTACTGAATATTTCTATAGGTATGATGTCCATGGGGTATTTACAGGTAATGTTGTTGATGTAAAGAAGACCGCTCTTAATATTAGAGAGCCAGGTGCTGTGTTTTTTGGAGACCCTTTTGATGGGATGCTCAGATATCACATAGGTTTATTTAATCAACCCAACAATGACAATGCCTATGAAGGTCTTAGATACACAGCAAGGCTTGCCTTTACTCCTACTATGTTAGGATTTAAACCCGAATCCTCACTTAAAGGAACAAGAAAAGATTCTTATCTTGGAAAAAAAGATATATTAACTATTGGTGCAGGATATTCCAAGGAAGAGATAGGGGGAGGTCTTGACAATGAGATGTATGCTGTTGATGCATTTTTTGAAAAGAAATATGGTAGTATGGTTCCTAATTTAGGATTTGGATACATTGAGGCAAGAGAGACTCATGATGTTGCTGGTGAACCAAAAGACAGTGCATTCTGGTTTGTTCAGGGGCAACTCCTTTATGATGAGGTGGTTGGTTTTGGAAAACCTGCTATTGGGGCAAAACTTGAGAGAATGCAGTCAGATAAGGCTTACAATAATAAAGATGCTACGTATGATCGTTTGTCGGTTGCTCTTAATTACTTCATCAAAGGATACAATGCATACATATCTCTTTGTCTTGATAATGTAAAATATAGGGATGGTGCAAAAGATTATGTAGAAGACAATAACAAAGAAGACTCTATCACTGACTACAGTCTCTCCTTCCAGTTCAAATTCTAGAGAATCTTATCTAACAGCCTAACAAAAAAATAAACCCAGGGGGGATCTTCTATCCCCCCTTTTTTCTTGCAATACTCCCGCTTCATCCAACCCGCCTCCTTAAAAAGCGCATAGACAACTGACTACTCACAACGGACCACGGACACTGCATATTACATGCAAGTCAGTTCGCTTCGCTCACAATTGTGCACGCAGTCCGATGTTTTGGCGCAGGGTTGCGCCTGACGGCTTGAAAACATTGCCCTTCGTGTCAAGCCGTCAGGCGCAACCTTTAGCGCTATGCTGGAGTATTGGGTTAAGAGGAATGATCGGGGTTTCAGCTCACCGGAACAGGCTCTGCAATCTCTTTGTTTTCAGGAGATTGCTTCCCTGCCAGCCAGGGTAAGACAAATATTTTTGAGCTACACATGCTTGCCGAAACTACACAATCATTGAACTTTTAAGAAAATGATGATTTGGTACCCCGTATGGAGATTTATTGGAATCGCCTGAATTCGTTATCCGATTCACGATTCACGGTGTTTATGAGATGAAGTCTTTTACCATCACCACCTTGGGATGCAAGGTGAACCGCTATGAATCGGAGGCCATTTCGGAGCAGCTTGCGGGCCAAGGGTGGCAACGGGCAGACAAGGGGACCAGGGCGAGTCTTTGTATTGTCAACACCTGCACGGTTACTCAAAAAGCGGCTATGCAGTCGAGGCAGGCCGCAAGAAAGGTTATACGCAGCCACCCGGGCGCCCTTGTTGCGGTTACAGGCTGCTATGCCCAGGTAGCTCCCGAGGTCTTTGCTTCCATGTCAGGGGTACATTATGTCATGGGCAATACCTTCAAAGACCGGATTGCACGGATGGTCGGCCCTCACAGGCAACATGGCCCTGGCGCCAGCTTTGTTGAAGATCTTTCAAATCACCGCCCGTTTCAGGATCTGCCTGTCACCAGGTTTGGGAATCGCACGCGGCCTTTCGTGAAAATCCAGGACGGTTGCGACGCATTTTGTTCCTATTGCATCGTTCCGCACGCACGCGGCCGCAGCAGATCGCTGGGCCAGCAGGTAGTTGTCGATAGAATAGAGGGCCTCAAAGAGCAGGGATACGCTGAGGCTGTGCTTTGCGGAATCAACATCGGCCGGTACGGTCAAGATCTTGACCCGGCGACCACGCTCTCCAGTCTCGTGGAGTTGATCGACGGCCCTTGGGCCGTTAAGCGACTCCGCCTGAGCTCTATCGAGCCAGCGGATCTGTCAGGGGAGCTGGTCGGGCAGTTGGCAGCCTCCAAGCATGTCTGCCCGCACCTGCATATACCGCTTCAAAGTGGAGACGACGAGGTGCTTAAAGGGATGAATCGGCCTTACAGCTCAAGAGCTTATGCTGAACTGATCCACCACATTGTCGGCCTGATGCCTGATGTGGCGATAGGGGCTGACGTGCTGGTAGGTTTTCCCGGAGAGACTGAAAAGGCCTTTGAAAATACGTGCAATCTCGTTGAGCAACTCCCCTTCGCTTATCTTCACGTTTTTCCCTTTTCCGTGCAGAAGCAAACACCTGCCGCGGCTCGCCGAGACGTGGTGCGGCCGGAAGTAATCAAAAGCAGATGCCGATATCTTCGTGAGATCGGGCAGATGAAGCGCAGGAAGTTCTACGAACGATACGTCGGTTCAACGCTGGAAGTGTTAATTGAAGGGAATCGGGACAGGGTTACCGGGTATCTCAAGGGCTTTACCAGAAACTATATCCCTGTCCTTGTACGGGGCTCCGACGAATTGTTCCATCAAGCGGTTCAAATCAGGCTTGTCGGAATCGAGCACGGCAGGGTCTTTGGCCAGTGCGTCTCAGGCCAATAGGTTTGTTAGCCGGGGGCATCCAACCAGCCTGTACCTTGGCAGAAAACTTGCATGCAGACATGCAGACAGATTGTCCGCATCTTTACACCAAACAGAGACGGGAAATATCCTGTGTAATCTTGAAGCCTTTGCATAGCTTGCCACAGATTGCGGGCGACAGGAGTCGGTTAAGATAGAGGAAGGGATACAAGGTGGCAAAAAGCGTTTGATGAAGTGACAAAAAGAGGGTATTTAGTGCTATAATTCGAGTTTTTTCCGGCAGAAAATTTTTGCTAATCCGGGAGTCTAAACTATGTCCGAGTTATTATTGATTTTAAAGGGTTCTCATCCCGTGCTCTCGGTCCTACTGTGGATGACCCTGGCGATGGTGGTGCTGTATTTCGCCCGGAGTCAGGTCCACCAGGCCATCGGGGCCATGAGCCGAGTCGTGGCCAATGCTATGCGTTTGGCGGCCCACGCCGTGCTCTTGGGAGAGCAAAGGCTGAACAGGCGCAACAAGGAGGTCCTGCTGGCCGAAGGGGCCGAGGAGGTGGAAAAGGAGATAGATCGGGAGTTTCACCGCATCGAGGCCGTAGTCCAGCGCGACCTTCAGGGTTATCCCACCCTTCACAGGAACATGTCGGACCTGATCACCCGGATTGACGAGGACTACCGGCGAAGTACCGAGACGCCACCCTCGCCCCCGGCCTGGATCGAGGCGGTGAGGAGCTTAGCCAATCTCCCTGATGGCGGTGACAAGATGATGGCAGGCATCATGTCCGAAATCCGTAAGACCGTCAACCGGCAACACAAGATGGCCATAGCCGAATTCCGCAAGCAGAGTTCCGTGCGGCACGGTTTGCTTAAAAAGATGGCCCCTTTTTGGCGCAAGCTGGGCCGTACAGTTGAGGATGTGGGAAAGACCATCACCGGGCTTTATGAACGTGGAGCCATGATCGACCGCAAGATGGACGATTACAAAGAGATCTTGGCCGGTTCCAACAGGATGGAGCGCAGGCTTTCATCATCGTCAATGACCCAGTTCTTTATTGCCGGCCTGGTGCTGCTCATTGCCATCGGCGGGGCCGTGATCAACTTCAACCTCATTGCCCTGCCCATGTCCGAGATGGTCGGCGGCGGCAGTTATATCGGACCGTTCAAGACATCCAATGTCGCGGCCATGGTCATTATCCTGGTGGAGGTGACCATGGGTCTGTTCCTGATGGAATCCCTGCGCATCACCCGGCTGTTTCCGATTATCGGGATGATGGATGACAAGATGCGCATGCGCTTGATCTGGATATCTTTCGCTATCCTGCTCACATTGGCCGGCATCGAGTCGGCCCTGGCATTCATGCGCGACCGCATCGCCGCGGACCTGGAGGCCCTGCGCCAGTCCCTGGCCGGAGTGAAGGCGGTCCAGGGCAGGCAAAGCTGGATTCCCACGGTGGGGCAGATGCTCCTGGGTTTTATCCTTCCGTTTGCATTGACTTTTGTGGCCATCCCACTCGAATCGTTTATCCATTCCTCCCGGACCGTGCTTGGGATGTCCGTGGCAGGACTGCTGCGGATCGTTGCCGTTATCTTGCGTCTCATCGGCAACATTGCCGTTTACCTGGGAAAGGCGTTCATCAGCTTCTATGATCTGCTGATTTTTCCCTTGCTCTGGGTGGATGAAAAAATCTTTGCCGGCCGCAAGGCCAAGCCCAGCGCGACACCCAAAGAGGAGACATTTAAAGAGGCGGTGAAACAATGAAAAAAATGATCCTGGCCCTTTTGGCGCCGGCAGTCCTGCTGGCGGGCTGCGCCGATACAACCAGCCGTTCACAGGCCGTGTATATGCTCTTGGATACCTCCGGCACCTATGCCGCAGAACTTGAAAAGGCCCAGGCCGTCGTCAATTATCTGCTGGGCACGCTTCAGCCCGGGGATTCCCTGGGTTTGGCCCGCATTGACACCGGCAGTTTCAGTGAAAAGGACATTATCCATAAGGTCACTTTTGACGGGCGGCCTTCCAGGTCCAATGAGCAGAAACGGGCCTTCCGCCAGGTCATGGATAATTTTGTCTCTTCGGTCAATGAGAGTCCCTATACGGACATCACCGGCGGCGTGCTCCAGGCCGCGGAGTATCTCAATGAGACCAGGGCCGGCAAAAAAACCATTTTGGTTTTTTCGGACATGGAGGAAGAACTGGCCAAGGGTTTTGTGCGTGATTTTCCCATCCAGATCAGCGGGATCCGCGTGGTGGCTCTAAATGTCACCAAGCTGCGCAAAGACATCAAAGATCCGCGCAAATACATGGACCGGCTGGAGCAATGGAAAAAAAGGGTGGAAGCCGGAGGCGGCGTTTGGCGAGTGATCAACGACCTGGAACGACTGGAGCGCATTCTCGCGGAATAGCTTTACTATTTTCTTTATCCGTTGTCTTGCAAGAACCCTGCAAAGCCCTTGATCGAATTGGCGATGAAGAACCGCTCCCTGTTCCTCGTGTCGGCATCCATGCTCTGAAAGGCTTCAAGCCTTGGATCTTCTCTAAGGACTCTTTCGGCACATCTGCCGACAAGGTCCGATTGTGCGCCGGAGATCTCTTCACGCACGATATTTTCCCACAACATGAGTTGATCGCGGAACATGTTGAGCAGCCGCACGGAACTGCCGGCCTGGCCGAAGTGGGCATAGCATATAGGCTGGTCCTCCATGGCCAGCAAGCGGTCTACGCTATTGAGGCAATGTTTGAGAAAAAACCTGGGGGGCGTGGCAGGGCGTAAGTATTCCTTGCCGTTTACGGTGAAGTAATTCCCACCGGCCTCACCTGCAAACAGATGTCCCCTGAAACAAAAACTGAGGTGATGAGGGGCATGACCGGGTGTTTCAATGATCTTAAGACCCCTTATCCGGGGCTCTGTATGCGGTATCAATCTTTCACGGCTCACGGGTAGTACATAGCCA
This sequence comes from Desulfobacterales bacterium, assembly GCA_013375395.1. Taxonomy (GTDB): domain Bacteria; phylum Desulfobacterota; class Desulfobacteria; order Desulfobacterales. The sequence continues at coordinate 7,378 of JABXJW010000116.1, forward strand.
TAGGCTTCGGCTATCTTTCCCAGGGCCTGCCGGCTTCCGTGCCACAGCTTTGACGGCTCAACAAGGTGCCTGATACCTTTGCCGTGACAGATAGCTTTTGCCATGGGAAACTGATCCAGCAGTTGGGCCAGGCCGCCTGAGTGGTCAATGTGGATGTGTGTCAGGAGAATAAAGTCTATCCTGCTGATCCCCATGGCCGTTAAGGAGCCGATCAACTTGTCTGCGGAATTGGCCGGCCCCACGTCAGCGATTATGTTCACGTCTCCACGACACGCCCATGAACCGATGAAACGATCATGGCCCGGCATCTTCTGCTTAATCTCGATTAGTATGGGATCGACCTCCGAGCGCACCAACTTCAACCTCCATCATCTGTGCCCCTGACACGTTCTTCCTCGACCTGTTTCAGCACAAGAAAATAAAGGGTCCCATCATGCTTCATGTAACCTGCTGCGGTCTCGGCATACGGCCCGTCTCCCCAAAAGAGATCCACCCGCCCCGGTCCCCGGATTACCCCGCCGGTATCTTGATTGAGGACGAACCTGCCAAAGGTTTCCCATGACCCGATAATACCATCTTCGCCCACCAAGGGCTTTTCGGTATGGACAAACGCCAGCGCCCCATTTGGGAAGAGACGCAGATCAGTGGCCACGGAACGGCCAGGGGTCAAAGTCACCTCAATGGCCCCCAAGGGGCCTTGATCAACCAGCTTGAAGAAAACGTAGCTTTCGTTGTGATTTAAGATGCGCTCCATCTCCTCAGGGTGATCTTTCAGGTGGGTGCGTATCTGCTGCATGGACATTTCCTCCCAGGAAATACTGCCTTCATTGATAAGCAATCCGCCGATACTCCGGTACCGGCGCCCGTTGCTGCAATCGTAATTGACGCGCAACACAGTGCCGTCTTCCAACACCACACGCCCGGAGCCCTGGATGTGAAGGAAGAAAAGGTCGATGTGATCGGAGACCCAAAGGAGCTCACACCCTTTTTCCCGAAGATGGCCGTTGGAGTCAATATCTTCACGTGAAAAATAAGGCACTACGGTTTGATTGACATATCTGCCGAAGATGCGTTCACCTGCATATTTGGGATGAAACAGCCCCAGGCGAACGCTCACCAAATCGTCAGGCCTCTTGTACAGAGGATATGGATAATCCGGCGAGGGGTGCAGGCTCCCTTGAAGGATCGGTTCGTAATATCCGGTAAACAGGACCCTGCCGAGACCGTCACTTCCAACGGACCTGTAGACCCAAAATGAGGTCTCAATAGCTTCTCTGATCTCTTCGGCAGAGGGGGTGTCTTTGATCAATTCGCAAAATGCCTTCAATGATTTGGCCAAATGAGAGGCAGTGTACTTGTCCGCCCCGAAACGAAAAGACCTTGAGGGCTTGAAACGCCCCAGATAGTCAAGGCTTTGATTGATGGCGGCCTCAAGGGAGGCATACCACATATCGTCCGAGAAATAGGGAAACTGGTGGGGCTGGATCTTCACCAGCGCCTGTGGGGCCCTGACCGGCGGCTTGACCTTTGGGACGCATGCTGCAAGAAGCAGGAGAACACCCAAGAGAACGGGATACCGACAGTAACGCACGTCAAATCCTTACGTTTTTGATTTGCTTAAATGCCAATAATTTAATATTATAAAATTTTTGAGATTATCTCAAGGCTGCTACATAAGGCGGTGGCATCATTCAACAAGGAATAATAATGAAGCAAGAATGATGCCATCATCCAGGCCGTCAAGTCCGCCGGGAAAGCCGGTTTTGCGGCAGATTCCGCTGACGCGGCTTATGGGAATATTTGACCGTGCGGCCATTGTCAAGCGTTTTACGTGGAAAAGGCCCCTTGATTTCATGTGGGCAGTTTGGGGCATTTATGAAAAATATTTTCAACAGGCCACAGTGATGCGCTATTATCCTGTAAATCTGGACGTTCGAAACCGGCACTGTCTTGTGGTGGGAGGCGGCGGGGTGGCCGAACGCAAGGTGAAGACCCTACTTGAGTGCGGGGCTAAGGTTACGGTGATAACCTTGGGTGCCACAGAGCGCCTCCAGGCCATGGCCTCGGAGGGCAGTATCGACTTGGAGTTCAGGGGCTATAAAGGTGCCGACCTGAACGGCAAATTTCTTGTCATCGGAGCCACCAACGATGAACAGGTAAACCGGAGGATCAGCCGCGATGCTGCAAGGCGAGGGATTCTTTGCAACATTGCCGACCGCCCAAAGGCCTGCAGCTTTGTCCTTCCGGCTATTGTCCGGCAGGGTGACTTATTGGTGGCCGTTTCTACATCAAATAAGAGCCCGGCCGTGGCAAGGAGGATACGCCAGGGGCTGGAAAAGGAATTTGGGCCGGAATATGCGGTGTTGCTAAAGCTGATGGGCGCCATCCGTCAAAGGCTTCTGTCTGAGTCAAAGAGCCCGGAGGCCCATAAGCGGACGTTTGAGAAGTTGCTGGACGAAGGGCTACTGGAAATGATACGCCACGATCGCACCCAGGATATGGACGCACTGCTTGAACAAGTGTTGGGCCAAGGGTACACGTGGAAAGAGCTGATGAAAGGCGTAATCAAATTCAGGAATTGAGGAATTCAGGGACTAAGGAATTAACGAAGGCGGTTTAATTCCTAAATTCCTCAATCCCTTAATTCCGGTTTATCCTGGTTAGGTTCAAGTTCTTGTAAGGAGAGGCCATGAAGCTTCTATTTGGATTGACCCTTGCGTGTTACGTCGTAAGCACGCTTGGTTATCAGGCCTATCTTCTGTTTCAAAAACGACCCATATACAGGGTGTCAAGCATCCTCCTTTGGGTCGGGTTCCTGTGTCATACAGGCGTCATTCTCGCAAGATTGGTTGAGACCGGAAACCTGCCGGTTCAAAACTTTCAGGAGACGCTTTCCATGTTTGGATGGGCCGTGGCCGGCGTCTTTCTCGCGCTTCAAATCAAATTTCACCTGATGGTCCTGGGAGCCCTTGTTGCCCCCCTGGCCACCCTGGCTGTGGTGATCGCCTCCGTTCTGCCGAGGCAGCCGGTTGAGGTGGGCAGTCTTCTCAAGGGCGTTTGGATGACGTTTCATATAGGGGCTCTGCTTGTAGGAAATGCCGCCTTTGCCATAGCCTGCTCGGCGGGCATCCTCTATTTGATTCAAGAAAGGGCCATCAAGGCCAAGAAGCGCGGTTTTTTCTTTCGCAGGCTTCCTTCTCTGAAACTCCTCGATTCCATGGGGTATTCATGCCTTATCGTGGGTTTTCCCATGCTTACGTTCGGGATCATTACCGGGGCTGTTTATGCCCAGATGGTCGGGGGGCGCTTCTGGAGCTGGGACCCCAAAGTGATTTCGGCGGCGGTCACCTGGCTTGTATTTGCAGCCTTGCTCCATGAACGCCTTGCAGTGGGGTGGCAGGGCAGGCGGGCTGCCGTTATGAGTATTGCAGGTTTTATGGTATTCGTTCTTACGTTTTTCTTACGTTTTTCCGGGTGAAGTTTGACAGTGTCGTAAAAAGCTATGTTATGCCGCCTGCGGCACTGTAACCGAAAATAACTTGTCAATTATATCAAATGGTTATGATT
>JABXJW010000009.1 GCA_013375395.1 Desulfobacterales bacterium
CATTGGTACGTCGCACAAGCGATCCCGCAGATTGACGCCGAGATTGCGGAAAAGGGCCATTTATGGATGGAAACTAACTATAGGAAAAGAGGATGTTCTCTGTCAAGGGATAAACCAGCAACGGATTCATCGGCAGTGACAAAACGGGCACATCAGCGATGCAAACCATACTAACATTGCTTAAACCACGCATATGGGCCTTCAAGCACCGATTTCAGGGGCGTCTTGAAGGCAGGGCATGGGTGAGGATACTTATTGCCTTGGCAGGCTTTCTGTTTTGGGCCGGAATCTTTGCTGTTTTTTATCGTGTGCTGTCTTACTTTCAAGGAATTGAAGGATTCGGCGACATCCTGGCCCGAAAGCTTCTTTCCATGGTCCTTGTCGCTTTCTTTTCCATCCTGATATTCAGCAGTATCCTCACGGCCCTGTCTACGCTCTACCTTTCAAAAGATCTGCCGCTGATCCATGCAGCCCCGGTTCCAGTTGAAGAGATCTTTGTGGCGCGGTGGCTTGAGAGCACCTTTGACAGTTGCTGGATGGTGCTTCTGTTCGGCATTCCCGTATTTTTGGCATATGGGCTCGTTTACCATGCGGGATTCGACTTTTACGCAGCCTTGGCCTGCTCGCTGCCGCCGTTCTGTATCCTTGCGTCTGCCCTGGGCGCTCTGACAGTGCTGGTTGTGGTGATATCTCTTCCCGCCAACCGGATGCGGGATATCTTTGTACTCCTTGCCATGGCAATAGTGATTCTCTTGTACTTTATGTTTCGGTTCATGAGGCCTGAGAGGCTGGTAGACCCGGACGCGCTGGCGACCCTGTCCCTTTATCTCGGCTCTCTAAAGGCGCCCGGCTCACCCTTTCTCCCCACCACATGGACCCTTGAAACCCTTTGGCCGCTCTTAACGGGAAAAAGGGACACGGCGCTGTTTTATCTCGGGCTTTCCGCCAGCGGGGCGCTGTCTGCGGTTTTCATTCAGACCAAGCTTGCCGGCATCATTTATTTCAAAGGGGTTTCTAAGGCCCAGGCAGCCCGCAGCCGGCGGCTGCGTACGAAGAGGTCCTTCGGCATGGATTGGACGCGGGTTTTGCCGGTTTCCGGAAGAGTCCTCGCGCTGCTTTCCAAGGATTTCAAAAGCTTTTTTCGGGACAGCACCCAGTGGTCCCAGCTCTTTCTGCTTGGGGCATTAGTCGTCGTCTATCTTTACAACTTCAAGGTGCTGCCCATCGAGAAAGCTCCCATTGAAGCGTTCTATCTTCAAAACATCCTGTCCTTTTTGAACATGGGCCTTGCCGGTTTCGTGCTTTCCGCCATCGCGGTCCGGTTCGTATTCCCTGCGGTCAGCATGGAGGGGCAGGCCATTTGGGTTATAAGGTCGGCGCCGATTTCCTTGAAGACCTTCCTTTGGGCCAAGTTCTTCACATATGTTGGGCCGATCCTTGTCCTTTCAGAAACGCTCATCGTGATTTCAAACAAGTTGCTTTCGGTCACCCCATTCATGATGTGGCTTTCCACGATAACCGTCTTTTTTATGGTGTTTGGCATCACGGCGATGGGCGTGGGTCTGGGTGCGGCCTATCCCAATTTTCATGTGGAGAACATTGCCCACGTGGCGACAGGCTTCGGCGGGATGCTTTTTATGATACTGTGTGCAGGCTTTATCGGATCAGTCGTAGTGCTTGAGGCAGGCTCGGTCTACACCATCTTCATGGCAAGAGTCCGGGGTGTGCCAATCCCGTTGGCCAACTGGGCGTGGATCAGCCTTTCTTTTGTTTTGGCGGCTGTGGTCAATGTGCTGGCCGTGTGCTGGCCCATGCGTTTCGGGCTGGAGCGTCTGTCTCAGATGGATGCTTAGTTGCTTAGTTCGTAAGAATTCAGCCTGTTTTATTCTTTTTCTTTGATAAGGCTAAAATGATTCCTTGGTTCCAAAAGTGGTGTCTTTTTCTGGCAGAAAAGTTTTTTTATGAAAGCTTATCCGGCTTTCCCGCGTTAGGAGCTCCTTGACTGTGCTTGTTATTACTGTTAGTCTTCAAAAGCCGTGGATTGAGGAGAGAGCATTTTTGGGGAGACGGCATTTCATCTCTTGTCAGCAGCTGAGATCACTATCCCGAATATTTTATGAAAAATGTCGATAAACTATCTACATTTTTCACTCCCCGGGCGAGCTGCAAAAAATGGAGGACGCCATGACGGATTTGAGACGATGGAGGGTTTTTGCAGGTGTTTTGGCTCTGTTGCTTGCTTTGACGATCTGTGCCGGATGTGCCCGATTGAAAAGAAGGTCTGCCGACCTTGAAAAAGGGGAAGCCGGGGCGCCCGAGGAGGCTAAGACCCAGGAATCTCTTTACTACGATTTTGAAGACATTCTGGTTCCTGCAGATCTCAAGCTGGATAAGAAAAGGACTCTTGTTTATCATGCCCCTCATTTCACTGCCGGGGTGTTGGCATTGTCGGGACGGGTGGAGGTGAACTCTCTCATCAGGTTCTTTGAAAACAACATGGTAAAGGATAAGTGGAAAGTTTTGAGTGTCTTCAAAGCTCCACGTACAATCATGTTTTTTGACAAGGCGAATCGAAGCTGTATTATTAACGTCACTGAAAAACAGCTCAAGACCGAAGTCGAGATTTGGGTAGCTCCAGGCGTAGAGGGCGGATAAGCCCAGGTGTTGAGATAAGCGGTGGTGTCCGTTGATAGTTGTCTGTTGTCCATTGCGAAGCCGCAATAGATTGATGCCCGATGCCGGATGCCGGTCAAAACATTCGCTATTACACGCGAGCATGCACGAGACATCAGGTATCTGGTATCTGGCATCAGGTATCAGGAATGAATAACGGATCACGAAATGCCCGATCCATTGAAGGATAAGAAGATCGTCCTGGGAGTTTGCGGCGGGATTGCGGCATACAAGGCGGCTGATTTTCTCAGATGCCTTGTAAAGTCCGGCGCAGAGGCGCGCATCATCATGACCAGGGCTGCCAAGGCATTTGTAGGGCCTGTAACCTTTGAGGCCCTTTCCGGACATCCGGTCTGGGCTGATATGTTCGATGGCCGGAAAGATGGCGCCTTCAGACACATCGTATGGGCGGGGGGTGCGGATGCCGTGGTCATCATACCGGCAACCGCCAATATCATCGGCAAGATGGCACATGGGATTGCCGATGATCCGCTGACGACTTTCATCCTGGCGGCAAAGTCGCCGGTTCTGGTGTGTCCCTCCATGAACGCTCGCATGTATGAAAATTCCGTGGTGCAGGACAACATAGAACGACTTCGCCGGGCCGGCATGCATGTGGTGGACCCTGAGACAGGATTGTTGGCGTGCGGCAGCCGTGGGGCAGGGCGGCTTGCCGATATCGGGACCGTAGCAGAGGAGCTTCGGTGCTTGCTGGCCCCGCAGGATCTGGCCGGAAAGCGGGTTTTGGTCACTGCAGGGCCTACTCAGGAGCCGATAGATCCGGCAAGATTCATAAGCAATCCTTCTTCCGGCAAAATGGGATATGCCATTGCCCGTGCCGCCCGCAGGCGGGGGGCACGGGTTGTTTTGATCAGCGGCCCCAATACGCTTGCCGATCCTCATGGTGTGACAGTCATTCGGCTGAGGACTGCCGAAGAGATGTTTGACGCGGTAATGGCGCATGCGGACGAGAGCACGATCATAATCAAGGCGGCGGCAGTGTCCGATTGGAAACCGGCTCGTTATTTTCAACACAAAGTAAAAAAGGACGAGATGCAGCAGCAGTTGCCACTTGAACAGACCGGGGATATTCTCAAGGCACTGGCAGTGAAGAAAAAAGATAAAGCTGTGGTCGGCTTTGCAGCCGAAACTCAAGATTTGCAGGAAAACGCCCGGGCAAAGCTGGCTGAAAAGAGCCTCGACCTGATTGTTGCCAATCTCATCGGGCAGGCTGATTCCGGCTTTGGTTCGGATGCCAACCAGGTGAGTGTTTTTTACAAAGATGGCCGCACAGAGGCACTCCCGCTCATGGACAAGGGTGAGCTTGCAGATATTCTGTTGGATAGGGTGTTGGAGGTCAAAAAAGTATGATGCCGGATGTCAATGGACTGATGACTGATGCCGGATACCGGATGCATGATTTACCTTGACCTGCCCGCTGTGTGTGGCGGGTGGCAGGCGTGGAGGATGGACGACATCAAAGATCAGGCATCTGGCATCAGGTATCCGGCATCGGGGATCGGGACAAATGACTCAGCCTGTTCAGGCATTCAACAATCGTTTTAGCCAACTTCTGTCCGAGATCACGGATGACCTTGGGGGCTACCTGCGATATATAAAGGGGTTGGGATACAAGGGCGTAGCTATGTCCGATGAGTCTGTCAGAATCTTGGAGCGCTGGGGCAAGGGATTTTTGGCTGAAGACCTTGAGATGATTCGCAACGATCTGGGTGAGTGCCGGCGGTGCAAACTTTACAAAGGCCGCAGGCACGTCGTCTTTGGCGAAGGGAACCCACGTGCCAAGCTTGTCCTTGTCGGCGAAGGGCCCGGCTACGAAGAAGATATTCAGGGCAGCCCCTTTGTGGGCCAGGCTGGTCAGTTGCTGACCAGGATACTTAAGTCGATAAACTTGACGCGGCAGGAGGTCTATATCTGCAATATCATAAAGTGCCGCCCACCAGGGAATCGGGATCCCGAGCCGGACGAAATCGCCGCCTGCACCCCCTTTCTCCGCCGCCAGATAAGAGCCATAAGACCCAAATTTATTTGCGCCCTGGGGACCTTTGCAGCCCAAACACTCCTTGAAACCAATACCCCGATTTCCAACCTGCGGGGCCGTTTCCATACATATGAGGATATTTTACTGCTTCCTACCTATCACCCGGCCTTTCTTCTGCGCAATCCCGGCAAGAAGCGCGATGTTTGGATGGACGTGCAAATGCTTCAAGAGGCTTATGAAAAGACTTAGGGTCTCATTCAAAATCGCTGCCGTGGTGATGGTACTGGCAAGTACCATTGTTGGATTTCCCATTGAAGCTCAGGCTGCCAAGAAAGAAGTCTATGTAGTCAAGGTTTCCGGCACGATCAATCCGGGTCTGGCAGAGTATCTTATAAGAAGCATGGAAAAGTCCTCCAGGGAAGGGGCTGCTTGTCTGGTGATTCAGCTTGATACCCCTGGCGGGCTGGCGCTTTCCATGCGCTCCATCGTCATGGCTATGCTCTCTTCGGATATTCCCATAGTGGTTTATGTATCGCCGAGCGGGGCGCGGGCGGCCTCTGCCGGTGTGATGATTACACTTGCGGCAGACATTGCAGCCATGGCCCCAGGCACCAATATTGGCGCAGCACATCCGGTAAACCTCGGTCAAAAGAAGATGGACGAGACCATGGCCGAGAAGGTCGTCAATGACATGGTAGCCTATGCCAAGAGCATTGCGGAAAAGCGGGGTCGAAACAGCGAGTGGGCCGAAAAGGCGGTTCGTGAAAGTGTCTCTGTGACGGAAAAGGAGGCCCTGAAGCTCAAGGTCATAGACCTCATTGCTGAGGATCTGGACGATCTGGTTGAAAAGATCGATGGTTGGGAATTAAAGGACAAAGGAACCCTGCACACCAAGGGAGTGAGACGGGTGGCCCTGATAGAAAGCCTTAGGGACAAGGTCCTCAAGACCTTGAGCGATCCCAATATTGCCTATCTGCTCATGATGATCGGCTTGGCCGGCCTCTACTTTGAACTTTCAAACCCCGGCGCCATCTTTCCGGGGGTGATCGGGGCCATCTCTCTGATCCTGGCCTTTTTTGCCTTTCAGACGCTTCCGGTGAACTATGCGGGGATCTTGCTCATTGCCGTGGCCATTGTCCTGTTTATTCTTGAAATGAAGGTGACAAGCTATGGTCTGCTGAGCCTGGGCGGTATCATCTCGCTCTTTTTGGGATCATTGATGCTCTTCCAAGGGACAACACCCGAGATGCGGCTGTCCTGGGGAGTGCTGATTCCGACGGTCGCCATGGTTTCCGGTTTTTTCGTAGTCTTGGCCGGCCTGGTCTTTCGATCGCAGATATCAAAACCGCAAACCGGCGACAAAGGCTTGATCGGCGAGGTTGGAGTGGCCAAAAGCAGGCTTGAGCCCGGGGGCAAGGTGTTCGTTCACGGAGAGCTTTGGAATGCGGTGGCTCAAGAGCCTATTGAGCCGGGTGCCAGGGTTCGTGTGGTGGGCGTGGATCACCTGATCTTAAAGGTTGAGCGGGTTGGATAGTCATTGGTCAATAGTCACTGGTCATTAGTACGGATGCCGGATGTCGGGAAAAAACTATCCAAAGATATTTGAAATTTGCTTTGCTCATTTTGAATATCGAACCGTAGAACAAGGAACCGCAGAATTTCGAAGGCTTCACTTCGACATTCAATATTTCTTGTTCGATATTCTGCGGTTTAAGCAAACCTGAGAGACAATCTCTCAGACTGAAACAGTAAGAATCTAATAGCAAGTGACCAATGACCAATGACCAATGACAAGTGACTAATGACCACTGACCAGTCACCAACAAGGAGGTTTCTATGATTACTATAATTACCGCTGTTATCCTGCTGGTGTTCTTTTTGGCCTCTGCCATTCGGATCCTCAATGAATATGAGCGTGGCGTCATATTCCGTTTGGGGCGCGTGATCGGCGCCAAGGGCCCTGGCCTAATCATCCTGATTCCCATCGTTGACAAGATGGTCAAGGTGAGTCTGCGTCTGATTACCATGGATGTGGAGCCCCAGGACGTCATCACCCGGGACAACGTGTCGGTCAAGGTGAATGCGGTCATCTATTTTAGAGTCATGGAGTCGGTTAAGGCGGTTATCGAGGTGGAAAACTACATGTATGCCACATCCCAGCTCGCCCAAACCACACTCCGCAGTGTGTGCGGAGAGGCTGAATTGGACGAACTCCTTTCCGAGCGGGAAAAGCTCAACACACAGCTTCAAGAAATCCTGGATACCCACACCGACCCATGGGGAATCAAGGTCTCCACAGTGGAGGTCAAGCATATTGATCTGCCGCAGGAGATGCAGCGGGCCATGGCCAAGCAGGCTGAGGCAGAGCGGGAACGACGCGCCAAGGTCATCAATGCAGAAGGAGAGTTTCAGGCGGCCGACAGGCTGGCAGAGGCTGCTACCATCATCCGGGAACATCCCATGGCCTTGCAGTTGCGGTATCTCCAGACACTTCGCGAGATCGCGGCTGAAAACAATTCCACAACCGTGTTCCCGATTCCCATTGACCTTTTCAGTCCTTTTCTCGCCCAGACGGAGAAGTAGAGGGCAGAAGAAGGTTAATGTCAAGGTAGAGTGGGTATTTTGGACTTTTTACGAAACGATCAAAATTAGACTTTCAAAAATCGCCCAATTTAGGTATTAAAATTTAACAGCCGTTTCAGCCTGTTTCATTCTGTTTCTTTCATAAGGCTAAAATGGTATAAAGGAGAATTCTGCTATGGGGAAAAAGGAAAAAAAGGAGAAACAAGAAAAGCCGCTTGATCGAATGACAGCCAAAGAGCTGCGGGATGTCGCCTTAAAGATTCCGGAGATAACAGGCGTGCACGGGATGAATAAGGCTGAACTGCTGGCTGCTATTAAGGGTGTCCGCGGGATCGTTGATGAGAAGCTTAAGAAAACCGATGTTTCCGTGCGCGAGATCAAGAAGAAGATCCAGGGGCTGAAAGAAGTGAAGGCCGAGGCCCATGAAAACAAGGATAAGGCAAAGGCCAAGACATTAAGACGCCGTATAAGCCGCCTCAAGAAAAAGACACGCAGAGCCGCGTAAAAGGCAGACCGATATGATCGCACCAGGCGACATCGCCTTTGACCTAGACGGCGTCTTTGCCAATACCATGGATCTCTTTCTGGAAATTGCACGCAGCGACTACGGCATCAACCATATAAGATACGAAGATATCAATCAGTATTTCCTGGAAGAGTGCCTGGATATAGACCCCGAGGTCGTCAGGGTCATCATAAACAGGATACTGGAAGGAGACTTTGAGCCCGAACTCAGACCTGTGGACGGTGCTGTAGAAGTGCTTTCCGAGATCGCAGAGGCAGCGCCACTCCTTTTTGTAACCGCACGACCCAAGCTTTTGCCTGCCAAGGCGTGGGTGGAAAAAAAGCTTCCCCGGCAGGCGCCTCAAATTGAAATGATTGCCACCGGCACCTTTGAAGGAAAGGCCGACGTACTCAAGGCTCGGGGCATCCGGTATTTTGTGGATGACTACCTTGATATCTGCTTTATGTTGCATGAGCAAGGTATTATCCCGATCCTGTTCAGGCAGCCGTGGAATCGCTTTGCCCATCCTTTCCGGGAGGTCGGTACGTGGGCTGAGATCAGGGCCCTGATTGATTTTCCTGCCACATAATTCCCGCGATTTCTTGCGGAATCTCCCCAAATATTCGAGATTTTCTCCCAATCAGGCAAAGAACTGCCGGAAAAAGGCTGCAACCGGCCAAGTAGTTTCCCCATTTTTTTATTGATTAATCAAGAAATTGTGCTAATTTTTAAACTTTTCCAAGACAGCGACGAGACAGCGACGACAGCAGCGACAGCTTCCACGCCCACAGGGCCGAAAGCTAGGCCGCTGTCTGTTGCCATCAGGCGAATCTCTTTGATCAGCTTTGAGCTTATCCGGCTTGTCCGGGTTGGGCGAGGATGTCGTGAAGAAATTAATCGAAACTTTTATTGAAACCCTGTCAGCCGAAAAGGGTTTTTCGCCCCACACCTGCCGGGCCTACCGAAACGACCTGGAGGGATTTTATGCCTATCTAGGTGAAGCCGCCAAGGGAAAGCGTCAAAGCAAAACAAGGGCGAACATCCACGACGTAGATGGCCTGGTGATCCGATCGTATCTGGGTTTCTTGCACAAGAAGAACCAAAAGACGACCATCGCCCGGAAACTTTCGGCCCTGAGGTCCTTTTTTCGATTCCTGGTTAAAAAGGGTGTGATCGGCAAAAACCCTGCTGAAACGGTCCTGACCCCAAAGCGGGGATGTCCTGCGCCGCAATATCTGCCGGTGGATGACATGTTCCGTCTGCTGGACGGGCTGAAAGGGGATTCGATCCTTGCCTTGCGGAACCGGGCCATTCTGGAGACACTCTATTCCACGGGGCTGCGGGTGGGAGAACTGGTTGGTATGGACGTACAGGATGTCGATTTTGACAGGGGCCTGGCTCGGGTTCTGGGCAAGGGGAACAAGGAGCGCGTTGTTCCAGTCGGGAAGAAGGCCCTTTCTTGCACGCGTATCTACCTGGATCGCAGGGGCATGGGCGGCAGGACGCATGACGTCAATGGGGAGCCCTTGTTTTTGAATAATAGAAAGGGGCGTTTGACCGCGCGCTCTGTTGCGCGGTTACTTGAAAAACTGGTTCTACAGTTGGGCCTGATGCGACCCATAACGCCCCACGGGCTCCGGCACACTTTTGCCACCCATATGCTTGATGCCGGGGCTGATCTCCGGGAGGTGCAGGAGTTGCTGGGTCACGCAAGCATAACGACTACGCAAAGATATACGCACGTGAGTATTGACCGGTTAATGGAGGTTTACGACAAAGCGCATCCCAGGAGGTAGGGATGGGGAAAGTGCCTAATGTGAGCTAAAGTGCCTAAAGTGATCTAAAGTTGTGGAACTTGCCTTCGGCAAGGACAATTATAATATGGAAAAGGCGCCCTAACTTCAGGCACTCTAGTTCACTTACTGGGGTCGGCAAGCTGGAGGAATTGAAATGCAAAGTCGCACGAATCTTCATGGAACCACTATTCTTGCCGTGCGGCGCGGCAGTAATGTGGTTGTGGCAGGCGACGGCCAGGTGACCATGAAAGATACCATTATGAAACACAGCGCCAAGAAGGTTCGCAAGATATATAACGACAGAATCATAGTTGGGTTTGCCGGCGCCACTGCTGATGCGCTGAATCTTTATGAACGCTTTGAAGGAAAACTTGAGCAATTCAACGGGAATCTCACGCGCTCGGCCGTGGAGCTGGCCAAGGACTGGAGAACCGACAAGTACTTGAGGCGTTTGGAAGCGGTTATCGTGGCCGTGGATTCCGAGCATTTGTTTCTGATATCGGGAAATGGCGATGTAATTGAGCCGGATGAAGGGGTCTTGGGAATCGGATCCGGCGGAGCTTATGCTCAGGCCGCTGCTGTCGCACTGATCCGGCATACGGAACTGGATGCCAGTTCGATCGCAGACATTGCCATGAAAATTGCCGGTTCCATTTGCATCTATACCAACGAACAAATCACCATTGAAGAGATCAAGTGAGGAGTATCCATGCAACAGTTTACACCGCGTGAGATCGTATCAGAACTGGACAGGTATATTATAAGCCAGAAAGAGGCGAAGCGCTCCGTGGCCATCGCGCTCAGGAATCGGTGGCGACGGCAGCAGGTTCCGGAGGACCTGCGAGATGAGATAGCCCCAAAAAATATTATCCTGATCGGACCCACAGGCGTCGGAAAGACAGAGATTGCAAGACGTCTGGCCCGGCTTGCGAATTCTCCCTTTTTGAAGATTGAGGCATCCAAGTTTACCGAGGTAGGGTATGTGGGCCGCGATGTGGAGTCCATGATCCGCGATCTGACGGAGCTTGCCGTAAATATGGTCAAGTCGGAGGAGCAGGAGGCGGTCAAGACAAAGGCTCAAGCAATAGCTGAAGAGCGAATGCTTGATGTTCTCCTCCCGCCGAAAAAGGACTCGGAGACACCGGAGGAGGCTGAAGGTGAAGAAAAGACTCTGGAGCTTGTGAAGAAAGACGCGGTGGAACCTCCGTCAACACGTGAGAAAATCCGCAAAATGCTGCGCAACGGTAAGCTTGACAGCCGTTATGTCGATCTGGAGGTGGCTGAACGGGCCATGCCCGTGGTGGAGATATTTTCAAGCGTAGGGCTTGAAGAGATGGACATCAACCTCAAGGACATGTTCGGCGGTATGTTTCCGAAAAAAACGAAGAAGCGGAAAGTCAAGGTCCCGGAAGCCATGGAGATTCTTACTCAGGAGGAGGCCCAACGGCTTGTGGACATGGACAAGGTCGTAAAACAGGCAATCACCAAGGTGGAGCAGGCCGGCATCATCTTCCTGGACGAGATCGATAAGATCACGGGCCGTGAGGGCACACACGGGCCGGATGTCTCAAGGGAGGGTGTGCAGCGCGACCTGCTTCCCCTTGTAGAGGGGTGCTCAGTGACAACAAAGTACGGCATGGTGAAGACAGACCATATCCTTTTTATTGCTTCGGGCGCCTTTCATACCAGCAAGCCATCCGACCTGATCCCGGAACTTCAGGGCCGGTTCCCGATCAGGGTGGAATTGAAGTCTTTGGGCAAAGACGACTTTGTCAGGATCTTGACCGAGCCGAAAAATGCCCTCATTCTCCAGTACAAGGCCCTGCTCAAGACAGAGGGCATAGGTTTGGCCTTTAAAGATGATGCGGTTTCCGCCATTGCAGAGATCGCAACAGAGGTGAATGCGCGGACCGAAAATATTGGGGCAAGGAGGCTCCACACGGTGTTGGAACGGCTACTTGACGAGATCCTGTTCGACGCCCCTGATGTTGCCGAACAGCAGATCGGAATTGACGCCCAGTATGTGTACGAGAAACTAAAAGACATCAAGGACGACGAGGACCTGAGTAGGTATATACTGTAAATAATGATTGAAGATTGAGTGTTGAGAAGTTAGCTAAAGTGCCTAAAATGCCTAAAGTGCGCTAAAGTTGATCCGCCGTCTGCAGAAAAGAATCTTCTAAATTCGTTTGGTTCCTTTGACTTTAGTTCCTTAGTTGTGAAATTCGTGTTTTTTCTGGCAAAAAATTTTTGTCATGTTCAACAAAAAGTGAGGTAAAGTGCCTAGAGTGTCTAAAGTGAGCTAAAGTTAATGTGCACGCCTTCGGCGTGGTCAGTCTTAAGAACAGGTTGCGCTGAAAGCGCATTCCTTAACTTTAGGCACTTTCAACTTTAGTTCACTTTAGGCACTTGTTCTAGTTAGATTTAATTTTATTTTCCAAGGCTTAAACCAATCCTTGTTTGGTTCCGGCTTGTCCGGGTTAGGCACTTTAGTTCACTTTAGCTCACTTTAGGCACTCTGTTCTTGACCAATGACCAGTGACCAATGACTGCCAGCGTTGCCGACATACTCATCGAAGCTCTTCCCTATATCCGTCGTTTTTCCGGTGAGACGATCGTCATAAAATATGGCGGCCATGCCATGGTGGATGAGAGCCTCAAGGCGGACTTCGCCAGTGACATCACCCTGATGAAATTCATAGGTCTTCATCCCGTGGTGGTCCACGGAGGGGGCCCGCAGATCGGCTCGGTCCTGGAAAAGATGGGGATCACGTCTCATTTTGTGGACGGCATGCGGGTGACGGATGGGCCCACCATGGACGTTGTCGAGATGGTCCTTGGGGGAAAAGTCAACAAGGAGATAGTGGCCCAGATTAGCCGACAGGGCGGCAAGGCGGTTGGCCTAAGCGGCAAGGATGGCGGTCTGATATCTTCAAGAAAATTGCATCTTGTGCGTCCCAAGGTGGAAGACAAGCCTCCCGAGATCATAGACATAGGGATGGTGGGGGAGGTTGTGGCCGTGAACTCTGAGATTGTGCGCACCTTGGAGGCCGGTGGGTTTATCCCGGTCATTGCTCCGGTTGGCGCCGGAGACTCGGGTGAGACGTACAATATCAATGCCGACCGGGTGGCCGGTAAAGTGGCCGTGGCCCTGAACGCGATCAAGTTGATTCTGCTCACGGATGTGGAAGGGGTCATAGACAAGGGCGGCTCACTGATATCCTCTGTTGCGGCGGATGATGTGCAGAAAATGCTTGCAGACGGCACGATTTCCGGAGGGATGATCCCGAAGATTCAGTGCAGTCTGGAGGCCCTTGAAAACGGGGTGAAGAGGGTGCACATTATCGATGGTCGCAAGCCACATGCCGTGCTCCTTGAGCTTTTTACAGACAGCGGGATAGGAACAGAGGTGAGGGGGTAGTCACTGACCAATGACCTAATAAAGACAGCAGACCGGGTCATGGCGACCACCTACAGCCGGTTTCCGATTGTGCTCACAGAAGGAAGGGGATGTATGCTGAGCGATGCAGAGGGTCGCACCTATACGGATTTTGTGGCAGGCATTGCAGTGTGCAATCTGGGGCACGCACATGAGGGGATTGCCAGGGCCGTAGCGGATCAGGCGCGCCGTTTGGTGCATGTGTCAAACCTTTATTATACCGAGCCGCAAAGCGAGTTGGCCGAATGGCTGGTTGAACATTCCTTTGCAGACCGTGTCTTTTTTTGCAACAGCGGTGCTGAGGCAAACGAGGCTGCGATAAAGCTGGCCCGCAAATACTTCAAGGATCGCGGCGCCCCGGAGCGGTTCAGGATCATAACCATGGAGGGCTCTTTTCACGGTCGAACTATGGCGACCCTGAGTGCCACGGGGCAGGAAAAGATCCGCAAAGGTTTCGAACCACTTCTGGATGGTTTTGACATCGTTGCTTTCAATGATCTTGAAGCAGTTCAGGTCGCCGTTACCGGGCAGACATGTGCCGTCATGCTGGAACCGATACAGGGCGAAGGAGGGGTTCTATGCCCTTCCCAGGGGTATCTGGAAGGCCTGCGCAAGTTATGTGACAAAGAAGGACTTCTGCTCATCTTTGATGAAGTGCAAACAGGCATGGGTCGGACAGGAAGCCTTTTTGCTTACGAACACTTTGACATGACGCCGGACATCATGTGCCTGGCCAAGGCCCTGGCCAATGGGCTGCCCATGGGGGCGATGCTCGCCAAAGAAGAGGTTGCCAAGGCGTTTACCCCTGGTTCTCATGCCTCGACCTTCGGGGGAACACCCCTGGTTGCCGCCGCGGCCCTTACGGCGGCAAAGGTCCTTTTGGATGAGGGGGTGATTGAAAACTGCCAAAAGGTCGGCAAGTATTTCAAAGACCGGCTCCAGAGTTTGAAGTTGAAATATGCCTTTGTCCGCGAGGTCAGGGGAGAGGGCCTTTTGATCGGCCTTGATCTCACATGTGACGGCAAGACTGTTGTTGCGGCGTGCATGGAAAAGGGTTTCTTGATCAACTGCACACAGGATCATATTCTGCGGTTTATCCCGCCGCTGATTATCAAAGAGGAGCAGATAGATTCACTCATCGCGTGTCTGGATGCCGTGTTCGAGGGTCTGTCCAACAGCTCCAAGGAATAAAGACGTAACAACGTGGGCATTATGCGTCTGTTAGTTCGCTCCGCGGTGACGTTTTTTATACAGCGTGCCAATAAAATCTCCAGAAACCTGCCCCCAATGCTTCGAAAAGCGAGGCAGGCGGGTCTCCCTTTATGAAAGGGGGACTCTCCAATATTCCCCCTTTTGTAAAGGGGGACTCTCCAATATTCCCCCCTTTTGTAAAGGGGGGCAAGGGGGGATTTATTCAAGATTCCGGCTGTCATTAACAAATAGGTAATGCTCCAGAAACAACTTGTTCAAAACGATAAAGAACCGTGTAGTTGTGAATCGAATAACGAAATGAAAAAAGACCTTTTAACTCTCAGGGATTTAACTGCCGATGATTTTGAGGCGTTTTTTGCGCGCTCATTCGAGCTGAAAGAGCGCCACAAGATAGGAATTCATGATCGAACGCTTCAGGGCAAGACCCTCGGGCTTATCTTTGACAAGCCATCTACTCGGACCCGGGTCTCCTTTGAGGCGGCCATGATCCAGCTTGGCGGGGATTCCCTGTTTTTGAATGCAAGGGATAGCCAGTTGATTCGAAACGAACCTATAGAAGATACGGCCCGTGTTCTTTCCAGGTATATGGACGGCCTGGTGGTTCGGACCTATTCTCAGGATTTATTGCGGGAACTGGCAGCAGCGGCCTCCGTCGCCGTGATCAACGGTCTGACCGATCTTTATCATCCATGCCAGGTACTGAGCGATCTGATGACCATGTTGGAAGAAAAGGGCAGACTGGATGATCTGAAGATTGCCTGGGTGGGGGATGGCAACAACGTAGCCCATTCCTGGCTGAATGCATCGGCCATACTGGGGCTCCACCTGGTCCTTGCGTGCCCCGAGGGGTACAAGCCCAAGGACGACATCTTGGAGCAGGCCGTGAACGATACGGCGGGTCGCATTGTTGTCCTTTCCGATCCTGAGCAGGCTGTTCGTGATGCAGATGTGATCTATACGGATGTTTGGGCCAGTATGGGCCAAGAAAGCGAATCAGAGCACAGGAAGGAAATCTTTAAGCCCTATCAGGTGAACGAGGCCCTGGTGGCTTTGGCCAAAGAGGATGTGATTGTCATGCACTGTTTGCCGGCACACAGGGGCGAGGAGATTTCCGCAGACGCACTTGAAGGGATGCACTCGGTCGTGTGGGATCAGGCGGAAAACAAGCTGCACATGCACAAAGCGATACTGGAGAAGTTCATTGGTCAGGAGGCTGTTAGTGTCAACAGGGATTAAAAAAATCGTCTTGGCCTATTCAGGAGGGCTTGACACCTCGGTTATCCTGAAGTGGTTGGCCGAGACGTACGAGTGTCCGGTGGTTGCCTTTGTGGCTGATATCGGCCAGGGAGAAGAGCTGGAACCCTTGGAGCAAAAGGGTCTGGATACGGGCGCTGAAAAGGTGATCGTTGAGGACTTAAAAGAGAATTTTGTCAGGGACTACGTATTTCCGGCCTTTCGCGCAAATGCCGCATATGAAGGCCAGTATCTGCTGGGCACGTCACTTGCCCGTCCGCTCATTGCCAAACGGCAGGTTGAGGTTGCCCGCACGGAGGGCGCGGACGCACTGAGTCACGGGGCCACTGGAAAGGGAAATGATCAGGTGCGCTTTGAGCTGGCCTATGAGGCCCTGGCTCCTGACATGAAGATAATTGCGCCGTGGCGCGAGTGGCAGATGAACTCTCGTCAGGCCCTCATGGATTATGCCAAGGCGCACGGCATACGTGTGCCGGCAAGCCGAAAAAAGCCTTACAGCACGGATCGGAACTTGCTCCACGTCAGCTATGAAGGGGGGATTCTTGAAGATCCCTGGAAAGCGCCGCCGGATGACATGTTTTGCCTTTCTGCATCTCCTATTGAGGCCCCTGACAGGCCGGAACTTGTGGAGATCTCCTTTGAGAATGGAGATCCGGTAGCCGTTGACGGCGAGAGGCTTTCCCCTGCCGAACTGCTTTCCAGGTTCAATATGCTTGGGGGCCGAAACGGCATAGGCCGGATCGATCTGGTGGAAAACCGGTTTGTGGGAATAAAGTCGCGAGGGGTGTATGAAACACCTGGGGGCACGATCCTTAGGGTGGCCCATATGGCAATGGAGTCGATTACCATGGACCGCGAGGTCATGCATATTCGCGACTCCTTGATTCCCAAGTACGCCGAGCTCATCTATTACGGGTTCTGGTTTTCTCCTGAGATGAAGGTCTTGCAGACCATGATTGATGAAACGCAGAAGACGGTTTCAGGCGCGGTGCGTCTGGAGCTTTATAAGGGCAACTGTCGCGTGCTTGGCCGCAAATCCGACATGTCCTTGTACAGGAGCGATTTTGCCACCTTTGAGTCTGATGAGGTTTATCGTCACCAAGACGCAGAAGGCTTTATCCGGCTAAACGCCTTAAGGCTTAAGATTCAGGCCTTGATGAAAGATCGGAAGAGTGCCTAAAGTGATCTAAAGTGAACTAAAGTGCCTAAAGTTGTATATTGAACAAGGATGTTTTGTAGATTGCAGATGCCTGATGCCCGATGGCTGATAGCAGGGCCAAGCTACGTTACCTGGCAATATATCCGGCATCCGGGATCTGGCATCATGAATCATAATTTGAGCCAATGACTACTGACCAATGACCACTGACCACTGAGGTGTCCCGTGTCCAAAAAGCCCTGGGATGGGAGATTTGTCGATAGCACAGACCGAACAGTAGAGGCTTTTACCTCCTCTGTTGCTTTTGACAAGCGACTCTACCGTTACGACATAAATGGGAGCACCGCCCACTGCCGAATGCTTGCCAGGCAGTCGATCATCTCCGAAGATGAGGCATCTCAAATTGTGGAAGGCCTCCACAGGATAGCCCTGGATATAAAGAAGGGCAGATTTGAGCCGGATGAGGCCATGGAAGATATTCATATGAACATTGAGCGCCGCCTGGTGCAAGAGGTCGGCAAGGTGGCGCAAAAGCTTCACACGGCCAGGAGCCGAAACGACCAGGTGGCCCTGGATGTTCGGATGTATCTCCGGGACGAGGTGCGCGGTATACTTGGAGCACTGACGGCCTTGCGGCGCTCTCTGGTTGAGTTTGCCGAAAGGCACATCGATGTGATCATGCCCGGCTACACTCACCTTCAGCGGGCCCAGCCGGTGCTCTTTTCCCATCACCTTATGGCTTACTATGAAATGTTTACGAGGGACAGGGCCCGGTTCAAGGAGGCGCTTGGCCGGATCAACGTGATGCCGTTGGGCAGTGCGGCCCTGGCCGGAACCACCTATCCTATCGACATGGCATACACTGCCGAACTGCTGGATTTTCCCGAGGTCTGTGCAAACAGCCTGGACGCTGTCGGGAGCCGTGACTTTATCATAGAGTTCTTGGCAGCAGCCGGCATCTGTATGGTTCATTTGAGCCGTCTGTCGGAAGAGTTGATTTTGTGGTCCTCGCGGGAGTTCGCCTTTGTGGAAATACCGGATGCCTTTGCCACAGGGAGCAGCATCATGCCCCAGAAGAAGAATCCTGATGTTGCGGAATTGGTCCGTGGCAAGTCCGGGCGCGTATTTGGGAACTTGACGGCCATGCTTACAGTCATGAAGGGGCTTCCGCTTACCTATAATCGTGACATGCAGGAAGACAAGGAGCCCCTCTTTGACACAGTAGACACCCTGAAGGGGTGTCTTGAGGTGTACGAAAGACTCGTCCCGAGGTTGAAAATGAACCGGCAGGCCATGGAGAATGCGGCCGTAGAAGGCTTCCTGAACGCCACGGATATGGCCGACTACCTGGTCAGCAAGGGGATGGCCTTCCGTGAGGCGCACCATTGCGTTGGAGAGGCGGTCCGATATGCCATGGACCAAAACAAGGAACTTCACGAACTTTCCTTGAACGAGCTTGGGAAGTTTTCAAATCTGTTCGCAGAAGACGTCTTTGACCTCTTAACACCCAAACAGATGGTCGACAGGCGTATTTCAGCAGGAGGCACGGCCACCGACAACGTGGTGCGGGCCATTGAGAAGGCAAAAGAGACAATCAGCGCTGAGGTCGCTGAAATTAAAGCAAATGAAGAGTAGCTGCAACCTCAATTGAGCCAAAATTCATATAAAATCCCCTCTAACTCCCCTTTACAAAAGGGGAGGATCAAGGCATCCCCCTTTTTAAAAGGGGGACCGAGGGGGATTTTCAAAAACTAAACATCATTGTCTACAAAGCCTTGTCTATCAATATGTCATAAAATCAGAGCCACACATTTATGACTCAATTAAGGTAACCATGAGGACAGCAAAGCAGTATCAAAACTGGTTCATTTTTCTCCTGTCCCTTGGATTTTTGCTCTTGCACGCAGGCTGCGGCAAAAAGGGGCCGCCTGTAGCCCCTCGGGCTGTTATTCCACCGCCCGTTAAGGACTTGAAGGGCGAGGTTGTGGGGGATATGGTGCGATTGACCTGGTCCATTCCCCAAAAGGACGAGGCCGCATTTGAGGGAATAGCGGGATTCAAACTCCACAGGCATAAGGCTCATAACTCGGATGCCACATGCCCGGGATGCCCTATTCCTTTTAAGCCCTTCCTTGATATTAGGCTCAAAGATCCTGCTCCGGCCAAAGTGGAAGCAGATCGAATCATCTGTTATGATGAGATAGAGCCAGAGCACCGCTATGCGTACAAGGTGGTGGTTTATCACAAGACCGGTGGTATGAGCGAGGACTCAAACATTGTGGACTTTGTAGTGAAACCATAGTCATAATCGTTCAGCTATTAATGGCGGGCGGGGCTCAAGGCGTAAGGCAAATGGCATACGTCCTTGAGCCGTGCGCCTTATGCCTTACGCTTCATTTTTTGCTTGTTTCCTGACCACCGATCCTGAAAATTGTCGAATAGCGTATAATGAATAACTAGTCCGTCATGCATTACTTTGACTATCGTAATAATCGCATGTATTGTGAGGATGTCTCTGTTTCGGATATTGCCCAACAGGTGGGGACTCCTTTTTACCTGTACAGCCATGCAACGCTCCGGCACCATTTCCTCACTTTTCAAAATGCCTTTGAAGGGGTATCGCACCTGGTCTGCTTTTCCGCCAAATCGAATTCGAACCTGGCGGTTTTGAGGCTCTTCGCAACCCTCGGAGGGGGCTTGGATATTGTTTCCGGCGGGGAGTTGTTTCGCGGCCTGAAGGCTGGTATCCCGCCGGATAGAATAGTGTACTCCGGTGTGGGAAAACGCGAAGATGAAATCGCATACGCCCTTGAATCGAATATCCTCATGTTTAACGTGGAATCGTTTCAGGAGCTGGAACTCATAAACCGCTCTGCCGCTCGTATGAAGAAAAAGGCGCCGATTGCGCTTCGCATCAATCCGGATATTGACCCCGGCACACATCCATACATCTCCACGGGGTTGCGAGCAAACAAGTTCGGGTTGACCATGGAAGCAGCGGTTGAGGCATACAAGGCGGCAAACGACCTTTCCCATGTGGAGGTGATCGGTATCAGTTGCCATGTCGGCTCCCAGGTCACAGAGGTGGCCCCGTTCGTGGACGCCATTGCCCACATCAAGGATCTCATCGCCACCCTGGATACATTTGGCGTCTCCCTCACCTATCTTGACTTGGGCGGAGGGCTCGGAATCACCTACGACGAGGAGTTCCCTCCGCATCCAAGTGAATACGGCAGGGCCATCCTGGAGACGCTGGGCCATGTGCCCTTCACGCTCATACTCGAGCCCGGCCGCGTTATTGTGGGCAATGCCGGGATACTGGTAACCAGGGTCCTTTATACCAAGGCGGGCGATGGGAAGGACTTTGTGATTGTGGATTCGGCCATGAACGATCTTGCTCGTCCGTCCCTCTACGGTGCCTACCACGCCATTGAACCGGTCGTAAGGCGAGAAAACGGGACCACGAAGGCGGATGTGGTAGGCCCCATTTGCGAGAGCGGCGATTTTTTTGCCAAGGATCGCCAAATTCCTCGTGTGCAAGCAGGTGATCTGCTGGCAGTTATGAGTGCAGGGGCTTATGGTTTTACCATGTCCTCCAATTACAATTCGAGGCCCCGGGTTGCAGAGGTAATGGTCAAAGAAGATCGGTTCTATGTGGTCAGGGCCCGGGAGTCTTACGAGGACTTGATCGCCGGAGAGTCGATACCACCGTTTTTGTAGGGGGGCATTGGTCATTGGTCATTGGTCATTGGTCACTGGTCAGTAGTCATTGGTCATTGGTCAATAGTCATTGGTCGATAGTCATTGGATTTGCCGGTATCATAATCTGAACCAATGACCAGTGACCAGTGACCAATGACAAGAAGTGAAATCCATGGCACAAAAAAGCATACCTTTTTACAAGATGAGCGGCAGCGGAAACGATTTTGTCCTTGTGGACAATCGCGGCATGATTGTTGACGAGAAGAACCTGAGCCGATTCATTGCCTCGGTCTGCCGCAGAAAGCGCTCGGTGGGGGCGGATGGATTTATCCTCATTGAAACCTCTGAGCGGGCTGATTTCAAATGGCGTTTTTTCAATGCGGACGGGGGAGAAGTGGAGATGTGCGGCAACGGGGGCCGATGTGCGGCAAGGCTTGCCTACCTGAAGGGTATGGCAGGACCCGTGCTTAGCTTTGAAACCAGGGCCGGCGTGATTCTGGCCGAGGTAACAGGCAAGCGAGTCAAGTTGGAGATGCCCCAGCCTTCTTCCGCCGAGATTGACTATGCTCTTGAGGTTGAAGGACAGACCTTTACGGTAAGCAGTATCACCGTGGGAGTGCCCCATGTGGTGACATGGGTGGACGACGTGGAAACGAGTCCGGTTTTTCCGGTGGGGCGGGCTGTAAGGTATCATGAGCGCTATAGCCCGGCCGGCACAAACGTGAACTTTGTTCAGCCGTTGGACAACGGGTCCCTTGCCATTCGCACCTACGAGCGGGGCGTTGAGGATGAGACCCTGGCCTGCGGCACGGGTTCGGTTGCCGCCGGGCTCATTGCTGCTGCAAAAGGGATGGCGACCTCGCCTGCGGTATTGCACACAAGAGGGGGCGAACTTCTCAAGGTTTATTTTGAAAAGCAGGGCAATGATTTCCACAGCGTCTTTCTTGAAGGAGACGCAGGCGTTATTTATGAAGGGCGGCTCTGGGAAGAGGCCACCAGTGACCAATGACCAACACCGGAGGATTAAATTGAAGATTGAGAAAGCTGAAAGACTAAAGAGCCTTCCTCCTTATCTCTTTAAGGAGATCGATCGCCAGAAAGAGGAGGTCCGTGCAAGGGGAGTCGACATCATCGATCTTGGCGTGGGCGATCCTGACATTCCCACACCTGCCCACATTATCGAGGCATTGAAGCAGGCCGCAGCAGAGCCAGCCAATCATAGGTACCCGTCCTATTCGGGGATGGATGACTTTAATGCCGCAGTGGCAAGATGGTACAAGCGCCGGTTTAACGTGAAGCTTGATCCCGGCGTCGAGGTGGTAACCCTGATCGGCTCCAAAGAGGGGATTGCCCACATTCCCCTGGCTTTCATAAACCCGGGAGATATCGCCCTCGTGGCCAGTCCGTGCTATCCCGTTTATGATATCGGCGCCCGGTTCGCCGGCGGGGCGCCGTGTTTTATGGATCTTCTAAAAGAGAATGAATTTTTGCCGGACCTTGAAGCCGTTCCTCCGGAGGTGGCGAAAAAGGCGAAGATGATGTTCATAAACTATCCGAACAACCCTACCGCAGCAGTGGCAACGAAAGAATTCTTTGAATCGGTGGTTGCCTTTGCCAATGAGTATGATGTCATTGTGTGCCATGATGCAGCGTATTCGGAGATGGCCTTTGATGGTTTCAGGCCCATGAGTTTTCTTGAAGCAGCAGGGGCCAAGTCCGTTGGGATCGAATTTCACTCCCTTTCCAAGACGTACAACATGACAGGCTGGCGCATTGGTTTTGCAGTTGGCTGCGCAGATGTTATCAGCGGTTTGGGTCAGATCAAAAGCAATATCGATTCCGGTGCATTTCAAGCCATTCAGATTGCAGGGATTGCGGCACTTGAGGGGGATCAGACGTGCGTGGAGGAGATGAGGCGAACGTATACCGAGCGTCGAGATGTCCTGGTGGAAGGCCTACGCTCCATGGGTTTTTCCGTGGAAGCACCGCGCGCGACCTTCTATCTTTGGATGGAGGTCCCCCGGGGAGAAACTTCGGCGGGATTTACAAGCCGTCTTTTGACAGAGGCCGGCATTGTGACCACACCCGGAAACGGGTTTGGTGCGCCCGGCGAGGGATACATCCGCATGGCCCTTACGGTAAGCACCGATCGGATTCGCGAGGCAGTGGACCGGATCCGGACCATTGATTTGTAGGCGGAGGGGGATTTGAGCGACAGCCTTCACACGGTCTACATAGGGGTGGGATCAAATATTGGTCGCAGGGCCGACAATTGCCGCAAGGGGATTTCAGCCATTGGTGCGTGTGATGGTTGTCTGCTGGAGGCACAATCACCGCTGTATGAGACCGAGCCGGTCGGGTTTGAAGCACAAGATTGGTTCGTAAATGGTGTGGCCAGGGTACGAACTCGCCTTGAACCGGAACCCCTTCTGGCGCAACTTAGGGCGATTGAGTCGGCCATGGGACGCAGACCCGGGGGGGCTAGATTCGGCCCAAGGATCCTGGATTTGGACATCCTCTTTTTTGATGATCGGGTTGTCCGTACAAGCAGGATGCAACTTCCGCACCCGAGGTTGCACAAGAGGCGCTTTGTGCTCCGGCCCCTTTGCGACATTGCGCCCGAACATGTGCATCCGGTTTTGGGACAAATGGTACGATCTTTGCTGTCTAACTTGAATGACAGTGAACATAAGGTTATGTTGCACGAATGAGATTCTTGATTCTTTGCTTTTTGATCTATGCGTGCTTCCGGATAATCAGGGCATGGATGCATCCTGATCGAGCTTCCGTCAGGCCTGAAGAAAGGGAGGAATCGGCCCTGGTCGATGACGTGATGGTCAAAGACCCTTTTTGCGAAACTTACTTTCCCAAAAGAGACGGTCTCAAGGCGGTCATAAATGGGCAAACCCACTATTTTTGCAGCACGGCGTGCCGTGACAAGTATCTTGAGGTGGGGAAAAAGTCTCCGGATGATTCCAAAGCATAACCCGAGCAAGCCGGAACCAAGAACCAGGCGTAAGGCAAAGGGCGAAGGGCAAAAGGCTGAATTCTTACGAAAATCGCCACCTTGGAGTTCTTGCTGAACAATGGCGCGTAAAACTCGACTTAGGGTTATTCAATTCTTGCTGGTGGCCTACGGGCTGGCCCTCCTGATGGCGCCGATACCTGTGCGGGGAGATATCTACTGTTATGTAGATAACAAAGGGAGCCTCCACTTTTCCAATGTGCCTACGAGCCCAAGATACCGGATCTACAGGCGCGAGGACTTTGCCGGACAGGGTCGTTACCGGTCCAGCCGTTATGATCGTTATATCTCAGAAGCCGCCCGCACGTACGGCATGCCGTTTTCACTCATCAAGGCGATTATCAAAGTGGAGTCGAATTTCGATCCTAATGCCGTTTCCAGTTCAGGCGCCCGCGGGTTGATGCAGATCATGCCCGACACTGCGAAAGGTTTAGGCGTGACGGACACTTTTGATCCCAGAGAGAATATCTTCGGCGGTGCGCGTTATCTGAAAGCTCTTTTGACACGGTTTGAAGGAAACCTTCCCCTGGCTCTGGCTGCCTATAATGCAGGCCCAAACAAGGTTGACTATCTTAAGCGGATGCCGCGCATTAGGGAGACACAGCACTTTGTAGATACGGTCCTGGAACATTTTAACGGTTACAGATTGTCACGGTGGAAGCCATTATGAAGCCCTCTCCATTACGGCTTACTGAAGAGTGCGTTAATTGCCCGACACATGCAGATAGGGTGCGGAATTTCTTATTGACAAGAAAGGAAGAAGTCTTTAAATGTAAACATTGGGCGGGAATAACTCAGTGGTAGAGTGCAACCTTGCCAAGGTTGAAGTCGCGGGTTCAAATCCCGTTTCCCGCTCCATTTTTTGGCGGCATAGCCAAGTGGTAAGGCAGCGGTCTGCAAAACCGTTATACACCGGTTCGAATCCGGTTGCCGCCTCCAGGAAAAAATAGAGGGCTTGCGAGTAAAATCAGTAACTTGTAAGCCCTTTTCCTATTTATGCATGTATTCCAAGGCTCGTCACAGGCAAAGGTTGATGGTCTCGTAAAAAGTCCAAATTAGACGGCAAAGTAAAAAGCTCCAAATTCAAGGCGCGCAAATCCTGAGGAATGAGGCGTACTTATGGTACGCCGCAGTGACGAAGGATGCAGCGCAACGCAGAAGTTGGACTTTTTACTAAGCCGTCAAGGTTACTTGGAGTGAGCAGTTGCAGGGCCGGACTCAGGTCCTAAAGGTTCTAACGGAAAATCCGAAAAGTAATTATAGGAAGGGGTAGCACGCAGCTAAAGAGATTGACATTATTGACAAGGTGGCATAAGTTTTGATCTTAAAGCAAAATTTTCGGTGGCGTAGTGTACTTGCGAAACAGGTGCGTTGATCATGGACTCTAACCAACACAAGCAGTTCCAGACAGTCTGGGCCGTTCTTTTGCTGGCAATGGGCGTTTTCCTCTGTGTCAAGACGCCGTATGCCCTTCGTGCCGCATCGGACTCTGCCTTCTTGAACTTTGCAAGGTACTTTATTGCGGTATTCCTGATAGTCGGCGGTGCCAGGAAATTATATGGATTGTATTTTTCGAAGGAAAAAGAATCTCCGCCGGATGAGTAGGCCGCATCATAACCTTTCTTATGTGGAGCGCTGATTTCTGATGGTTGTGCTGAAGATGTCAGAAAAGGGGGGAGCAGACCGGGGCAGTAAAGCCTCTGCTTTGGGACAACAGGTGGATTCACCCAAAAGGCTCTTGGAAATCACGAACCGTATCCATTCGGCACGGGATCTGGATGAGATCCTCATCAACCTTAAGGATGATATCACGAGACTCTTCGATGCCGAGCGCCTCACGGTCTACGTGGTTGACGGAATCAAGAAGGAACTCATTTCCAGGGTAAAATCGGGAGAGGAGATCAGTGAGATACGTGTGCCTATCTCTCCGACGAGTATTTCAGGCTATGTGGCACACAGGGGTGGGTTGGTCAACATCAAGAATGTGTACGACAATGGGGAGTTGGCGTCTGTTGATCCAAATCTTAGATTTGATAAAACCTGGGATGAAAAGAGCGGATTTCAAACCCAACAGGTCTTGGCCGCCCCAATCAGCTTTCAAAAATACCTTATGGGTGTCATTCAGATCATCAATCGCAGAGATAGTACGGCCTTTACCGAACGGGATGAAACCGCACTGCAGGAGTTGGCTAAGACGCTTGGGATTGCCATTTATAATCAAAAGAGGATGGCCAAGGCCCGTCCGGGTAAGTTTGACTATTTGGTGGAACACGGACTTTTGACTCAGAAGGAACTCGACAAGGCTGTATTGGATGCCCGTAAGACCAGGCAGGGGCTTGAGTTAATCTTGATGAAGAACTATAAGGTCTCCAAGAACGATATCGGCAAAGCCCTCAGCCACTACTATAAGGCCCCGTTTGTAGAGTATAATGAGATGACTCCGATTCCCGGTGAACTATTGGCCCGGCTGAAAGTCTCGTTCTTGAAGAGAAATTACTGGGTGCCCATCGGCAAAGATGATAATGAGAAGGTTGTTATTGCCATTGACAATCCTTTTCACCTTCAAAAAATAGATATGATAAAGCCCCTTTTTGCAGGCAAGCCGATTGTGTTCCATGTGGCCCTGAGAGAAGATATCCTCAAATATATCAACCTGTTTTTCCAGGGGAAAAAGGAGCAAAAAAACATTGACGAGATCCTGGGCCAGTTGGCGGTTGAGGAGGAAGAGATTGAGGATGCCGAAAGAAGTGTAACAGAAGAGGACAGCGCCATTGTCCAACTGGTAAACAAGATTATACTCGATGCCTATGCAAGGGATGCCTCCGATATTCATATCGAACCATATCCCGGCAAGAAGAATACCGAGATTCGGTTCAGGGTCGACGGTGCTTGCCAGCTCTACCAGACTGTTCCGTACAATTACCGCAACGCCATCGTTTCTCGTATCAAGATCATGTCGGATCTGGACATTGCGGAACGCCGCAAGCCACAGGACGGCAAGATAAAATTCAAAAAGTACGGCGGCAAAGACATTGAGCTTCGCGTTGCCACGGTTCCAACGGCCGGCGGCCTGGAAGACGTGGTGATGCGTATTTTGCACGCCGGCGACCCCCTGGCCTTGGACAAGATAGGATTTTCCAAACAAAACTATGAAAACTTCGTGAGCCTCATTGTCCAACCTTACGGCATTGTCTTCGTGTGCGGCCCAACAGGCTCCGGCAAGACCACAACGCTCCATTCCGCCCTCGGATACATCAATAAACCGGAAATCAAGATATGGACGGCAGAAGATCCCGTGGAAATAACCCAGGCGGGCTTGCGCCAGGTTCAGGTTCGTCACAAGATAGGTTTTGATTTCGCCACTGCCATGCGCGCATTCCTGAGGGCCGACCCGGACGTTGTTATGGTCGGTGAGATGCGGGACAAAGAAACCACACAAATTGGCATCGAGGCCTCTCTGACAGGGCACCTGGTATTTTCCACCCTCCATACCAACAGTGCGCCGGAGAGTATAACGAGGCTGCTCGATATGGGGATGGACCCTTTTAATTTTGCGGATGCCATACTGGGGATTCTTGCCCAGCGATTGGTCCGCACCCTTTGCAAGAAGTGCAAGGAGCCGTATAATCCTCCTCGAAATGAATACGATGAGTTGGCTCGGGAGTACGGTACAAAGAGATTTGAGAGACTAAACATCTCTTATTCGAATGATCTCCCCCTGCATAAGCCTTCAGGATGCCCTGCGTGCAACAATACAGGATATTCTGGCCGCATGGGGCTTCATGAGCTATTGATGGGAACCGATGAGATGAAGAACCTGATCCAGACGAACGCCCCGATGGAAGAGCTCCGGGGTCAGGCTATCAAGGACGGAATGACCACTTTGAAACAGGACGGTATTGCAAAAGTCTTTGCCGGCCACACCGATTTGTTGCAGGTGAGAAAGGTGTGTATCAAATAGTGTCCATCCAGAAATGGCATCTTTTGCCCCAATACTGCGTTCTCCGCGGATTGCCATCCTCGACGTAGCGCTGCTACGCCTGCGGTGCCAATCCTTGTGCGGCCTTGTCTTAGGACAAAATCTACCATTTCTGAATGGACAAGTAAGATTGCCAATCCCTCAATTCCTCAATTTCCGCTCTGCTTGCCTGAACTTTCTGAGCTGCCCTTCATAGTAATCCGTGTTCTTGGGACCCATTGCCAGTGCTTGCTTAATTATGATGATCGCCTTTTGGTGCAGTCCGTTTGCATAGTAGCTTTCGGCCAAGGTGTCCAGGATATGCGGCGCCGGCTTCAAGGCTGCGGCTTGTTCCGCATACATGACGGCCCTCAAGGGATCTTTGTATCGGTCTTGCTCGCAGGTGGCGTAGAGCCAGGCCAGGTTGTTTAATGCCTCGGGATTTCGGGGCTCAAGTTCAATCGATTTTTTGTACGCCTCGATGGCCCGTCCATAGGACTTGTTCTTGTAGTAAATGGAAGCGAGCATGCCGTACAGGACGGGACTTTTCGGGTTTCGCTTGAGTTGGCTGACCAGTGCGTTTTCAATAAAGCGTCTGTTTAGAGATCTGCCCGTTTCGCCGAAATTGACTGCATAGCCCACGTATCCCATACACACCAGCCCGGCTATGAACACCATGATGCTCCTTCGCAATTTCCGGTCGTGCCGCGCTATCCAGCGTCTGTCTGCCTCGCACTTGTTCAGAAAATCGATCCGCTGGCGAATACTAAAATGGTGCCAACTGGGCCTGTCGTGTGCTCGGCCGCTGTGGACGGCGATCTTTTCCAGAGATGAAACAAGCCAGCGGCTGGTGCCCAGAAGATGGAATGCATAAAGATCGGCCTGTCGCTCGCAGTTGCGCATAAAATATCCGAAGATGAAGCGGAAGTAGAGCAGGAGTGCCGCGGCCATGGCCACCGTAAAGAAGATAGAGGTCAGGGCGAATTGTTCGGCCTTGGGGCCTTGTACAACGGGAAACGCCAGATTGCCGTACAGGATTGCATATAGGATCAGATCATAGGCGGCGTAGGAGAGAACGATAAAACCTACAAAGAATATGAGGTAAAAGAGCAGATGCTTTTTCTTGATGTGACCGATTTCATGGGCCATGACAGAGTCGATTTCGTCATCGTTTAGGATCTGGAGGAGACTTTCGGTTACGAGGATGTAGCGGAATCTCTTGACCAGTCCCATAACTCCGGCCGTGAGTAGTTTGCCTTCAAAGATGGGCCACTTCAATATATTGTTATATCCCAGCCCGGCCTCCTTGCACATTGCTTCGATCCGGTCTCTCTTGGGGCCCCGTGGCAGAGGGCGACACTGCCAGAAAAACTTGATAAGAGAAGGCGCCGCAACGACAAGGGCAGCCAGAAAACAGGAAAAGAAAACGACCTGTCCTTCCGGTGTGGCCAGCAGGCCCTTTGGGGCCTCAAAAGGGAGCAGATTGACGATATCCACCCCTGCTGATATCAAGAGCCAGGGCAAGACTATAGGGAAGTTGAACGAAATATTAGACAGTACGTACGCACGCCTGGAGACTTTGGCCTGAAACAGGCGCCTGTATGGCTCATATGCTGCGGCCCAGATGATCGCCAGGCAGCCCATAAAAAGCCCGATAAACAGAAGGGCCATAAGGGTGGGAGAAGCCGAGAAGGGCGGGATGTCCATGACAAAGAGCTTCAGATTCAAGGCATAAAGATTCAAGGAAAACAATACGACGGCCATGATGGCTTGTCGAGTGAACAGGCGGTCGAACTGGCCGTGTAAGCCCGTGGATGCTTTGAGATCGATTTTTCTGGAAAGTGCGCGAAATGAAGCCCTTGTGGCCACAGCGAATATCGCTAAAAGCAACAAGAAGATGACCCAGGTCTCAAAAGGGCCGAAATAGGGCTGATCCGGAGGGTAATGGGTGGTGTAGATGAGGAGGATTAAAATGAAGTAGATGAAATTGCCATACATTTGCCCCTGCCGACAAAGAAACTTCCTGTTATCGATAATAGTTAGCTGAAGCGCTGCTCTGCGTACAATCCGACAAAGAGCCCGGCTTCAGGATGGAACATTGAACGAAGTGGTCGGGACGACTGGATTTGAACCAGCGACCCCAGCGTCCCGAACGCTGTGCTCTACCAGGCTGAGCCACGTCCCGACACATAACAATCTTTTTACGCCGGTTGCCTCAAGCTGTCAAGGTGCTTCTCAGAGACTTTGCGGTTAAGGTTTTGGCCTGTCAAAAGGGTCTTGAAGGACGACGGTTTGCTTGCGGCCGGGGCCCACCGAGATGATCTGAACCTGGGTTTCCACCAGTTCTTCCACCCGCTTGACGTAAGCCCTAGCGTTTTTCGGAAGGTCATCAACGTCCTGAATTGCGGTGATATCGTCAGACCATCCAGGCAGATCCTCGTAAATGGGCTCACATTCTTCGAGCACCTTTAAGGCCGTCGGGAACTCTGTTAGTCGATCTTCCTTGTATCGATAGGCCGTACAGATCTTGACGGTCTTCAGGCCGGTTAATACGTCGAGCTTGGTTATGGCAATCCCGGTAAGGCTGTTCAGGCGCGCGGCGTTGCGTACCACCACCGTGTCGAGCCATCCGCACCGCCTGCGTCTTCCGGTGGTTGCGCCGAACTCGGCCCCTTTTTGCTGAATCCTCTCGCCGATTTCATCATGAAGTTCGGTCGGAAAAGGGCCTCTTCCCACGCGTGTCGTGTATGCCTTGACCATGCCGATGACGCCATGGATCCGGGTTGGGCCGATGCCGGCGCCGCAGCATGCATTCCCTGCCACCGTGTTGGATGATGTCACATACGGGTATGTGCCGTGGTCTATGTCGAGATGCGTGCCCTGTGCCCCTTCAAACAGTATGTGATCTTCGGCTTTGACCGCCCGGCTCAGGATGAGCGAGATGTTGGCAACGTGCGGTCGGAGTGTGTCTGCGTAAGGCAAATACTCCCTTAGAATAGACTCTTGATCAACAGCTTCACTCTTGAGGAAGTCTTTCAAGTAGAAATTCTTTTCGGGCAGAATAATGGACAGTTTTTCTTCAAAAACCTCCGGATCAATCAGGTCACAGAAACGGATGCCGCGCCGCGTGACCTTGTCTTCGTAGCAAGGGCCTATGCCGCGTCCAGTTGTGCCTAGTTTCTTGTCTCCTTTCAAACGTTCGCTGCCGTGGTCTATGCTCTTGTGGTACGGCATGATCACATGAGCGTTTTCGCTGATCATCAGATTGCGTGGGCTTACGGAAATCCCGCGCGCTCGCAACTGCTGCATCTCTTGGATCAAGACGGCCGGGTCCACGACCACACCGTTTCCAATCAAGCAGACCTTTTCCGGGTGAAGGATTCCGGATGGGATAATATGGCTGATAAACAATTCTCCGTCCACCACCATGGTGTGGCCGGCATTGTTCCCCCCCTGAAAGCGGACCACCATGCCGGCCTTCCTTGCCAGGAGATCTACAACCTTTCCCTTCCCTTCGTCTCCCCACTGGGTGCCAATGACGACAATATTAGACATGGTCGGCTCCTTGCACTTGCAATGGTTCAGTTGGGTATGGAGAACCGTGTAGAGTAACAGGACACATTTCAGTATCAGAGGAGGCTCTGGTTGTCAACATCAGCACTTTCACATTCTCCTTCACGAGCGCTTGTTTCGGAAAAAGGCCTGGATCAATTGCCTGCATTCGTTTTCAAGCAGGCCCTTTTCTACATCTATCACGTGATTTAAGCGAGGATCGGCGGCAAGATTATAGCATGAGCCCGCGGCCCCCCATTTGGGATCGCCGGCGCCATAGACGATTTTGGCCACCCTTGCCTGTAGCAGCGCTCCCATGCACATGGGGCAAGGCTCAATGGTGACATAGAGGCTGGTATCGAGCAGGCGATAGTTTCCAACGGACCGAGCTGCTGATCGCAGGACCAAGATCTCCGCATGGGCCGTTGGATCACACAAGGTGATCGTTTGGTTGTGCGCCTTGGCGAGCACCGTGCCGTCCCGGGCAACCAGCACGGCCCCCACAGGCACCTCATCTTTTCGGGCCGCCTGCTTGGCTTCCAGGATTGCCTGGCGCATAAAGTGGTCATGGTTCAATGTCGAACTCTGCACTTGCGGTTACCTTGACATAGTACTCCAAAAACACTATATTGGCCCCAATTGAAATAATGGATACGAAGTGTAGTGTTTTGGCGCAACCTTGCCGGCATATGGGGTCTAGCCGGTGTCTTTTCCTATATTTCACATCGTTCCAATATTCCATCACTCCATCATTGCCTGATAGGGCTTGTAAGAGTGCTAATAAATAGCTATACTTCCAGCAGGTTGTACGAATTCCAAGAATTTGTGAATGCGCCCATAGCTCAGTGGATAGAGCGCCGGACTACGAATCCGTAGGTCGGGTGTTCGAATCACCCTGGGCGCACCAACTTTATAAGGGTATTTCAATGGCCTATACCGGTCATGAGATACCCTTATTTTTTGTCCCGGCCTAAATGCGTCATTCTTGCGCCGGGTGTGACGAAGGTTCCGGCGTCAAGGAAGGCCGACCTTTACATGAAGGGCTGTGCGATAACCCCGCTTGCCTCAAAAATAGACGTGCTGCCTATGCCGGTGCTGCTGAAAAAGAAGGCATCATCTTGAGTGTGCATGCCGACAAGGTCTGTGCGTCCAAAAACTTTGTCGCACTTAACCTTGGCCTTCAGGTCGTAGCCGTGATGGGAGAGCACGATCAGGTCGGGGGCCTGATCTACATGCGGTCCGCGATAAAGCTCTTCCTTAAGGTATATTCTGTTTGCAATCTTGTTGTCATCTTCAAAAGCCAGCTCTTCGAGACCTTCTTTGATCTCTCGGCGTACCCGCTCGTAGTCTGAAGCATGCAATGCTCCCAAAGGGTATTTACCCTTAAGATTGATGTAAATGCGGGAAGGGTCCATGGCAAAGGCGGTTGATCCCGGGCCGATATCCATGATGGTCTCGGGTTGCTCTTTGCCGAATTTCAGATACCCATTTTCCTGCAGCCAGCGATTAAGATAGACCTCGGTCCTAATCTTCGCAAATCCATGGTCGGAGAGCATGTAAAATTGGTTGTTTCCCTCTTTTGAACCGTCCAAAGACAAGAACCGATCGTATAGGCGTCCAACGAAGTCGTCCACCTTGGTAAAATAATCGAGAAAGGCATGGTGGTACGGATGAGTCTCTTCTTCGAACGCATCCCAGAGAAAATGCATCAAGCGGTCGGTCCCCGTGACTACCACAATAAAAAGGTCCCAGTCCAACTGCTGCCAGAGAAAATCGACCGCCCGCTCACGGCCGTCAAGAGTTGCATACAGGTCGCCGATCAAGAACTCGTGGTCTTGGCGTGCCTTCATGGTATCCACGTCGATACGGTAATCCATTTGATTCAATTGCGGGACAATGGACTGCGGGTACACCGCCTTGTTGATGTCGATTGCCACAAATCCTGATATGAGCACGCCGTCGATCCGCCGGGCAGGGTAGGTGGCCGGCATGTTAATGACAACCGTTTTCATGCCCCGGGCGCCAAGATCCTCCCACAGTGGAGGGGCCTTGAGATGCGCGAAATTGGGGAAATACATCTTATAAGTCCCGGGTTGCAGGTCCATAAATCCGAAGATCCCGTGCTCGCCGGGCTGGGCGCCGGTCATGAAGGACGACCAGGATACCGACGATATCTCCGGGATGCTCACACTCATCCCGCCGAAGTACCCTGTCTCAAAGATCGATGCCATGTTGGGAATGCGGCCTTTGTTTTTCAGTTCTTTTAGCAGCGTGTAAGGCACTCCATCAAGGCCCACCACAACCGCTCGCGGTCTCATCTTCTTCTTTAACCTGTCAAACAAACCCATTTAAATCTCCTTATGAACCTAGGTTCGCTTCGCTCACAATTGGGCACGCAGTGAAGCTTTAGCGCTATGTTGGAATAATGGGCACGAAGTGAAGCCTGCGCTATGATGGAATAACCCCTGCCTGCCGCAGGCAGGGGTTCCGGGAAAATGGGACAGTGTGGTGTTGGGTGAATTCCTCACCTGCCTGCCGGCAGGCAGGTGACAGGAAAGTTAATAAATGACAAACTTCCTTTCACCGAATCGTCTGTCTCACTCCGTGTGGGTCTGTGGTTGATCCATTTACATGTATCCCAAAGAGCGCAATTGTTCCATGATCTCTTCCTTTTCCTGGCCGCGGCCGGCGCGCTCCGGTGTGTTCTCAAGATCTTGTTCCCATGCCGGGATGTCCGAGGTCTTGAAGGTGGAACCTTTGGCGCCCAGGGACCGGTACCCATGGTAGTAAAGGGAGCAAAAGGGAATTTTGTATTCATGGATGGTATTCCAGATGTCGCGCTCCTCAAAATGCAAGATAGGGTGAACCCTGGTGTGGGCCGGATTAGTTCTCGGGCTGAAATAGTCTTCCGTCACCCTGGCTTCCTGTTCGTCCCGGCGGATTGCCGTGGAAAGCGCCTTCACCCCGTTGTTTTCTATGAACACATTCATGGCTACGGTTTTCATTAAATGATTGCCCACATAAGATTCAGGCTCGAAGGGAAAAGCCTCTTCAGTAAACTCCAACTTTTCGATCTCCTTTTGGTTTCTCTCATTTAGATCCGCTACCCGAATCAGGTCGCCTACCTTCCGGGCCTTGTCGCTTACGTCGGTGTTTTTGACAACGGCCACCTCAACGTTCCATTCGCGTTTCACCCGGTCCACCAGATCCAGGATCTCCTCGAACACGTGCCCCTCGTCAATAAACATGGCTCTGGGGAGAGGCCGGCCCAGTTCTTTGCACGCCTCCCTGTATAACCACAACATGGTCGTGCTGTCTTTGCCCCCCGTCCAGGCCAGACAAAGTGCGTCGTGAGAGAATCTCTCCAAGGCTTCTCTTATGATTTCCTTTGATTGTTCTATCTTCTCATCGAGCGGCAGGCTTACCAATCGGTTGCGCTCTTGCTGCTCCATAAGTCCTCCTTGTTCTTGAGGTCATTAAAATCTTTCCGCGTAACCCGAATCTCTTTGACTCTCTCATCGATAATCGTAATAATTGTCTTATAAAGCTCAGAATCTATAGTCGGTACATTTCTCATCATCTTTCCATCTAGTTGACCGGCTCGCTCCCCGCGAGCCCCGTCCTTTAGGGCGGGTGAGGCTTCACCTTCTTATTCTTGAACAATTTAAATAAAACCCGGTGAATTGTCAAGAGTGACAACCACTCTCTCCCCCCCTTGATCTCACGAAGGTCAACGAGGATATGATGGCAGATCTTTCTCTGCTCTTCCCCCTAAGGGAAGGCGCTGATTTTATCCCTCACCTTACTCAAAAGTGGCATTCTTTTTCCCAGAGTATAACCTCTATTGCCCACTATTCCGTGCCAATTCCTTGCTCACCAAAACCTACCGATGAGTTAACTGTTCGGAATTCAAGAAGTATTGTAGGAAATATTGTAAGTCTTTAACTTTGCACGATTTTTGCAAAAATAATTAACTTTTCAGTTCAAGTTTGATGGTCTCGTAAAAAGTCGAAAATACCCCCTCTCCCTTGACGCCCGCCTGCCACTGCGAGGCACGAGCGGGCAGGGGAGAGGGTCGGGGTGAGGGTGAAAAATGAGGCATTTCAGCCGGTTGCATCCCCCTGCCCTTAATCCCCTCCCGCCAGGGGAGGGGAAATAGGACTTTTTACGAAGCCGTCAACATTGGGGGTGACGAAATGGTCTCACGGGCTGCCGGCTTAATTTACAGGCACTGCGTTCGATTAAGTGTTTTGCTATTCTTCTTGTTATCATCGGCCATGTGCGCAACATGTGTGACAAAATGTTATGCTATTACTATTACCTATGACCTTACAGGAAACGGATTAGGTTTAACTCAAGGCAATCATGGCGCCACCTTGACCGTATCGCCTGACTTAAGTCTATCCGCACTTACTAAGGGGAGTAAAACCTGTTACCCAAATGGAGTCCCGGGAACTATCTATGTGCACGCAACAGACGGCACGGGAGTTCAAAACGAAAAGGCTAAAGGTTCAAAAGAGGTCTCCGGCGGGGGAAAAGATGCTTACGAATGCCTGATATTCAATTTTCCTACGGCAGTGGACGCGCAGTCCGTAAGAATGTATATCAACAAGAGCTTTGAATCGCCCGGAGTGGAGCTGTGGATAAAACCATCTTCAGGATCTGCCACCCAGGTGCCTGCTGGTAGCGTTTGGACGAACGGTCATATGACCGGCAGCGAAGCAGGATACGTAAATTTTTCGGAGCTCCCCGAACTCAGCGGTGTTGTCTCCATAGTACGTATCATCGCCAGGGCGCCTAAAAAGATTCATTTTTATGTTAATCGCATCGATTTCGAGCTTTTCACAGACGCCGATAGTGACGGATATCCGGCAGATAACGACTGCAATGACACTGATCCCAATATCAATCCAGGCGCTGCCGAAGTATGCAACGGCCTGGATGATAACTGCGATGGGGATACGGATGAGGGCTGCATGACCTACTATAGGGATGCCGATGCCGATGGTTATGGTAACCCAAGTGACTCCACCACAGCCACC
>JABXJW010000480.1 GCA_013375395.1 Desulfobacterales bacterium
ATGTGGGCCCAACCACTCGTTTCAGCTACGGTCTAGGACCAGAAAGCGCTCACATAATGTGGGCAACTCCAATGTGGGCTGGCGGCATCATGGACGAACGATTTGGAAACATAGGCTACCAGACGGGACACTATGAAGGTACTGATTTCGTTCCGCCGATTATTCTCAACGGAAGAATCTACTACAATATTATGTCACTCCCAAGAGAAGGCTATCAAGTCCTTGATCTATATACAGGAGAAGAGTTATGGTTCATGAATTCCAGTGGTCCCGTAACGGGAACTGGCGGCGGCTTCGACTTCTCAGGAGAACTTCCATATGGGAGGCTGTCATTTGGTCAGATATATGATTATCATTCACCTAACCAGCATGGAGGCTTACCATACCTATGGAGCACCAGTGGGCCTGATGGAACATGGATGATGTATGATGCAGAAACAGGAAACTACATCTGCAGCATAAACAATATACCTATGGGAATGGGCTTTTTCGGACCGGCTCCGGCAGGTACAGCTGTCTACGGCAAAGATGGAAGCTTACTACGATACATCATTGCAGGTACACCGAACCCAATGGGTCCGTTCTTCCCAGATGTGGCTCCCTTTTATTTGCAGGTGTGGAACACAAGCCGAGCTATCTGGTACGAAGAATCATGGAGTGCCAATGAATACTGGATGTGGAGACCCACCCTAAATATGACGTTTGACGGCAACAACGGATATTCATTGAACGTGTCAATGCCGGACGTGCAGGGTAGCATCCGCGCAGTTCGCGATGGTGAGTACGTAATCGGTGGAACTTCAGGAAAGAACAACGGCACTTACGTTGAGGACGGCCAGTTGTGGGCTTTGAGTCTAGAAAAAGGTAAAGAAGGAACACTGCTGTGGGAGATCACCTTTACCCCGCCAGAAGCACCACCAGATGTAGCAACCGGACTGTTTGGAGGCATGAGCGGGCCAAATGTAGTTCCAGAAGATGGCATCTTCCACTTTTCGGAACCAATAACGAGACGACGGTGGGGCTACGACCTAGAAACAGGGCAGCAAATATGGGGTCCAACTGAACCCGAAACAGCACTGCACTACTATGCATTAATGACCAATGTCTACGAAGGCAAACTCTTTAGCGGTGGCTACGGCGGAGTACTAACAGCCTATAACATCACGACAGGAGAAGTCTTGTGGGAATTCGCAGCTCAACAAGTCGGCTTTGAATCTCCCTATGGCAATTATCCAATAGGCATATCCTGCATTGCTGACGGAAAACTCTACCTGACCTCAAGTGAGCACTCTCCCACTCAGCCACTATGGCGCGGTTCATACCTACGCTGCATCAACGCCTCCGACGGAGAGGAACTATGGAAAATAGCATATATGTCAGCCGGAGATGGTGGAGCACACCTCACAGCGATGTGTACGGTTATCGCAGACGGATACAT
>JABXJW010000117.1 GCA_013375395.1 Desulfobacterales bacterium
CCGAAGGCGTGCACATTAACTTTAGCTCACTTTAGACACTCTAGGCACTTTAGCTCACTTTTTTGTCGAACATGGCCATAATTTTCTACCAGGAAACACACGAATCTCACAACTAACGGACTAAATAGGCTTGGCGTATGAAAAGTCGGCGCCCTTGTTTATTATACATAATATCAAGCGGTTAAATGAGATTTGGAGTCACCTTGTACAAAAAGTCGGCACCTTGCAGGATTCTACGTATTATCAAACGGTTAAAGACCATCCTGTCACAATCTGTACAAACATTTGTACAAATCGACCGGCCTCCAGGGCTCCAAGTAGCCGCCAACCGGAGCGGTTCCCATCCGGCCATCTCGCACATCCAAAAATGTTGCCACCTGTTATTTCTATAAAAATAAGAGAGTTAGACATTGACCCCTCACGGGCAACACCGGCCGGACTCAAATACCTCCCCAAACATCTAAGTTTGGCATTATTATTGCGGAAGGGAAAGACAATCGCCTTGAAGAAATTTCTTCATGTGCTTTCCTCCTGCCAAAGGCTAACCGCAAGGGTTGCGGTTAGCCTTTCTTTTTGGGCAATCCCTTTAACCCATCATTCCATCATTCCAATTGCGGAGCGAAGCGGAGCTAAGTTCCCCTTCCAATATGGAGCGCTATGACGTAAAATCATTTTGATGGTCTCGTAAAAAGTCCAAATTAGACAGCAAAGTAAAAAGCTCCAAATTCAAGGCGCGCAAATCCTAAGGAATGAGGCGTACTTATATAGTACGCCGCAGTGACGAAGGATGCAGCGCAACGCAGAAGTTGGACTTTTTACGAAGCCGTCATTTTTTAAAAGTCCGAAAGGGGCAACTTGATGAATCGCCGACATGTCCGCTGGATTATTGTGGCGCTGGCCATTGCAGGCGCAGGCGTTTTAATATGGCATTACACACGACCTGAGCCCATCGAAGTTGTGGTCAAGCCGGTGGAACGTGGCACAGTGGAACGAACTGTAGCCAACACCCGTGCAGGAACAGTAAAAGCCTGCCGCCGGGCCAAGCTCTCTCCCAGTATCGGCGGTCAGATTGCAAAGCTGCCCAT
Organism: Desulfobacterales bacterium; assembly: GCA_013375395.1. Lineage (GTDB taxonomy): Bacteria > Desulfobacterota > Desulfobacteria > Desulfobacterales. The sequence continues at coordinate 1,086 of JABXJW010000117.1, forward strand.
CCGTGAAGGAGACACGGTAAAGGCCGGAAAGCTTCTGCTCGAACTCTGGAACAAGGACTTGGTGGCAGAAGCTGGATTGGTGCAAAGTGAAGCCGAGTCTGCAAGAGCTCACGCAAGGGCCGCATGTTTGAAAGCCGATGTCGCCCAGCGGGAAGCCAACCGTCTGGTAAAACTTCGACGAACCGGCGCTGTTTCGGAAGAAAAAACCGACAGGGCCGTTACCGAGGCCAAGGCCCTCAGGGCTGATTGTGAAGCGGCAAAGGCATCCATCCTTATGAGCGAAGCCCGTGTCGGCGTCGCCAAAGCGAACCTGGCTCGCACCCGCCTAATAGCCCCTTTTGACGGTGTCATCGCAGAAATCAATGGCGAGCTGAATGAATACGTCACACCGTCGCCGCCCGGTATCGCAACTCCGCCGGCCGTGGACCTGATTGACAATTCCTGTTTTTATGTAACCGCGCCAATCGATGAGGTCGATGCCTCTGAGATTGCATCCGGCATGACTGCCCGTGTGAGCCTGGATGCCTTTGGTGATCGCGGCTTTGATGGCAATGTTCGCCGCATTGCCCCCTATGTGCTGGACCGCGAGAAGCAGGCCCGTACTGTTGATGTGGAAGTGGAATTTACCAACCCGCAGGACATCCGGCAACTGCTGGCCGGTTACAGCGCGGACGTCGAGATAATCTTAGATGTTCGCCCCGACACGCTTCGCATACCCACCGAGGCCGTTCTGGACGGAAAACGGGTGTTTGTTTATCTTGCCGGTAAAAAAGTAATTAAGGAACGTATCTTTAAGAGCGGCATTTCAAACTGGGACTATACGGAGGTCGTTTCCGGTTTAAAGATGGACGAACTGGTGGTGGTTAATGTGGATCGCGCCGGTGTGAAAGACGGAGCACACGCCGTACTCGCCAAAGAGGAGCCATGATTCACTTAGTTGGCATCAAGAGGGTATTTCAGGTAGGAGACGAAGCCGTTCACGCCCTCAGCAACGTGAACATGACTGTGGATGCGGGAGAATACATCGCCATCATGGGTCCTTCCGGCTCGGGAAAATCGACCCTGCTGAATATCATTGGTCTTCTGGACAGACCGGACAAGGGCGTCTACCGTTTGGAAGACATGGACACAACCGATCTGACCGATGACCAGCAGGCATCGGTGCGTCGTCACAAGATTGGTTTTGTTTTTCAGTTTTTCCATCTGGTGCCTCGCCTCACCGCTGCTGAAAATGTGGAATTGCCGCTGATCCTGGCCGGCGTGGAGCCAGCGGAACGCCGGTCCCGGGTTCAGGCGGCGTTGTCCGCCCTTGGCCTGAGTGGCCGTGCAAAACACCGCCCGGACCAGTTATCCGGCGGACAGCGCCAGCGCGTTGCCATTGCGCGCGCCACTATCATGCAACCCCGTGTCATCCTTGCAGACGAACCCACCGGCAACCTGGACCGCACTTCGGGTAAGAATGTCGTCCAAAGCCTGGAAGATCTCAACAGAAAAGGGATGACTCTGATTTTGGTGACGCATGATCCCGACCTGGGGAGCCGGGCATCGCGAAAAGTAGTGATGATGGACGGAAGGATCTCAGAGGATACCGGGGCTTCGTGAGAAAATGAAAACCGAGGATGTCATTCAGTTCAGCATTCGGGCTACATTGGGCTACCCGACCCGAACCCTTTTAATGATTCTGGCCATGTCCATAGGAGTGGCATCGGTAATCCTTCTTACCGCATTGGGAGAAGGCGCCCGCCGGTATGTAACCCGCGAGTTCAGCTCCCTGGGTACCAACCTGCTGATCGTGTTGCCTGGCCGGTCTGAGACAACCGGTGGCCATCCGCCGCTGGTGGGGGGAACACCCCGCGACCTGACGCTGGAAGACGCGCTGTCGCTGACGAGGAGTTCCGCCATACGCCGCGTTGCCCCGATCACAGTGGGTTCCGCGCCGGTCTCCTGGAAGTATCGAGACCGTGAGGTTACCATCCTCGGCTCCACTTCCGAGCTGTTTGAAATTCGTGATCTGTCCATGGCGCAGGGCAGATTCATCCCTTCCGGTGACCCAACCCGGGGCGCGGCAGTCTGTGTGATGGGGTACCGGCTCAAAAAAGAACTCTTTGGGAATCAATCTCCCCTCGGCGAGTGGACCCGCATCGGCGACCGCCGCTTCCGTGTGGTCGGCGTGCTGGCCAAAAAGGGCCAGTCCTTGGGGCTGGACATGGGGGATGTGGTCGTTGCACCCGTGGCCTCTGCTCAGGCCCTGTTCAATACCTCCACACTCTTTCGAATTCTGGTCCAGGCCAACAGCCGCGACGCCATTCCAAAGGCCAAAAAGGCAATTCTGGGCATTATCCGCGAGCGGCATGAAGGCGAAGACGACATTACCGTTGTAACCCAGGACGCCATGCTTTCGATCTTTGACCGTATTTTCACAGCCCTGACCCTGAGTGTGGCCGGCATCGCCGGCATCAGCCTGGCGGTGGCCGGTATCCTGATCATGAACGTGATGCTGATCGCCGTTTCACAGCGCACCACCGAGATCGGACTGCTAAAAGCGATCGGCGCGCCGGGGAGGCAGATCCTCCGTCTGTTTCTGGCGGAATCAGCCATTCTCTCCCTGATCGGCGCTGCGTTCGGGCTCATTCTGGCATTTTTCGGGACCTGGGCACTGGCGCGTGCCTTTCCCAGCTTCCCGATCACGGTCCCGGTATGGGCTCTGGGGGCGGCTGTCGGCGTGTCGCTATTGACGGGACTGGTGTTTGGCGTATTGCCCGCACGACGGGCGGCAAAACTCGACCCTGCGCAGGCATTATCTCGAAGATGAGTTGTATCATTCTAGCCTTATGAAACAACTCGGTTCGAAGGAGCTCCAACAGGGTTCAGAGGTTCAGAGGTTCAGGGGTTCAGAGGTTCAGGGGTTCGGGGTTCAGAGGTTCAGGGTTCACCGAAAATCTGAACCGTCCCGCCTGCCTCGCAAGCTTGGCGAGCGGCCAGGTGATCCGTAAGTTCTGAATGAAGAAGCCATGAAAATAGATCGATTTGAGGTTTCATCAAGTATTTGCTGGCCTACCTGTCTGCGTGCGACGCACAGGCAGGCGAGCAAGGTCAACGAAAGAAAGGTAACCCTGAACGGTGAACCCTGAACCCTGAACCTGTGAACGCATACCTAATAACAAAATAGCGATTAACGAATACGGAAGGTTTACCAACATGAGCAGCAACGAACGTATTGAGACTTCCATTATGGCCCTTGGGCCTGCCAAGATTCCGTCTCCTATCAAGGGCCGGGTAGAGGAGGCCGGGGGCCGGTGCTTTATTTCGGATGAAGAGCGCATCCTGCTGGACATTGATGAAAATGATGTGATAAAAGCCGCCAAAAGCGGCAAGGGGCTTGTATCCTTTGAACGGGCCGGGCCTCGCTGTAATATCTTTTTCGATCCGAGCAAACTTCGATGTGCCGTGGTCAGTTGCGGCGGGCTTTGTCCGGGGATAAACGATGTTATTCGCGGCATTGTGCTGGCGCTCCACCATAACTATGGCGTGCGCAATATTTATGGTATCCGATACGGATTCGAGGGCTTCATATCCTCGTATGCTCATGAGCTCATGGATCTTACACCGGACACCGTCCGCAATATCCATGAAAGCGGTGGTACGGTTCTCGGCTCTTCCAGGGGACCTCAGGATATCGAAAGCATTGTTGATGCCATAGAGCGGATGAATGTGGGTCTCCTTTTTACCATCGGGGGGGACGGCACCATGGCGGCCTCTGCAAAGATTGCCGACGAAATCAACAAAAGAGGATTAAAGATTGGTGTAGTGGGAATACCCAAAACCATTGACAATGACATCTATTTGATAGATCGCTCTTTTGGGTTTGATACGGCCGTGGATGTCGCTGGTGATGTCATCCGCTCCGCGCACAATGAAGCCACGAGTGCTCCCAATGGGATAGGGCTGGTAAAGCTCATGGGCCGCCATTCCGGGTTCATCGCGGCGGCTGCGACTCTGGCAATGCCTGTTGTGAACTTTGTCCTTGTCCCGGAATCGGGCTTCGATTTAGACGGGGCAAAAGGTCTGCTGGAAGCTCTAAAAGAACGCTTGGGCCACAGAAAACACGCAGTGATTGTCGTGGCTGAGGGGGCAGGCCAGAGATTTTTTAGCGACAGGCCAGAGGAACGCGACGCCTCCGGCAACATAAGGCTTCATGATATCGGCCTATTCTTGAAACAGGCCGTTGCCGACTATTTCAAAAAAGAGAATCTGGAGATTAACCTGAAGTATATTGACCCCAGCTACATGATCCGGAGTGTTACGGCCAACACCAACGATGATCTCCTGTGCGGTATGTTGGCCCGGGGTGCGGTCCATGCCGGCATGGCCGGAAAGACCAAAATGCTGGTGGGGTTGTGCAACAATCAGATTGTCCATATCCCAATGGAGGCGTCGGCAGGAAAGCGGAAGCAAATGGAGACATCCGGGGATATGTGGATGAGCGTGCTTGAGACTACGGGGCAGCCCTTCTTGAAGAATTGAAATGATCTCCGGACCTTCCTCTCTTACTTTCCTCATTGCCTGCCCGCCTCTTGCTTAGGCAATAGGCGGCAGAGCCTCAACACCGCCTTTTTCCTCGATCTTGTTTTTTTCTTGACAAAATACCACATATTGTGGTTTAGGCTTCGTTCATCTACAATATAGTGCGGAGTGCTTTATTGGTGGTTACTCACCGGGAAAACAGCATTCCGGGGCGAGGTCTATGGACAGATTGCATGTCAAGTGCATCATATGCCACAAAGAGCGGGAAAAAGCTTGGTTGATTCTCCGGAGATCTCACAATACTCGTTTGTCCCTTTGTGATTTCTGCTTTAGAGAGGCCGCATCCCGGATAATTCGCAAAGAACTAGTAAGGGAAGGCAATTACAGTTGCTTTGTCGATGCATATCGCGATCAATTGAGACGCAAGTATAGACGACAGCGCCACTTCAGCCCTATTCCCTACATCTACTCCACAGTTTCTTTGAATTGATATCTTCCTTTTCTCATCCCCCTTCCGTTGGGATGCTGGATAAGCCATTGGCAGCGTTCAAAAGTTGAGGCAAGTCCCTCCCGGCGGGGCATGCGGCGTCCGGCTTTTTTAAGGACTGTAAGGTGTGGACAGTGAGCCTTGCGAGTTTTGCCTGGAATGCTTTTTCTGTGTGCCCCACCGGCCCGTTCTTTTATGCACTGCAGACGCCTTGGAAGCAAGGAATAGCCTTTATTCCTCATAGTCCTCGTCGTCCTCGTCGTCTTCGTCCTCATAGTCCTCGTCGTCTTCTTCCCCATAGTCCTCGTCGTCTTCTTCCCCATAGTCCTCGTCGTCACCACGAATCCTGCTTAAAGGCAGGGACTTTTGTGCCTTGCTGGTTTGTGCCGCAGTTTCTTGCTTTTCGACAAAGTTTTGTTCTTTGTCGGGTGAGCTGGAAGGCCTGCGAATAAGGACAGATGCGACAAAGACCAGGATACAGAATATTACATAACCGACTATTCTCACTTCAATCCTACTTAGTTTCCATCCATAAATGGCCCTTTTCCGCAATCTCGGCGTCAATCTGCGGGATCGCTTGTGCGACGTACCAATGTACGTCTCCGCGCAATCCCTTGATTTTCTTGACCTTGCGGAAAATTGCTCATTTCTGAATTGGAAACCGACATCAGTGCCCAGAGTTCTGAAATTCATTTATGGATGGGCACTACTTATCTTTTCCCTCAGACACGCTCCTTTTAAGATCGTGCCTTGCCAAGTCTCTGGCAAAACAGGCCTCTACCCGAAGAATTTGACGGCCTTGCGCAGGCGCTGCACCACGCGATGCTGCCCCACGGCAATCAGCACATCAAAGAGCCCCGGGCCTTTCGGCTGACCGGTGACCGCGGTTCGAATACCGTTGATCAATATGCCGGCCTTGAACCCGAACTCTTCTGCCATCTCCCGGATCACCCGCTCGGTCTCCTCCAAGGTAAACTCTTCCACGTCTTCCAGGCGATCCGCCAGGATGTGGAACCATTCCTTGAGTCCTTCGTGCTTGAGAATGTTCTTTTTCAGGGGCTTGGGATCAGTGGAATAGTCATCGGAAAAATAGCAACGGCCAAGGGTCGCAAAATCGGTCGTCACGTGATACCGGCTGCGAATAAGGTCAATGGTGCGGAGAAACCAATCGCGCTTTTCCCTCGCATAGTCGGGGTCCCAAATCCCGGCCTTTTCCAACTGTTCCCTCACGTATGGCTCAAGCTCTTCAACAGGAAGATTTCTTATGTAATTGGCGTTGATGCTGATGGCCTTCGGATCGGTGAAGAATTTCGGATCATCCTTCCTTACGTTGAAGATGCAGTTGACCCGGCTGATCCCTTTCAAGGAGAATGCCTCGATCAGCTCCTCTTTGGAAAAGATCTCCCTGGAATCAGGCGTGGACCATCCCAAAAGGGCCAGGTAGTTTACAAATGCCCACGGCAGAAAGCCGTGCTCCTTGTAAAAATGCACGGCGACTGACTCTCCATGCGTGCGCTTGGAGATCTTGGCCTTTTTCGGATCAAGTGTCAGCGACATGTGCGCAAACTTCGGCACAGGTGCCCCAAGGGCCTTGTAGATCAGGATCTGCTTGGGCGTATTGGCCAACCCGTCCTGTCCTCGAATCACGTGTGTGATGCCGTCGCGGATGTCATCAACGGCATTTGAAAGCACGTACAGGGGCTGCCCGTTGGAACGCACAATGACAAAGTCCTCTATGTCTTGATACTTTTTTTCAATGATCCCGTAGACAATGTCTTCAAAACTGACAAAGCCTTCCCCGCGTGGCACTTTCAGGCGAATGGTGTACTGCATGCCGGCTGCCTCCTTTTCGGCAACCTCTTCGGGCGTCAAATTGCGACAGGCGCCGTCATACTGTAGCGCAGCCTTTTTCTTTCGCGCCTCTTCCCGTTTTCGATCAAGCTCCTCTTTTGTACAGAAACACTCGTAGGCATGACCGGTTTTGAGGAGTTTGCGCGCCGCCGCCACGTGCTCCTTGGTGAATTGCGACTGGAAATAAGGGCCTTCATCCCATGTAATCCCCAGCCATTTCAGGCTTTCAATAATCCCTCGAACCGATTCTTCTGAAGACCTTTCCACATCGGTGTCCTCGATCCTCAAGATGAACTTTCCGCCCGTCTTTTGAGCAAAAAGCCAGTTGAATATGGCCGTGCGGGCGCCGCCGATATGAAGATAACCGGTCGGGCTGGGTGGAAAGCGTACGATTACTTTCTCTGCCATCTATTTTTACCTTTCCGTATCATTTTAGCCTTATGAAACAAACGGGTTCGACCGTGTTTTCAACGGCCTAAATTGTTACACCTTTCTTTATATTGAATGACTGTCCGTTGATTGTTGTCGGTTGTCCGTTGCTTTTACCATTACGCACTGCCGACCTGAAACGTATAGTTTCCTTTGAAAAACTCATCCACGTACCACTCAACCTGGCCGTCGTCGGACAAGACCATGTCCAGGAGACGAACCGAGCCGAGCAGCCTGCCCAGCATGTCGAGTTTTTCCTCAAAAAGCGCGCTGTCATACTTTTTCAACTCGCCCCTGACCATATCACCCTTTTGTTGCACCCTGAAGCCCAGCTTCCTCAGGATTGAGGCTATGAGGAGCGCCCGTCGGGACCTGCGCCCAATATCTGCTGCCCCTCCCTTAAAGGACAAGGTAATGTAATTGTCGTTTACAACCGGGCCGCAATAGGTGTCCACCGTGACAAAGTGATACCCAAGGCGGGAGTTAAGATTAAGGTATTCACCTGATATGACAGCATAGTTCGGCCCACCCATGCGGCCCTCTTTTAGAGGATCCCGCAGTACGGATTCGGCCACGATAGAAGCAAGCCCGCCCCAACGTATGCCGACATGGCCCGCCCAGTCCACATCCTTGTGACACATTCCCTCAAGCAAGGCATTGAACGGGACACAGGTTACATCGCCTCCTCTTGCTTCACGTGCGGCAGGATCGATTGAAAGTCCTCCCCCTAGATCAACCACGTAAATATTAAGCGGAAGGGGGACACGCAGCGGGAGTGCAATGTTTTCTCCAGGTTGAAGATCGTCACTGATCCTGAACATTTCCTGCATAGCCATTTCGTGGGCAAAGCGGATGATGTCATGGATCGTCCGACATGAATCCGGCTTGAAATTGTCTTGTCTCGGGTCGGTCAGATTAAGAGGGGCAACCTTCTTTAGGGCGGAATGCACCGCCTTGTAAATAGGGCTCCCTTTCATGGGATTGATTGCGCGCTTGTCTTTCAAGAGCTCTTCTGCGCGGCCTTGATAGACGATTCCGTTTCCGGCATCCACTGTAATCTCCTCTCCGTGCGGAATAGTGGTGGTTGCCGAACCGGTCCCCACCAGGGTCGGGATGCGAAATTCTCTGGCCACAGAAGCCATGTGGCCGGCAACGCTTCCCACATCGGTGACAATGGCACGCACACGACCCATAACCGGAACATAGCGAGGAGATGTTTGTCGGGCGATCATAATGGCGCCTTCCGGCACGTGATGAAGATTGTGGTCGGACTTGATCACATAGGCCAGACCGGCCGCAGCCCCGTCTGAAGCGGAAGCCCCGCCTTTAAGCAAGACGGCATATCCGGGCAATGCCCGTTCCCGCCACGCACCCTTTTCCGGCGCCCCTTCTGCGTCGAACTTCAAAGACCGTTTCAAAGGGCGCGCCTGTAGAATATACAATTTGTTGTCCTGATCTATGGCCCATTCAATGTCAAGGGCAAAACCGTAATGACTTTCAAGCCTCAGGCCGTAATCGACAAGCATCTGTATCTGTTCGGGCTCAAGGCACGGTGTGTCCTTTAATTCATCGGCTATGGGGTCTTCTATAAGACCGTCACCAACGCCGGGCCTGAGAAGGGTTTCTTTTGTAGCAATTTCTGAGACTTCGACCTTTCTTTTCCGTTTGTCAATCCTGAAAAAATCGGTGGCTGCCGAACCCTCCACCGCACTGACCGCCAGTCCCCAGACGGCGCTGATCATAATGACCGCATGACGGCTGTCGTTGGGATCGACAGTGTACATCACCCCGCTGACTTTTGCGTCGATCATCGCCACACAGGCCACGCTCATGATGACATCCTGATCCATGTACCCTTTTGTTCGGCGATAAAAGATCGCCCTGGGGTTGAAGGTGCTCGAAACAACCTCTTTGTAGGCATGGCACAGGTTCTCTTCGCTCACATTTAAGACCGTGGAGTGTTGGCCGGCAAAGCTTGCCTCGGAATCTTCGCTGGTGGCGCTGCTTCGGACCGACAGGCGCATGTTTGGTCCGATTTTTTGCCTCAGATCGCGGGCTGCCTGAACGATGGCTCTTTCCAGATCCGGCGGGAGCTCGGAATTCAGGATGAGCAAGCGTATTTCACGGCTGACCTCCATAAGCCTTTCCGTATTTTTTACGTCCAGGCGTTTTAATTTATCGTCGATCAGTTCGGTGAGATTGTTATGTTCCACAAAATGCTGACACGCATAGGACGTTACTGCAAAACCGTGCGGCACGGGAAGATTGACCCGGTTATAAACCTCGCCGAGGTTCGCCGCCTTGCCGCCTACATCGGCGATGCTTTCCTGACTGAGCCTCTCAAGGGAGAGGATAAGACTTGTTTCATCAATTCTTTTCTTCCGCTCCAGCTCCGCAAGTATCCCGGCGGCTACCTTGTCGGCAGCATCAAAGAGCTCCGGATACTTTCCTCCGGACAGTGCATTGATGTCTCCCACAATGCTGACGACCTCGCCTATCAACACTTCCGACTGCGCCAGTACATATGCCAAGGTAAACGGCTTATCCAAGATCGGAAG
>JABXJW010000481.1 GCA_013375395.1 Desulfobacterales bacterium
ATATAGATCGAAAGTGAAAGCGCTGTTTCCATCCACTAGAGTCACCAGGTCAGCTTCACTAACATCCGGGGAAGTCACCCGCTGCTTATCTGCTCTAACTATCTCACCAGTTAATCTAACCATCTCACCTTGGGCACAGCCCACCAGGCCAAAAAGTATGACTGCCACTAATGCGAACATAAACATCCTCTTCATTTCAGCTACCTCCAACTGCTTTTTTGGCCGCCGTCAGATTCCTGTTTGCTTTCCTCTATGTCGCTTTATTTGACAATAACGGTCAAGACAAATGTCCGGGCTGCCTTGATGCCGCCCTCCCAACCTCAACTACAAGAGTTCCACGAGGTTAATTCTAACACTGGGATGCCATTTTTGCCATCTTTAGGGGACGTCTACCTGGTTAACTGGTTGCCTGTCCCTTAGGTTGTAAACTCTGAAGTGCATCTCCGGGTAAAGGAATTAACGGATACCCGCCTTAGCGGTGATTGACTCATTATAAAAGCAGGGCTGCGGAGCAAATAGACAGCTTGTGACTGAACATTTGTCAGTTTTGTGCAAGAGAATTTGGCACACTACACAGAGCGCCCACCCGATTGCTGGATACATACGGAAGGCTAGATTAGCCAAGTTGCACAAAGTCCGATTGGCTACCGGGCGGGATAAAAGGCAAAACTCTCTCAACGACGTTGTCGTATCTATTCGTACTTAGTCGACAAACCAAGCAAAGAGATTTCCAAGGTCAAACTGTCGCCAGAACTCGCATTCGAAGAGATCACAGTGGGAGTCGCATTGATGATGCTGCGCTTCCTGTATCCGCTTGTCCAGCATTCCAATCTCTCGATGCGCCCGTTCGTGGCACTCAGCACAAAGACGCTGGGTGTAGTGGGGCAGGGATGCCCACCGCTCGGCAGACTCCTGAAACCTCAACCGAGATTCGGCTGAGAGGGTATCCCAGTCTACCTCAACTGAGGCGTAAAGGTTCCAGTAGTCAGGTCTCACCATTCTAGCCAACGTCTTTGGAATAACGTGATGATGTGTCAAGTATTGCGTGCTGCCGCACCGAAGGCAGCGCCCCCGATCTATGAGTCCTGCTACATCACTCACGTTGTACGAAGTTCCCTGAATGGAATTCGAATTGCTTCCTATGTTTCTCATTCTACCTTGACAATTGCCTGACAGCAAGTGGTAAGAAAGAGAGGAATCCGCAGTTGCACGTTCCGCTAGAATGTGCAATGGGGTAACAAAACAAGCATTTGTTACCTTATTGCACGTTTTGACACTCGATAGCCGATTTTCTCGCTTATTTCTAGTCATCAGTACTTGATCGAACGCACCTGGGCATAAGGCCTATCACTATCAGGTAGCATGCTTATCGATACTGCCTTTTCTGAGCTCTAAGAACCTCTCTTCTCAATTCTGGCGGCAGCGGCACTACTTCA
>JABXJW010000482.1 GCA_013375395.1 Desulfobacterales bacterium
ACCGAGATTTGGGGACCTGTCTAACGTCATCATGATTACGGCCTACATTCTCACTCTCATCGTACCGCCGTTATAACCAGGGGGAGAGGGGGCGTGCTGCCCGCCGGTGGCGGGGGGTGGGGTTCTGTTTCTTTCCTGCCAGTTTGACCTCGAACGCAAAAAGAGCCCCAGGGGGTTGGGGCGGGCAGCCCCCACCCATCCACCTGGCTCACGTGCTGGCTAACCACCCACCTCACCACCCTTTATTGTGTCCTGCTGCGCAGGACTTCTTTATCTGCTGCTGCTGCTGCCCAGCCCCCCAGGGTACGCTCACGCCTTTCAGTTGTGTCTTTAGAGGGGGGGAGTACCAGGACATTTGTTCTATTGACAAACCGGGTTTTTTCCTCTACTCTTTTGGGTATATAGGAGGTGCTTGCCGTGAAGTTACCAGAAGTCGTTCACACCATACAAGCCATAGCCGATAATCCCGACCATGGTCTTGATATTAACCAGGTTCACTCCCTTTATGTCGCTGTCGCTGTCCTGAACTCACTCCCCGATGACTACATCACTCTGCTCGATGCTGTTCTTGACCTGGCGACCCCTACACCACACTCATAGAGGCGCATCATGCCTGGCTATCGTTGCCTCAATAACTTTGGTGGCTACTGTCGGGACCCGAGCCGGCAAGACCCCCTTGCTGATAAACCAGCATGCTCATTTGTCGGTGGCGTTCACGTACTGCAAGTCCCACCGCCCACCAGCTGCTCATCAGACCCGCTTGACTGCGGGTATTTTATTGCCTGGAAGGAGGTTTGCCGTAGCGTTCTACCGATAGAAGAATAACTGCCAGTATGAAAGGACTCGAAGCTAAGAGAACCCAAGCTGGCGGGATAGACCACCCGGCCGTATGTCTCTAAACTCTAGGTCGCCCAACCCTTGCACCGGTCATGTATCGCAGTACAGACCATCTCCTAGCGACAGACTATGCTAAACCTAGAGGATGGCACACGTTAACAGGCGATAACAAGCCCCACACTACCTCAATGGTCGTGAGACGGAATGGGTGTCCGTCTAAAGCGGAATGGAGACAGTTAACTAGGGAATGGACTATATCAATCTGTCCCAACTGGTGGCGTAGGGAGGGGTGGAAGCTATGCGTAGGCATAGCCGTATCTAAATTTCTTGCTACCTGCTGCACTAAGTCTTAAACGCGAAAAAAATATTTTTTTAACCGATTCCGGTACATCCACCCGCTCAAATCAAAATCTAAGCCCCTCAATCGCTTTTTGTGATGGATACCATTCAGCCATCTACGCTCAGTGGCTCCCTGGCGGGGTCATTGGCGGTCAGTGCCTTTCCTATAATAGTCTGTCATCACCAGGGTGAGGTCGTTTTGTGCGGGCTTGCGCCCGCATTAGCCAGCACGATTTCGCCCCACCTGCTGCCCGCCCCA
>JABXJW010000483.1 GCA_013375395.1 Desulfobacterales bacterium
CTTTCCGAATTTCGCATTCCACGGGAGTTCGGTCAGAAACTGTTTGAATTTCAACAGGCAGCCGTCAAAATTGCCGCACACCACATCAATAAGAGAGGGGGCGTCCTGATAGGAGACGTGGTTGGATTAGGTAAAACCCTCATGGCAACGGCTGTAGCGCGAATTCTTGAGGATGATCTGGGGCTGGAGACATTGATTATCTGTCCCAAGAACCTGGTAGATATGTGGAAAGACTATCGTGACCAGTATCGCCTTCGTGCGCGGGTTCTTTCCATCAGTCAAGCCATCACCAAATTGCCCGACTTAAGGCGATTTCGCCTTGTAATCATTGATGAAAGCCATAACCCGCGCAACCGTGAAGGGAAACGATACCGTTCTATTCAGGAATACATAGACGAAAATGAGAGTAAAGTTATACTTCTCTCAGCCACGCCTTACAACAAGACCTACCTTGACCTATCAAATCAACTGCGCCTTTTTGTGCCGGAAGACAAAGAATTAAGTATCCGGCCTGAACGCCTGTTAAGGGATATGGGTGAGACCGAATTTATGAAGCAGCACCAGTGTCCTTTACGTTCATTAGCAGCTTTTGAAAAAAGTGAACATGCCGATGACTGGCGCGAACTCATGCGTCTTTTTCTTGTCAGGCGTACCCGCACCTTTATCCAGGAGAACTATGCGGAAACCGATCCGGAAAACGGTCGCAAATATCTTACATTTGAAGATGGAACCCGCTCCTATTTCCCAGTAAGGCTTCCAAAAACAGTAAAGTTTAGTATCCACGACACTGATCCAAATGATCAATACACCAAGCTCTATGCTCCTGATGTGGTGGATACGGTCAATAGCTTGAGGCTCCCTCGCTATGGTTTGGGCAATTATGTGCTCGAATCACACAAAAAACCGCCCACTCAATCTGAGGCCGGAGTGCTGCAAGATCTCTCACGTGCCGGGAAAAGGCTTATGGGCTTTTGTCGCACCAATCTTTTTAAACGGCTTGAGAGCAGTGGACAATCATTCATTTTATCCATCGAACGGCACATTTTGCGAAATTACGTTTTTATTTACGCCATAGAAAAAGATAAGCCTTTCCCCATTGGTTCACAGGACGCTGGAGTTCTTGATGCTCGCCTCTATGACGGAGATGCTGATACGACGAGCGTTATTCCGAACCTGTTTAATGATGATGACAGTACAGGTCAGGACGAAAACGCAGAAGGAACAATCTTTAAATCCGAGGATGATTACAAGAATCTCGCAGCTGATGTCTATGCCAGATACGCTTCGGAGTATAGGACCCGCTTCAAGTGGTTGCGTCCCGATCTATTCAGCAAGGCTCTGGGAAAAGACTTGCGTAGCGATGTGAAGAACCTTTTGACCTTATTGAAAGAGTGCGGTGATTGGGTCCCTGCTAAAGACACCAAGTTGGACGC
>JABXJW010000484.1 GCA_013375395.1 Desulfobacterales bacterium
CTTTCCGAATTTCGCATTCCACGGGAGTTCGGTCAGAAACTGTTTGAATTTCAACAGGCAGCCGTCAAAATTGCCGCTCACCACATCAATAAGAGAGGGGGCGTCCTGATAGGAGACGTGGTGGGATTAGGCAAAACTCTGATGGCAACAGCCGTAGCGCGCATTCTTGAGGATGATTTGGGTTTGGAGACATTGATTATCTGCCCCAAGAACTTGGTAGACATGTGGAAAGACTATCGCGACCAGTATCGCCTTCGTGCGAGGGTTCTTTCCATTAGTCAAGCTATCAGCCAGTTGCCCGACTTAAGGCGATTTCGCCTTGTAATCATTGATGAAAGCCACAACCTACGCAACCGTGAAGGGAAACGATACCGTTCTATTCAGGAATACATAGACGAAAATGAGAGTAAAGTTATACTTCTCTCGGCCACGCCTTACAACAAGACCTACCTTGACCTATCAAACCAACTGCGCCTTTTTGTGCCAGAAGACAAAGAATTAAGTATCCGGCCTGAACGCCTGTTAAGGGATATGGGTGAGACCGAGTTCATGCGGCAACATCAGTGTCCGCTACGTTCATTGGCTGCTTTTGAAAAAAGCGAATATGCCGATGACTGGCGCGAACTCATGCGCCTTTTTCTCGTCAGGCGCACCCGCAGTTTTATTCAGGAAAACTATGCAGAAACTGATCCGGAAAACGGCCGCAAATATCTTACATTTGAAGATGGAACCCGATCTTATTTTCCTGTGCGTCTTCCAAAAACAGTAAAGTTTAAGATCGATGACAGCGATCCAAACGATCAATATGCAAAACTCTATGCCCCGGATGTGGTGGATACGATCAACAGCTTGAGGCTTCCTCGCTATGGCTTGGGTA
Organism: Desulfobacterales bacterium; assembly: GCA_013375395.1. GTDB lineage: Bacteria > Desulfobacterota > Desulfobacteria > Desulfobacterales. Next base: position 878 of record JABXJW010000484.1, read on the forward strand.
ACTATGTGCTCGAATCTCACCGAAAACCGCCCACACAATCTGAGGCCGGAGTGCTGCAAGATCTTTCCCGTGCCGGGAAGAGGCTTATGGGCTTTTGCCGCACAAATCTTTTCAAGCGGCTTGAGAGCAGCGGGCAGTCTTTTATTCTATCCATTGAACGGCACATTTTGCGCAACAGCGTTTATATATTCGCCATAGAGGAGGATAAGCCCTTCCCCATTGGTTCACAGGACGCAGGAGTTCTTGATGCTCGCCTTTATGACGGAGATGCTGATACGACAAGCGCTATTCCAAATTTGTTTAATGATTATGACAGTACAGGTCAGGACGAAAACGCAGAGGGAACAATTTTTAAATCCGAGGATGATTACAAGAGCCTTGCTGCTGAAGTTTATGCCAAATACGCTTCTGAGTATAGGGCCCGCTTTAAGTGGTTGCGACCCGATTTGTTCAGCAAGGCCCTAGTAAAGGACTTGCGCAGCGATGTGAAGAACCTTTTGACCTTATTGAAAGAGTGCGGTGATTGGGTCCCTGCTAAAGACACCAAGTTGGACGC
>JABXJW010000485.1 GCA_013375395.1 Desulfobacterales bacterium
GAGACAGGTTTACGCGTAGCAGAGCTTTGCGGGCTGCTTGTTGATGATCTTTGGTATGCCGACAGACCTGTCAAGAACCTGGTCGTAAGGAAGGAAATAGCCAAAAACAAAAAAGAGCGACAGATCCCGATCTCTACAAAGCTCTCTGAGACAATAGAGAAAATGGAGCGAACTCTATGGTGGCCGAATAATGCGAACTCTGGAAGCTTTGCTTTTTTTGCAGGGAACCCTGCGATTAAACTGACAACTCGAACTGTCGAGAGAGTTATCCTTGCCGCAGGATTAGCTGCTTTCAACCAAGAAGTCACTCCGCACATGCTGCGGCATACTTTCGCAACGCGCGTGATGCGTAAGACTAACGCAAGGGTAGTTCAGGCTTTGCTGGGGCATACGAGTCTGCAGAGCACGCAGATTTACATGCACCCGAATCAGGATGATCTAAGAGAGGCCATTGATGGGGGTTAAAAATCATGTGGTATAAGATAGCTTTCGGTGTTTGTGCTGTTCTCTTAATTCTTATTTTCTTGAGCTGGTGGCGGCATATTTGAAAGAACAGGTACTGCATTGCTTATAGCATTGATGCAGTGAGAACACAGGGGAACGTGGCTTAGCTCGTCGACCCTGAATACATCGTGACATACCAGGCAGAGTGATTGTGGCACCATTGGAACAGCCGGTGCATCAGGATCGACAGGCTCTTGTTCTATCGCTTCGGCCGGTGGCAGCAACGATTTCCAGGCCTGAAGCCATGCGGCTGTTGTCCGTGCGGTGGCGCCGTTATCAACCGCATGGCGCACAAGCATTTGTCGGTAATGATCCTCGGTTATGCAGGCAAGGTTCGAAGCGGCTGCGACGCTTAGCTTGCGCGTTTGTATTCCCTCGAGGACGTCCTGAGGCCAGCTGCAGATAGCTATTTGCCGGCGCACCCAGTCCGTTGTCTTCCTAAAGCCGGCGGCAAGCTGTTCAATAGTCATTCTCCCTTCCTTAAACTCGTTTGCTATAGCAACAGCCTGTTCTAACGCGGTGAGGTCTTTGCGGAAGAAATTCTCCGCGAACGTGATTTCACGCCTGGTCGCTTCGTCACCAGATTTAACCAGGCACGGCACGATTGTTTCACCCGCCCGTTTGCAAGCTTCCAGCCGCCGGTGCCCAGCGATAAGCATATAACCATCGCCAGACTCAGAGACGCACAGAGGATCCAGAAGACCCACACGGCGTATCGAGCCAGCAAGATCAATAATTTCATCATCATCGTCCTCAAACCTTTGCTCATGTTCCCCCGCCTTTATTTTGCTTATCGGGATCTCGATTAACGTCTCCATACGGGTAATCTCCTTCATGGACTTTGGCTATGACAAAAACGCCTAACGTGTCTATTTGTTTGAAGATTATATAACTTCCTCTTTTGGCCTCCATC
>JABXJW010000118.1 GCA_013375395.1 Desulfobacterales bacterium
CTAGGCACTTTAGCTCACTTTTTGTTGAACATGACAAAAAGTTTTCTGCCAGAAAAAACACGAATTTCACAACTAAGTAACTAAATGAATTAAAAACAAACGAACGAGGAGGACGGGTAGAATGGCTAATGTTACAAAGGAACAAGTCATAGAGTTTATATCTAATATGACCGTGCTTGAACTTTCAGAATTGGTCGAAGACTTGGAAGAAAAATTTGGCGTGTCTGCTGCGGTACCGGTAGCCGTAGCCGCGGTGGCCGGCGAGGGCGCCGCCCAACCAGAGGCAGAGGAGAAGACCGAGTTTGATGTCATTTTGAGTCAAATAGGCGACAAGAAGATTCAGGTCATCAAGGTAATCCGGTCGATTACCGGCCTTGGTCTGAAAGAAGCCAAGGCTGTCGTGGATGAGGCGCCCAAGCCGATCAAAGAAGGGGTTTCAAAAGAAGAAGCCGAAGACATTAAGAATCAGCTTGAAGAGGCGGGTGCAACCGTCGAAATCAAATAATCGTGGAATCGTGAATCGTAAATCGTCAAACGGGCTCGTTACGGTGACCGTAAGACGTGTACCGTGACGAGCTGCGCTGGACGTTTTTCCGTATAACGAATAGCGAATAACAAGCATGGAGATGTTATGGGAAACAGACTATTGGCAAGCAAGCGGGCAAGGAGGAGCTTTGGTAAGATTCCAAAGGTCGTTGCGTTTCCGAATTTGATCGAAATGCAGAAAGACTCTTACTCCCGCTTTTTGCAGCAGGATGTTCCGCCCGAAAAGAGACAGGATGTGGGCCTTCATGGCGCCTTCAAAAGCGTCTTTCCCATCCGTGATTTTACAGGCACAGCTTCCTTGGAGTTTGTCTCTTACGGCTTCGGAGAGGTCAAGTATGATGAACACGAGTGCCTTCACAAGGGGATGACCTGCGAGGTCCCTATCCGCATTACGGTTCGACTGGTCATATATGAGACAGACAAGGAAACCGGGGTCCAAAATATTCGGGACATCAAGGAACAGGAGATCTATTTCGGCACCATTCCGCTCATGACAAAAAGAGGAACATTCATCATCAACGGCACAGAGCGCGTTGTGGTAAGTCAACTTCACAGATCCCCCGGGGTGTTCTTCGATCACGACAAGGGCAAGACGCATTCAAGCGGCAAGATCATTTATACGGCCAGGATTATTCCGGTTCGAGGATCCTGGGTCGACTTGGAGATCGATCCCAAGGATGTCGTTTATGTTCGCATCGACCGGCGCCGCAAGTTCCCAGCCACTTTACTTCTTAAGGCCTTTGGGTATTCCGGAGAGGAGATCTTGGCCTATTTCTACGGCACGGAAAAGATCTTCGTGGAAGGCAAACGCCTTTACAAGGCCTTTGACGAACAGCTGCTTGAGGGTCAGCGGGTATCCAAAGCTGTAAAACACCCCGACACCGGTGAAATCATAGCCAAAAAAGGGAACCGGTTCACAAAGAAGGCCATCCGACAGCTTAAAAGTGCGAAAGTAGAACGCATACCTATAGAGCTTGAAGATATTGAGAATAAGGTGCTGGCCCATCCCGCAGTGGATCCAAAAAACGGGCAGCTCGTTGTCGCTTACAACGAGGCGATCGACGAAGAGCTTTTTGGCAAGATCTTGGATGCCGGGATATCCGCCTTTGAGGTCCTGTACGTCGACAATATAACGATGAGCGATTCCATCAGAAAGACGCTGCTCCTTGACAAGGTGGAGACTGAAGAGGATGCACTGCTTGAGATTTACAGGAGGCTTCGGCCAAGCAACCCGCCGACAATCGAGGTTGCTCGTGAGCTGTGTCAGCAGCTCTTCTTCAGGGCTTCCCACTATGACCTTTCGCCGGTAGGCCGTTTGAAGATGAATGTTCGTTTGGGGCAGGATTTGCCCCTGGACCTGCGCACTCTTGTGAAAGACGATTTTTTGCGCACCACCAAGACGTTGGTCGACTTGAAAGACGGGCAGGGTCCGGTGGACGATATCGACCATCTGGGAAATCGCCGGGTGCGCGCTGTAGGGGAGCTCCTGGAGAACCAATACCGCGTTGGTCTGGTCAGGATGGAACGCGCTATCAAGGAGCGGATGAGTCTCCAGGAAATCGAGGCGCTAATGCCCCATGACCTGATCAATTCCAAACCGGTTTCTGCTGTTGTTAAGGAGTTCTTTGGCACAAGCCAGCTTTCTCAGTTCATGGATCAGACAAACCCGCTTTCAGAGGTCACCCACAAGCGGAGGCTGAGTGCCTTGGGGCCGGGCGGACTAACAAGAGAACGAGCAGGCTTTGAGGTGCGGGATGTACATCCTACACACTACGGTCGTATCTGTCCCATAGAGACTCCGGAAGGGCCCAACATCGGTTTAATTATGTCGCTTAGTACCTATGCCCGTGTGAATAAGTTCGGCTTTATTGAAACGCCTTGTCGGGTGGTGGACGACGGCATGGTAACAGACACAGTGAGGTTTTTGAGCGCTTTGGAGGAAAAAGACCATCCAATTGCTCAAGCAAACGCCCCGTTGGATGAGGATGGACGATTTGTCAATCCTTTGGTTTCAGCCCGCGTTGAAGGCGAATTCGTCATGGTAAAGAGAAAAGAAATCGAACTCATGGACATCTCTCCGGATCAACTGGTGAGTGTGTCGGCTTCACTCATCCCCTTTTTGGAAAATGACGATGCCAACAGGGCTCTTATGGGTTCGAACATGCAGCGCCAGGCCGTTCCGCTGCTGGTGAGCAGCGCCCCGCTTGTCGGCACAGGCGTAGAAGATGTGGTAGCCAAGGATTCGGGGGTCACCGTTGTGGCCGGCTGCGATGGTGATGTGGTGGATGTAGATACCAGCCGCATCGTGGTCAAGCATACCGGCGACGGCGACGGCCTCCAGCCCGTAGGGGCCTACGCCCCGGAGGGCAAACAGGTGAGCATCTATAACCTGACGAAGTTTGCTCGCTCCAACCAGAATACCTGCTTTAACCATCGGCCTATTGTGAGAAAGGGTGAGCGTGTCAAGAAAGGGGATGTGATCGCCGATGGCCCGGCCACGGAAATGGGGGATCTCGCCTTAGGCAAAAATGTAATGGTGGCGTTTATGCCCTGGGGCGGGTATAATTTTGAAGACTCTATCTTGGTGAGCGAACGTTTGGTGCGGGACGGTGTTTTTACATCGATTCATATCGAGGAGTTTGAGACGGTGGCTCGCGACACCAAACTGGGTAAGGAGGAAATTACTCGCGATATCCCGAATGTGGGGGAAGAGGCCCTAAAAGATCTGGATGAGAGCGGTATCATTCGGCTGGGAGCCGAAGTCAAACAGGGAGACGTCCTGGTGGGCAAGATCACCCCTAAAGGTGAGACTCAGCTGTCGCCGGAGGAAAAGCTGCTAAGGGCCATCTTTGGAGAAAAGGCAGGCGACGTAAAGGATTCTTCTCTTCGCGTGCCGCCGGGGATAAGCGGCACCGTCATTGACGCCAAGGTCTTTGCCAGGAGAGGCGTGGAAAAGGATGATCGCGCCATAAGCATTGAAAGACACGAGATTGAAGCCCTTGAGAAAGACAGAGATGACGAGTTGGCCATCATTGAAGAAGTTGCCAGAGACAGCCTTACCCAACTGCTAACGGGCAAGACTTGTGCGGCCCCTTTCAAGAAAGGAAGGGTGCAACTCATAAAGAAGGGGGAGAAGATTTCCGTTGCCGCCCTTTCACGGATTTCCGTATACGACATGGCTTCCCTCGACCTGAAGGATGCTGCGGTGGCTGTTCAAGTGGGCAATATTGTACAACGATATGAGCAACAGTGCGATGAGGTGCGTAAACGTTGTGAACAGCAAGTAAGCCGATACGAAAAGGGGGATGAGCTTCCGCCCGGCATTATCAAGATGGTCAAGGTCTATGTGGCCATGAAACGCAGGCTTGCAGTGGGCGACAAGATGGCGGGCCGGCATGGGAACAAAGGAGTGGTTTCTTGTATCCTGCCGCAGGAGGATATGCCGTACTTTGAAGACGGGACCACTGTGGACATCGTCTTGAATCCCCTGGGCGTGCCTTCCCGGATGAATGTCGGACAGATTCTGGAGACCCACTTAGGTTTGGCTGCCAAGGGACTGGGGGATCAGATCAACGAACTGATCCGCTCCGAAGATTACAGTGGCTTACGGAAGAAACTGAGATCGATCTTTCAATCGTCTTCGGACAAATCCGAGATTGGTCGCTTGAGCGAAGAAGAGTTATTGGGCTTTGCCAAGCATTATCGGAAAGGCGCTCATATGGCCACCGCGGTCTTTGACGGCGCCAGGGAGGCCGAGATAAAAGATTTGCTGGCTCTGGCCGATTATCCGCTCAACGGGCAGACCACACTTTATGATGGCCGCACCGGGGACAGGTTTTCCACCAATGTGACGGTCGGCATTATGTACATGCTGAAGCTGCACCATCTGGTAGCTGACAAGATCCATGCCCGTTCCATCGGTCCTTACTCGCTTGTCACCCAGCAGCCCTTAGGAGGGAAAGCACAGTTTGGCGGACAACGATTAGGCGAGATGGAGGTCTGGGCCATGGAGGCCTATGGCGCTGCTTATGCGCTCCAGGAATTCTTGACGGTCAAGTCGGACGACATGGCCGGCAGGACGCGCATGTATGAAAAAATCGTCAAAGGCGAAAATGTGCTTGAAGCCGGTATGCCCGAATCATTCAACGTATTGGTCAAGGAATTGGAGGCGTTGGGTTTGAATGTCGAACTTTTGGAAAAGAAAGAGCGAAATTAGAAGAAGGAGAATACCTTGGAAGAGTTATACAATTTTTTTGCCAGGCCTAAGGACCCCCTGAGCTATACTGCGGTGCGCATCGCGCTGGCATCGCCGGAAAAGATCAGGGAATGGTCCTATGGAGAGATCAAAAAGCCCGAAACCATTAATTACAGAACCTTCAAACCGGAGCGGGACGGGCTTTTCTGTGCCAAGATATTCGGTCCCACCAAGGATTATGAATGCAACTGCGGCAAGTACAAGAGGATGAAACACCGTGGGGTGGTGTGTGAGAAATGCGGGGTTGAGGTCATTCAGTCAAAGGTGCGCCGCGATCGCATGGGTCACATTGAACTGGCTACCCCAGTAGCTCATATATGGTTTTTGAGAAGTCTGCCCAGCAAGATCGGAAACCTTCTGGACTTCACCATGAAGGATCTGGAAAAGATACTCTATTTTGACTCCTACATCGTTATTGATCCCAAGGATACAGGCCTTGCCCCCAGCCAGCTCCTGTCAGAGGAAAAATACAGGGAGGCGATAGAAAAATACGGACATGACTTCGATGCCGGCATCGGCGCCGAAGCCATCAAGGTTCTTCTTGAAAGGCTCGATTTGGATGAGGAATACAAGCGGCTGCGGGCGGAGATCTTGGCTACGGGCTCTGATACCAAGAGAAAAAAGCTTGCCAAACAGCTCAAGGTCGTTGATGCATTCTGCAATTCGGGCAACCGGCCCGAATGGATGATCATGGACGTGATTCCCGTGCTTCCGCCCGATCTGCGTCCTCTGGTTCCTTTGGAGGGGGGGCGATTTGCGACATCTGATCTAAATGATCTGTATCGCCGGGTGATTAATCGCAACAACCGCCTGAAGCGACTTCAGGAACTGCGGGCCCCTGAGATTATTATCCGCAATGAAAGGAGGATGTTGCAGGAGTCCACGGACGTGCTGTTTGACAATGGCCGCCACGGCCGAGTCGTGACCGGACAGAACAGGCGGCCCCTGAAATCTTTGAGTGACGCCTTGAGGGGCAAACAGGGACGCTTCCGACAAAACCTGTTGGGCAAGAGAGTTGATTATTCGGGGCGAACAGTCATCGTCATCGGACCGGAGCTGCGTCTTCATCAGTGCGGCCTGCCCAAGAAGATGGCCTTGGAACTCTTTAAGCCCTTTGTGTTTTACAGGCTTGAAGAAAAGGGATTGGTGACCACCGTCAAGAGCGCTAAGAAGCTCGTGGAGCGGGAGACCCCTGAAGTTTGGGACACCCTTGACGAAGTGGTAAAGGAGTATCCGGTTATCCTGAACCGCGCCCCGACGTTGCATCGTCTTGGAATGCAGGCCTTTGAGCCGATTCTGATCGAAGGCAAAGCGGTTCAGCTTCACCCCTTGGTCTGCACAGCTTTTAATGCCGACTTTGACGGGGACCAGATGGCCGTTCATGTGCCTCTTTCCATAGAAGCCCAAATCGAGGCTCGTGTACTGATGCTGTCCTCCAACAATATCCTTTCTCCGGCCCATGGTGATCCTATTATTGTGCCGACCCAGGATATCGTGTTGGGGATTTATTATATGACGCGGGATGTCTCCGGCGTAAAAGGGGAGGGCAAGGTATTCGCCAACCCGGAAGAGGTGCGCTGTGCTTATGATGCAGCCGAGGTGGACCTTCATGCCAAGATCGTGGTTCGTATGGACGGCCGACAGGTAGAGACTACCGTCGGGCGTATCATCCTTAGAGAAATCATACCTTGGGAACCGATCGCCCGGCTGGCTCATATCATGGTCGCCTCTGAGCAGGAGGCCGCGGCAACCCTTGCCGACCTTAAAGAGGGCGAGGGTTTTGGCCGGACGGCACAGAGGGTCTCAAAGAGCCTGGACCGCGCCCAAGACGGCGACATGGGGTTTGTGGAGCGCGAGACACTTGAAGAGATTTGCGGCATAAGCCGAGCGGATGCCGAGGCGGTCTTCGGTCTCCAAGAGGGTGAGATCAGTGAGATTATCAAAATCAAAGGAACTTGTCACATATTCAAGGTCACGGCAAAGAGAAATGGAGTTCCTTTTGATCTCATCAACAGGGTTATAGATAAAAAGGCTTTGAGCCAATTGATCAATTACTCATATCGCATCCTTGGGGGCAAGGCAACGGTTGTCCTTTCGGATCGTTTGAAAGACATCGGATATCGGTATGCCACTCAGGCAGGCATCTCCATATGTGTGGATGACATGGTCATTCCGGGAAAGAAGTGGGACATTATCAAAATGGCCGAAGATCAGGTGGCTGAAATCAGTGAGCAGTATATCGAAGGCCTCATAACCCAGGGGGAGAAATATAATAAGGTGGTCGACATTTGGGCCACGGCTACCACCGATGTGGCCAACGAAATGATGGCCGAGATGAAGCTGGCTTCAGTTGCTGACACAGAGGGAGGTTCCGGCCAGGACCAAAGGGGCCAATCGGTCAAGGAGGAAAGCTTTAATCCCATCTACATGATGGCGGATTCAGGCTCACGAGGCAGTAAAGACCAGATGCGGCAGCTTGCCGGCATGCGAGGGTTGATGGCTAAGCCTTCCGGTGAGATTATTGAGACCCCGATTACAGCCAATTTTCGCGAAGGTCTCACGGTGCTGCAATACTTCAGCTCCACCCACGGCGCCCGCAAAGGCCTGGCCGACACCGCGCTAAAGACAGCCAACTCAGGATACCTCACACGTCGTCTGGTCGATGTTGCCCAGGATTGTGTGATTTCAGAAGATGATTGCGGAACCATCATGGGCATTGAAGTCGAATCCCTTGTCGAGGGTGGTGAGATCATCCAAAAAGTGGGCGAACGTGTATTGGGACGCGTGGCCCTGGAGGATATCCGAGATCCTTACACGGACGAGGTCTTGGTCGGTGCAAACGAGGAGATTGACGAAGACAAGGTGGCCAAGATCGATAACGCAGGCCTTACCAAGGTTAGAATCCGTTCGGTTCTGACATGTCGGTCCATCGATGGCGTGTGTTGCAATTGCTACGGTCGTGATTTGTCCTATGGCAAGTCGGTGGAAGTCGGCACACCCATCGGTATCTTGGCTGCTCAATCTATTGGCGAGCCTGGAACGCAGCTTACCATGCGAACCTTCCATATCGGCGGTACTGCCCGCGGCGCTGCAGAGCAGGCCGACTTCAGGGCTATCAATGCTGGAGCCGTCAAATATATAGACCTGAACACGGTCAAAAACGACCAGGGCGAATATGTGATCATGAACCGCCAGGGCGGCGAAGTCGCCATTGTAGGAGATGAGGATCGAGAGCGAGAGCGATATCCGGTTATCTACGGCGCCCGATTTCAGGTGGCAGACGGTCAAGAGGTGAGGCCCGGGGACCTGCTCGTAGCGTGGGATCCTTACACGACCCCGATCCTTACCGAAATAAGCGGCAGGGTAAAGTTCGGGGATGTCATCCCAGGGGCGACCATGAAGGAAAAGGTAGATCCTGTGACAGGCAAGGCTAGCCACGTCATTGTGGAACATAAGGATGCCGACGTTCGCCCAAGGCTTTCCATAAAGGATGAGAAGGGCAAGACCGGCAAACTGCCATCCGGGGGCAGCGCCCGTTATTTTCTCCCGGTGGGGGCCATTTTGATGGTATCCGAAGAGGATATGGTCAATGCCGGCGACGTCGTGGCCAAGCTTCCTCGAGAGACGACCAAGACCAAAGATATTACAGGCGGCCTGCCTCGCGTAGCTGAACTGTTTGAGTGCAGAAAACCGAAGGAGGCAGCCGTTCTTACTGAGATTGACGGGTATGTGAGCATTTCCAAGGGGGTCAAGGGCAAACAGAAGGTCAGCATAACCCCTCCGGATGTTGGCGAGAAAAAAGAATACCTGATCCCAAGGGGCAAACACATCAATGTGGTGGAAGGGGATTTCCTAAAGGCGGGCGATCCTTTGATGGGGGGGGCCGCAAACCCGCATGACATCCTAAGTATTCGAGGTGAGCTTCCTCTGGCCCGATATCTTGTAGATCAAATCCAAGAAGTTTATCGCCTGCAAGGCGTGAGGATCAATGACAAGCACGTTGAGGTCATCGTGCGGCAGATGTTGGGGCGGGTCAAGATTGTGGATGTGGGGGACACGGACTTTATTGTGGAAGAACACGTTGAAAAGACTCGCTTTGAAGAGGCAAACCGCCAAATAGTAAGCAATGGCGGCAAACCTGCTGTAGCCGATCCTCTCCTTCTAGGAATTACCAAGGCGTCCCTGAGTACCGAGAGCTTTATTTCTGCGGCCTCGTTTCAAGAGACTACCAAGGTGCTGTCGGAAGCATGCATTGCCGGCAAGGTCGATTACTTGAAAGGGCTTAAAGAGAATGTGATCATGGGTCGGATTATTCCTGCCGGCACGGGCATGCGTCGGTACAGAAAGGCCCCTGTGGTGTTGAAAGTGGAGGGGGCCGAGGATGAGTCGGAGGCAGAGGTGCTGTCATCGGTCGATGAGAGGGAACAGACGGTTCAGGCATGAAATATACGGGATATGCAGTAAAAAGTATTGACAAAGCAAGTTAAAGGCGATATTAAGAACTTTTTTATTTGTCGCGTCTCGCGCGGCCCTCAACTTTAAAGAAACTCTCAGGGTTCGGGGTCGCGCGACTTTGTCAGAACGCGGGGAAAGCCTTATGCCTACGATTAATCAGTTGGTGAGAAAAGCCAGGCGGCGTGTAAAGAAAAAGTGCAACACGCCTGCCCTTACACACTGTCCTCAGAAGCGGGGCGTATGTACGCGCGTGTACACAACCACCCCTAAAAAACCGAACTCAGCTTTGAGAAAGGTTGCCAGGGTTCGATTAACCAATGGCATTGAGGTGACGACATACATACCCGGCATGGGACACAATCTCCAGGAGCATTCCGTGGTGCTCGTTCGAGGTGGGCGCGTCAAAGACCTGCCAGGTGTCCGGTACCACGTGGTGCGTGGCACGCTTGATTCTATCGGGGTTCAGGACCGAAAACAGGGCCGATCCAAATATGGTACGAAGAAGGCGAAGTGAATCATAAACCGGATGCCGGATGCGTGATTCCGGATGTCCGATGCCGGATGTAACTCAAGGCTCCCATTATTATAATAGTCCAAGGATGCACAACACATCAGATATCAGGCATCGGGTATCAGGCATCCGGGCTCGGCCAAAAGATACACTTCGTGTCTGCATAACCGATAAACGAATATAAGTAATAATCAATAACGAAACAGCAGGAGCTTTTTATGCCAAGAAAAGGGGAGGTTCCGAAGCGGGCTATTCTGCCTGATCCAAAGTTTAAGAGTAAGCTGGTTTCAAAATTCATCAACTGTATGATGACGGACGGCAAAAAGAGTGTGGCAGAATCGATTATGTACAATGCCTTCGACCTCATTGAAAAGAGAACGAAAGAACCACCTCTGAAGGTCTTTGAAAAAGCAATGGGCAATGCCAAGCCCCGCATTGAGGTCAAGTCGCGTCGTGTAGGCGGCTCGACCTACCAGGTGCCGGTAGAGGTTAGGTCTAATCGACAGGCTGCCTTGGGGATTAGGTGGCTCATTGCCTTTGCCAGAAAGCGCCCGGAAAAGACGATGGCTGAAAGGTTGGCGGCTGAGTTGATGGATGCCGCCAATCAGCGTGGTGCAAGCATTAAGAAACGTGAAGAAACACACAGGATGGCGGAGGCCAACAAGGCCTTTGCGCACTATAGGTGGTAGGAAGACAGCTTCGGCTGATAGTTGGTCGCAGGTTAAACTTGTGACCTGCGACTCAAAACTTGCAATGGTGTTGTGCTGTATTGAACGGTTTGTTTCCAGACAACGTTCGTTTTCTTCGGATCGAAGAAGTTATCGATGAACTATGCCGCGATTGGTTCCACTACATAGGGCCAGAAACATCGGTATCGTGGCCCATATTGACGCAGGAAAGACCACGACCACTGAGAGGATTCTGTACTATACAGGCGTCTCTCACAAGATGGGCGAGGTGGACCACGGCTCTGCCGTCATGGACTGGATGGAGCAGGAGCAAGAGCGGGGTATCACTATTACCTCGGCTGCCACAACCTGCTTTTGGAAGGACCACCTTATCAACGTCATTGATACGCCGGGCCATGTCGATTTTACGGTGGAAG
>JABXJW010000486.1 GCA_013375395.1 Desulfobacterales bacterium
CCGTTGCGGAAGTCGAGGAGCCAATGCCAATAGCCCTGATAATCCTGCTCGCGGACGGCCACCAGGTAATCGGTGAATATCCGGATACAGGCGCCGCGGCTGCCCCAGAGAACTATGACGCTGGGTATATAGTTAGTGTCATCATTAAACCTGTAAGGGTGGTAGTCCAGCTGGAGCCGTCTGAGTAGCAGGTTATTGAGCCAATAATGCCGGCCGCCGGCTTCATAAGAGCCGATATAGATATCCTTCCCTTCCAGCTCGGCAAGGAGTTCCATTAGCCTGGTCAGGGCTTCTCTCCGCTGCCGGCGTAGGGGTACTTGAGCGGTCCGCTTCCCCAACCTGACCTCGGTCTTTGGCTCTGGTTCCTCAACTTCGACCTTGGCTTCATTGAAGAGGTCGAGTTGAGTTGTTGCCATCAATGTCACCTCCCTTCTTCCCTCTGATTTTGGGCAAAGGTTCCCCTTCAGTCTCCCCAGGGAAAGGGGGAGCTGTTAGACTAGCGAGTTTGTGATGCCATGCTTGGCGCTTTCGCGCTCCGCCTCAATGGCGCCGTCGGGGATATCCTTTCGGACAGACTCGATACCCCCCCTGATTCTCCCGATGGGTTCAAACTGGCTGTCGCCGATGGCTCGGTCAATTTCGCTGATTATCCGGGAGAAGTCCTGGTCAATGTATTGTGGTAGGTTGGCCAGGTTTCGGGCTTCCCTGGCGACAATACGGGCCTGCTCCAGTGGCTCGGCTGCCTGTTTGACAAATTCCTCTATCCTATCGGCTGCCTCGCTCACCTTCAAAGCACTCCATCTGATAGGCACGGTTCACCTCCTTTCCAGGCACGGTAACCCTTTCAGGTTCGCCCCACCTATTTTTTTCAAAAAGAGGGGGGATAGTCTCCCACGCTAGGCGAGAAACTATCCCCCCATCGGGGGCAAAATCCCCCGAAAAAAGCAAAAAAGCGGGGCATTACCCCCGCTCTCTTGCGTGGCTGTCTTTTGAGTAGTAAGCGTTCGGCTAGGCTTTCGCTGGCTCTGGCTCTGGCTCGGTTTCGGCTGTAGGCTCTGGCACTGGCTCGGTTTTGGCCTGTTTTTCGGCCTTACCCTTGCCCTGCTTTTTACCCTTCGCCTTCGGCTTGGTAGGCTTATCGGCGGCGGCCTCTGCCTTGCTATCATCGGCGGCCTGCTTTTGCGCCTCTGCGGTCAACATGGGCATTACTACCACTGAATAACCGTCATGGCTAAAGAGCATGGGAGATATAGGGGAACTTATCTGTAAATCTACCATGCCCCCGCAGGCTTTCAGGACATCGGCCAGATACCTTCCCTCTACCCTGATTTTACCCTCACCCTCGGTATCGGCGGACAATTCGGCCTGTCCCTTGTCATCGGGATTGGCAATAACTATCT
>JABXJW010000119.1 GCA_013375395.1 Desulfobacterales bacterium
AAAGAAATTGCTGTCAACTTCTAAACCATATAAGACATTGTGGATGAGAATTCTGTTCGCTTTGGGCACAGGCCTCAGACGCGGTGATATAGAGTCATGGAGCATCTCGGATATTGACTTTGAAAATAGCTATGTCACTACAAGGAGTAAAAAGACCAGGAAGAGTATGGGCTCACGGCCTGTGCCGGTTCCGATCATGGCAGAGCTTAAGCAATATATCTCAGAATTAGATGCTAAACAAGAAAAAATATTTAATGATAATTTCAGCCAGTATAGATGGGAAAAGATACGTCAAAAGGTTGGTTTAGCTGACTTCAAATTCCATGATCTACGCAAGACCTTCGGCTCTGTGCTTGCTCAGAACGGCGTATCCACTGCTGTCACACAGAAGTTATTGGAGCACTCGTCTCCAGATCTAACAAATAAGGTATATACGAATGTTGATCCTGTTTTGCGCCATGCGGTGGATCAAATACCAGCTGGTGACTGGCTGTAAGATAAGCGTCTTGTGAATTACACGTAGAATACTGTAGAAAATATTCGTGAATCAGTTCTCAGGAATTATTTCCCACCACAGTCGGGGATAGTCCTGGCCTTCAAGAATCCACCAGATACCTTCGGTGCTATTTTCTGTCTTTAATATACAGCTGAGTTCATACTTTACAGGGCCAGGATTTAATCAGTCGGAATGGGAACAAGCATGTATCAAAAACTTACAGGAGTGTTAAACACTTTTACAATCGGGTCTTCTCCGAACGCCATATCCGGTATGTCATCACCATCGAAATCTCCGACAGTCAAACCATAATTGGCAGTTGCTTTGCATGACAGGAAGCCTCATTGAAATTAAACCCGCCCGAATTCACATAAACCCGTTCGACAATATCAAACCTGCAGAAGAGGACTACCGGCTCAAAGATAGTGCTGGCAACAGCAACAACAAGAAAGACAAAGCCCAAAAAGAATAAGGATAACAACGACAGTGTTCACAAAAAGAGTAAGCCAGATTAGTATTGGGCCGGCCTCTCCCGCTCGGCTTGCGGCGGCGAGGCTTCGACGAGCTTATTGTGGGCCTATTCTCTCCCCGCCGCCGTTCCGAGCGATACAGGTCTCGATACCTCTGGAATCGAAGGATGGAAAAAACCAAATTGTCTTGAACTACAAAGGAAAAATGGTATATAAGTAAAGGAATTATTGGCTGGTTTTAATCCACACATTGCTGGCTGGTTTTGACGTGCCCATTGACACTTACAAACCAGCTAACAAAAAACATCAAGAAATTGCCGTGATTCAGCTTCAAGATGTACCTACTGAACTGGCGGAAATCGTTGCTGTTTGTTAAGTTCTCCCAGCACATATCAAAGCTACAATCAAGGTATTAGTCCAGACGGCTATTCAAGGAGACTCACGATGACTGTATCAGAAAAGCAGTTAGGCATACTCAGCGGGTTTCAACACCATGCTTTAAATCGTAGACCTCTCGAGCTGTCAAGATGCAGACTCTGGAATCCTTCTTAGCCCTACGCAATAGGGACGTATAGGTTTTCCATTTCCCTTCGTCGAGCACAGGTAAGTTCTCAGAGCGTCTGAAATCCTGTTGGTTGCACAGAAGTGGAACAACCTTGATGCCGTTGATATAGATCAAATGGTCATTTCGGAAGTTTAGAAGTTCTTGAATTACTTCCTCCGGTGTTTTGAACTCCTCGTCAGGTCCGGCCTGACCACTCTTCGTCAGGCTTACACTATACTGGGTTATGACAAAGTCGGGCAACATATCTATATAGCCATATTCACTTTCACCGAATTCCAGACAAACCTTAAACTGTGCCTCTCGTGCCGCATCTCTTATCGCTTCGGTCAGTCTCATCATCAATTGATTATAGGTAACAGGCGGTTGAATGTCGGAATACCCGAGATTCTGCAATTCCGAAACGAACTTGTCATGCCAAGCCTCTAGCGCTTGTCGTACTTCTACGGAAGACATCTGGTCAAGTCTCTTCCCTTGATACTTGTCCTCACCTTTGAGCACGAGTTCAATGTTTTCACTGGCATACATGTCAGCGATGATTCTATTGAACTCTTCATCATTCATTGTCCCGGGGTAGAACGCGAAACATCCGGGGACTGAGTTACGATCGTGCCACTGTCTTAACTGGTCGAAAAAGTAGAACCAGTCTCGGTTTATATCGCCATCGATGTCATCGACATGGGGCACAACATACACCGTCAGTGGGCCCCGCGTTTCTGGATACAGATACATGGCTCCTGCCACGATGATCGCACATGCAACGAAAGAGGCCAGAGCCGCTACCAAGAACAGGTTTTTCTTGGTTGATCTCTTAGAAAGCTTAGCTGGCGGCATCGATGCAAAGTCTGGTTCTGCTTCTGTTAAAGACGGATTTCTCTCTGACGATGGCCCTGTATCATAAATAGAACTCGGCCGTTCATAGTCCGTCCCAGATCTGGACATAGGGGCCGCTGCTTGAGCCGTCTCGGGAGATTGACTTTTGGTTTGCCGCGTTTTACCCCCTTTGGGTGTGATTTCCGCAATTTTGAAACGCTGCTTGCACGCCGGACAGACTCCTAGTTTGCCTGCGAGTGCATCGTTGGCTCTCAATCTTTTTCCACAATGTGGGCATGCAATGACCATAATGGAACCCTTTCAATAGACACGTTTATGGCTCATCATTATCACTCTGTTGGTTTGTTGACTAGCATCGGAGTCGTCGTTAGTGAAGACACGCTCTCTTGCCCGACACGGCGGAAATACCATCTGTCGGCTGGCAAGCCAATCCCTGCAAAAAGCTGCTAAGTCGCGGCCATCGACAACACTGTCCAGGGGCCGGATGATATCGCAGAGCGGGTTATAATTGTCATCATTGGAATCACCTTGCCACACCGATGCAAAAATTTGGAAATCGTTCAGGTCTACACGGCCATTCCCATCGAGATCCGCAGGCGGACAACTGGTAATGGCATCCGCGACAGCGGTCAAGAGAGAGCTTCCGTCAGTAGTATCCTGGGATATTTCCCAAATCATAATGCCACGATAACCGTTGTTGACTGCGTACACCGTCTTGTCCTTGATTGTGTTAATGCCGTTGAAACCGATTCCGCCAATAAAATCCGTGTCCGGACCAGGGTGATACGCATCAAATATGTCATGGTACGCATAGCCGGTACCATCTTCGTTTTTTCCGTAAAAGGGCAGGCCCAACGTCAGTTTCTCGCGAGGGGCGCCGTAGTCTTCCCAGTGGTCAAGCGCGGACACGGCGAAATCAAATGTCGAATGATATGGTGGCGTCCCGTCGTATGCCATGACGTTCAACGAGTCTACAAAGTCGATTGCTTCGGGCATGATTTCCTGACCATAACTACTCACCGATATTGATAATGACAGGCCGAACGGTTCGAACTCTTCGTGCACTCTTTCGACCAGTAAGGAATAATGTGTCCTATCCCTCACCGTCGAGACCGGTTCCCAATCCAGATCTGCCCCGTCGAGACTGTACTCCAGACAGTACTGCAGAAGCTTCGTGGCAAAGTTGGCACGCGCTCTCGGACTGGCGGCCATGGTTGCGAAATATGTCGATCGGCCCCACCCTCCGACGGTTATGAGCGTATTGACGTCATTGGCGTCGGCGCGGGCGACTAGGTCTTCGAGGTCTGTGACGTCGACTTCAGATATGTCCAGATCGCCGTTGGCCAAAGGCATCAATGAGAAATATGAGATATGAGTGAGTTTATCATACCGAATATTATCGACTGGGAAATCGTACGCGGCATAGCCGGGATAACAGCCTAAAACCGGAATTTTGGTGATCGAGGCCAAGGGACTCGGAGCTTTTTCAGAACTTGATTCTGTCCCTTCTTGGCTGTCTTGCTCTATCTTGGCTTCTGAGTTTAAACAATAAACAGCATGTGAGGCGTTAGGAGAATTGGGTTCTACTGCATAGGCAAAGGAGCAAGTGTCTGCCAAAGGCTGCGTCAAGGCCAGACCGGCGGTCATTGTAATCAAGATCCTGATCACTCCGGTTATTGTGGTAATTGATCTGTCAAACATAACGGCCATGGTTAAGTCCGCCTATTCTTTTTAGAGATTCCATTGTTTGCATATTCGATAGCATTAGCAGGTAACCTACTGCCAGAATGACTGATATATGGCAAAAGGCTCCAGCTTAGCGCCATTGTTCATGCGATGAAATCCCGCCCACGCCTCGGCCATCTTGGCCACCTGCTCATGGGACAGGAAATCCTTTTCTCTCTGGCTTACATGAGTATCTAGCATCCGTATTTTTTTGTCAAGCTCTTCTTCGCGCAGCTGAACAAAGAACGTAGGCGCAAAATGATCAGGAACAGTCGAAGCTGTCTGATACAGAAGGATCGTGCCGTGAAAGTCCCTGGCTGCGGACAGACTCGCATAGTACGTTTGCCTGTGGTCATCATGCAGATCGCACCCCGCATGGGTCAAGATGATGTCAGGTTTGACCACATCGATTACATCTTCAATGAATGCGATCGCTGCATGCCCGGTCTTGGACAACTCACAGTCTTTGAAGCCACCAAGATGGAGATGTTCGCGTGCCTTGCTGTCATCTGTAATTTCAAGGAGAAGCTTCACAGCCTCAAGAGCTTCCCTTGCTCTCTGATCCTCTTCAAAGATTCTGCCTCTACGCCAGTGATGGGTTCCGTAGGTCATGATGGCAATGTGAACCTCGGCTTCGTAATCCGTAACGAACCGAGAAAGAAGACCACCACTACCCAGCTCGACATCATCAGGATGTCCCCCTATGGCCAAAACCGTTGGTTTATGTATGTTTCCCATGATTACCATCAGCAAACTCCTAACATCACCAGTTATGTTATTTTTGGGCTCGAAACTAATGCGCTCGAACTCATAAAACAATCTACGCTGTCTCGTGAAAGCAGCTTCCCAAGCCTTGCGTGGATAATGGCTTTTCCACACCCGAACCCGATATCCAGCGTCACGGCAAAGTCAGCCCAGACTACGTAACGTAGGCAATTTTTTGAAACAATCTGGATAAACCCTTCACCATCATGTCCCTGATTCGAAGGCATTCCATTCCTCCGGAATAGTCGTCCACTCAGCAAAGACGCACACGCCAATAAACTGATGTTTTGAATGCTTTTTTATCTCTGAATTGTATGCGGTCAGAGCATTCCTGAGCGTTTCCGGCTCCCGCTTGTGCGTAGGCACTGTTAACATGAGTTGACACGGAAGTCCTATCGCGCAGAGCGATTCAACTTGTTTACGTATAGACGCTTGATACGCCTCTTTGCTACGTAAATTAAAATCGTAGCCTGGGACGCATATCAAATCCGCCACCTCGGCAACTCGTTGATAGAAACTCAAAGGCCACTGCCACTCGTTATCCCTCTCGTCACCTGCTTCAGAATCCGAAAGGCTGCCGGCGTACACGCCTAGAACCATACCCTTAGGACAGACGATGGACACCTCCCTGAGGAATTCGAGATAGTCCTCTTCTTCCCCCTTCCTTACCGGCTCTATGTCCACGTAGACCCCATCAAAACCTAGGGACATCAGTTCCCGATAATCCTTGATGAAATTCTCTCTGAATCGGCGGTCCAGACGGTACGGATACGTATTGATCTCGCTGTACGGCAGGATCACGAAATCGTAGCCATGTTGCTTCTCGTAGGATTCTATCAGGCGCACAAATTGGACGATTTCTTCTCTCGGCGTCATGATCCGCCCGTCGGGTGAGGTGTCTCCTATGTCGACAAATAGATACTTGATGTTGTTATTCCTGAGGTTGTCGAGTCTCTCTCGCCCGGAAATCCATATGTTTATCACCATCCCGTCTCTCTCGGCGAGTCTCTCACGAAGTCTCAGTGTTGTTTTTCGGGCCTCTTCTCGCACCGAAGGAGCACCATTGCCGGTCCACCGGGAAGAACCTGTCGTAACAACCTTGATCTCATCCGTGCCGGATGGCCGGACGTCGAACATTATGGTGTGATCGGCACCTCGCTTGAAGACGGCGGGATTGCTATTCACAAGAACGGCCTGTGCCGTAACGGACCCCGTCAAGACCCTTATCGTGAGTTCTTGGTCGAACAACTGGGGACGAAGACAGCTGCGGCTGGCCAATATAAAGTGGATATGCGAATCTGTTTGCATGACGTCCCGGATGTATGAATTCTGCCTCTCCTTGATGTACTTTGCAACCGCGCCCACAGGAGCAACCCACAAGTTCTTCGTTGCGAGATAGCTTATCGCTCCGTCATCCAGACATTCATTGTGGAAGACAAAGTGTACCCACTTACCAAGCCGTTCAGCCTCATCGGCCTTTTGGAAGTAATTGGGAGGGTCGTCCGCCGGATGATGGTAACGCGGCGTGTTGAGACACTTCAGAAACATGAAGTCTGCCGGGTCTTTGTCTTCCAGTTCGTTGATATGATAGCCTCTCGCAGAAACGAAATATTCACTGGCAATGACCTTGCTGCCTGGACTTGTGTCCCCGTACGGCCAGGCAAAGGATGAGATATCTTCCTCCCGCAGGCCCAGGTTGGTCATGATGTCTTTCCTGTTGGTCGAAAACTCCCACCGCAATATTTCCTTTTCAAGTATGTGGCAACTCTGATGACTGACCGTGTGACACCCTATTTCGTGACCTTCGAGGTGGACCGACCGCCAGATATCCCAGTCGGCCTCAGAGAATTTATCTGTACCAGATAGGTAGTAGGTACCCTTAAAACCGTTCTTGTTAAGAATGTCTCGGCATGAAGCGAAGCTGTCATCCATTGATATCGACGCGGCTCCTGCCGCGCCCCCATACCAGTCGCAAATCTCTACTTTGATATCGAGCTTGTTGAAGCTGCCTCCTCCCGAATAGCCATTTTCGGTCTTGCCCTCAGCTAACCAACCCCTATCGGAATTGTTCTTGGCTCCGGCGGCTTGCTCCCAGGTAAGCGTCAGCAAGAAAACGGAGGCAACAGACAGCACGCACAGGAAAAATGGCGCAAGCATTGGCGGCAAGCAAAATGTCAATCGTCTCACTTTTCTACCCTCCCTGGAAAATCTCTTCTGTGACATATGTTCTGACCGGTTTGCATGCATTGACAAGCTCCACTTTAAAGGACCACACTTTGAATCCTCAACAAAGCTAACAAGTCCTGACCATACGGATAATGTGCTCGATTTCGCGTTCACCTAGCGCCGGATAAATAGGTATTGAGACATTGTGCATGTATGCCCTTTCGGCATTGGGATAGTCGCGTACATCCAGACCGGCATATTGATGCAAGGGCCTGTAGACCGGCTTCTTGCACTCCACACCTTGGTCGCACATTCTCTCAATCCACGTGTCGGCGTCTTCTACCTGCAAAATGTACCTGAAGTAGACGCTTTCATCAGGCCTGGGCGGGACCACCACCATGCCTGCCTGTTCAAAACCCTCATCATATATCGCGGCGATCCGCCTTCGCCGGGCAATAAAGTCATCAAGCCGGGTTAGCTGACTCCTACCAAGCGCCGCTTGAAAATCAGTCAACCTGAAATTGAAACTGAGTCCGTACTCCGTCCGGTTGTCGTACCATATGAAGTCCCTTAAAGTACTCAACGTATCCTCGGACCTTGAGAGCACCATGCCACCATGTCCAGTGGCCAACATTTTTGTCGCATAAAATGAGAAAACGGAGAGCTCGGTGAAACTTCCCACTTTCCTGCCGTCGATCCTGGCACCAACGGACAACGCGCAGTCCTCTATTACAGGCACATGCAGACTGGCGATGTCCCGGATATCCCTGATAGGATCGCCAAACATATGGCAGGCAATTATTGCCTTGCTCTTTCTGGTGACGGCCCTCTTGATCGCGTTGAAAGATATATTGAAATCATAATCATTAATATCCACTATGATGGGCCGCAGCGCCGCCGCATGGACGGCATTGAGAAGGGCAATACAGGCGTAGCTCGGGACGATGACTTCATCCCGACCGTTTTGTCCCAGTGACAGCAGCGCCAGGTATAGGGCACTGGTTCCCGAATTGGTCGCAACACCCCCCCTCTGGCCAATGTAGGAGGACAGCTCCCGCTCGAACGACGCCACCTGAGCAGTATCGGCTAATTGCCCGGAAGCCAGAACCTCTTCTACTACACGGATATCCGTCTCCACAATGGTCGGTCTGGAGTGCGGAATACGTTCGGTGTTTGCGCTTCCAACATTAGTCGCAGGTTCACATTGCTCGGTGGTTCTGCCCACTGCTCAACTCCCCAAAATCCATTCGCATAAATATCGTTCGACGCCATCGGCCGACATCTCTCGGTCGATATAGATGACCCCATTCTTTCTATAGAGGCTGTTCGCCCGCTGGTTGTCGGGCCGTACCTTGAAACGAATTGTCCCAATCCCGCGTTGCTGACATTTCCCCTTGGTGTCCTCCAGCAGGCGACCTGCGATGCCCAGACCTTGATAATCGCGATCTACGAGCACTTTGTGCAGGTAGGCTTGCCCTGGTGCCTTTTCCGACACGATGGCATATCCAACTGGCTTTCCATGAAGGGTGACGTAACTACTCAGTTTCCACTTTTGCGGATTTTCCAGCAGGAAGTTTTCTCTGGACCAAGGCTTTTCCCCGAGGTCAATCCATTCCCTCTCTAAATGCAGAAAGGCCTCTAAATGCTTTCGCATGTATCTCTTCGTGAGTTGCCTGGGCTGTATATTAGCTCGGCTGCTGTTCTCCCAGTTGTTCCCCCATCGTCCTGTCCTGCCCAGGATTTTCTCAATAGTGGTCTTGAGCCCGGCGTACAGACAGACAACGCTGCCGAAGTATTTGTAGACATAGATGTCTGGTAGATGGTTCAACGCGTGCCAGATACCGCGTTCGTGGAGAAATAGAAAGGGGGCGGAGAGAAGGAAATCGGCGATGAGGATACCCTTGGCGAGATCGGCATGATAAAGGGCGATCACAGGCAACAACGTAATTGTCACCGAGTAGGGAACGGCCTCGACAAATCCCGGCAGGATAGTCGAATACAGTAACGCCTTTGACTGGTTCAGTTCTCGAAAGCCGTGCACAAACAGGCATTGGTAGGTCCCACAGAACCACCTCACGTGTCGTTTCCAGCATCCTCGGAAAGTCTCGGGATCACTTCCGACTGCTCTTGCCGTTGGACTATATCTGACAGTATACCGCTGTTCCTGGAGCACCCATGTATAATCCGTGTCTTCTGTGAGTGTTCTGTCAGGAATCGGAACACTTCTCAGGACGTCCCTTCTGTACATGGTTAGAGCGCCGCAGACGACGAAAACAGCCTTTCTGATTGTCTGCGCCTTCTTGCGAAAACTAAAGACACAGTTTATCCAATACATTCCTTCATAGAGCATCTTGGGTACGTAGGCGGACGGTTGTCGTGTGTACCCGAATCCTGTTACCGCGTCGGCGTCGCCGGAGTCCCGCACCAGTTCCTCCAGACAGGTGGGCGCTAGTTTTACATCGCCATCAACAATCAGAATGAACTCTCCTAACGCATGGGCTCGCTCGGCGACCAGAGCATTGATGTTCCCTGCCTTGCCGAGTTTCGTGTCTCTTCTTATGTGGTTTACAATCTCGTATTTCTTCTCCAACTCTCGGCAGGTCTTTTGGGTAGCATCGGTTGAGAGGTCGTCCAGGAGATAAATATCTTCGATGGGGTACGTCTGCTGCATGACACACTTGACAGTGGAAACGACCTTCTCTGCTTCATTAAAGATTGGAATCAGGACACTCACACTTCTACTACCTGTTTCTGGCATGCGTTCAACACCGTGCCGAGAGCCACTACCGGAGCTCCTCAGCCTTGAATAACCAAGAGTTACAAGATCAATAACCATACTTAACGGTGGCAGAAACATTTCCTGCATCCAAAGTTATATGGGTATAGGACCCCATCTATGGTTTACAGCGGGTGCTCGCCGAACAGGAGGTTCTGCCTCCGTAACATTCTTTGTATCGTTTTCGTCCATAAGAGAAACCTACAATCTTGGCAAGAACGCCTTGTGCATGAATTCTATATCCCGTCTGTCTCCGTCGTAGTCATCCGGATTGAGGCCCCAAGTCTGCTCTTCGAAAAGGATTCTTGTCGTCTTGCTGACCCACCGATGCAATTCGGTGTGGCCATCGGCAAATCCCAGGGAACTGCTGTCGCCGTGCCAGATGGCAAAGGGATCCACCCAAGCATATCCCGATAGGTCCATCACCCAGGACCCCATGTTCCACCCCCGCGTGTCCGTATCCTCTAGAAAAATGAGCTTCGTTTCCGGCCGTTTGATTTGAATCATATTAGTTGCCACCAGGTCGGGACGACCCACCTTGAAGGCAGGCCTTGCATATTCTCCGTTCATCAGCCCTGGGATCGAGTAACTGCGATAGCCTCCATAGAACTCGTTTTCTAGGGCGCCCTCGCAGTGATACGCCTTCACCAAGTTCACATAGGGGTAGAGAAGACCTCGGGTTATACCTCTGACTTCCTCGGCCAACGTAGGGCGCTGGGTATCTGGCAAAACAGTACCGTCCTCGTGCTGCGGTGGTTTGACCCAGCAATAGGTCGACGGGACACCTTGCTCAATCTTGTTGCTCGTGTCACCACTGACCAAGTCGCCGTCATTATCACCTGCGTAGAGTGTATACGCCGTTAGCAGATCCTTCACGCGGGCTTGGCACACAACACCACGGGCCTTAGACCTTACCAGGTTGAGAGTTGGAATGAGCAGGGCCATCAGTAAATTCACAATAGCTATGACTAAGATCGGAAGAGCGT
>JABXJW010000487.1 GCA_013375395.1 Desulfobacterales bacterium
TTACGGTAATGCTGGCGCTTCAAATCAGGAGAACGTGGAGGGTGTGTGGGACAGCAATTATCTAATGGTTCAGCACATGAAAGATAAGACCTCAAGCTCCATCGAAGATAGCACAAGTAACAATTTTGATGGAACTAAAGCGGGCGCAAATGAGCCAGTGGAGGATAGCGGGAAGATTTACCAAGCCCAAGACTTTGATGGTTCTAATGACTACATCAACACAGGATTTAACGCCCTCACCCGCGAACATGTTAGAACTATTGAGGCTTGGATAAAGACAAGCGACACCGGGGATTATACGGGCTATGGTGGTTCTTGCAAAGTTCCGCTGGTTGGGACAGTTACGCCTTATATCGGCCAGAATCACGGAATTGAGGCGGGCAAAGCAACATTTCACCATTACGATGGGGGTTGGCGGACTCTACAAGGAACCTCAACCGTAGCGGATGGAAATTGGCATTATTTGGCATTTGTCCAGAAAGCAAGCTGGCAGATGGATCTTTACGTTGATGATAATAAAGAAGTTTCAAACGGAGATTCAACAATTTCTGGCGGGCAACTACTCTATATTGAGGACATAGGGAGATCGTATGGGATTTCATACGCAAATGCTGTCATTGATGAAATTCGCATCTCAAATGTCGCTCGGAGTGATGGTTGGGTTATAACAACCTTCCGCAATGAGAACGACCCCTCCAGCTTCTACACGATTGGGAGCGAGGAGCCGGTGCATCTATTGGTTCCCCTCTCCCCCGGGGAGAGCACGACGTTAACCCTGACCGTGGCCATCCCGGAGGATGCGGTACCCTGTACGGTCGACAACATAACCGCCACCGCGACCTCCCAGGAGAACGCCGAGGTGACCGACTCCGACACTTGCTCGGCTCACGCCGCCCCCATCGTCCACGGCGTGGACGTGTCGATCTCGCCCGAGTACCAGGAGAATTTAGTCGGCGAGACGCTCGAGTACGAGGCGACCGTCACGAACGAGGGCAACGTTCCCGACACCTATGATCTGACGGTAAGCGACACCGAGGACTGGCTGGAAGTTTCGGGCTGGTCACACATGAAAAAGATAACAATTGATCACACGAAGGTCGATGCTGATCTGATCGACTTCCCGGTTTTAATTGACATTACCGATAGTGATTTGGCATCTCGTGCTCAAGACGATGGCGATGATATTGTCTTTGCAGATTACTACGGAATTAAATTTAATCATGAGATAGAGCTGTATGACAATAACACTGGCCACCTAGTCGCTTGGGTTAGAGCCGATCTCTCCGCAAGCTCCGACACGATTCTTTACATGTATTACGGTAATGCTGGCGCTTCAAATCAGGAGAACGTGGAGGGTGTGTGGGACAGCAATTATCTAATGGTTCAGCACA
>JABXJW010000488.1 GCA_013375395.1 Desulfobacterales bacterium
TTAGTTAAGCCTGATGTAGCTGCACCGGGCGGAACATTTCAACCAGCATATGGCAATCGAATTGTTTCAGCCGACAGTAATGACGTAGACAGTGCTTACAGCGGCTTTGTGGATCAGAATAAAAATGACTATCGGCAGATGGCAGGAACCTCCATGGCGGCGCCACATGTTGCTGGCTTAGCTGCTCTAATGATTGAGGCTCTTGGAAACTGGGATTGGACCCTCGAAGAAGCATTGAAAGTAAAGATGATGATAGGCATGACTTCTTTTGAAACTCAGAATGGAGAGGGAACAAACGTTCCTATACTGGATCGAGGAGGTAAGGATAGCAAGGAAGGTTATGGCCGCGTAAGCGCTGAAGCTGCCATTGAAGCTGTAACGATGAACTATAGTATAGGAGAGTCTGCTGTTGACGCCTTTGGAGCTGCTCCAATGGATAAAAAAGTTTGGGCTCGCCGAGTTTGGCTTTCTGCTGACATGACTTACGAGTTTAATCTATCTGTTCCTTCAGGTGCTGACTACGACCTCTACTTGTATGATTGCAGTCCAGACGCGTACGGTCAACCCGTCATCCTAGAAAAGAGCGTTAATGCCTCCCTAGGCGGTCAAGAGGCTTTCCGGTACACTCCTGATTCCTCTGACACTTACTACATGGTTGTAAAATGGGTCGGAGGAACTGGCGCGTTCAATTTGACGAGTATAATTGTGGAACATGATGTGGCTGTAGTCAAGGTCGAACCATCTACCGCAAAAGCCTATGAAGGTGAATTGATTAATATCAGCGTTACGGTCAAAAATGAGGGCACAGTGAAAGAAACATTTAACGTTACCGCCTACTGCAATGAAACGATTCTAGGAACTGCAAGAGTTACCAGCTTGGCTCTTGGAGCAAATACAACGTTAACTTTTGTCTGGAATACTTCAAATGCTTCATTTGGCTATTATGTTATATCCGCAATGGCAGAATCAGTTCCAAATGAGAAGGATCTTAGCGACAACTATGTGACTGACGGTGTGGTGAGGGTTAAGATTCTGGGTGATGTAGATGGTGACGGGGATGTTGATATTGACGATTTGATTTTGGTTACCTGGGCTTTGGGAACCGATCCGTCTTGGACTCACGGGGTCGGATGGGACATGTGGAACCCGGAGTGCGACTTCAACAACGACGACAAGGTCGATGTCTTCGACCTGTACATCGCCTGCAGGTACTACGGAATGACAGAGTCGTAGTCGAGAGATGAAACGGACCAAAAAGTAGCCAAATTAGGGAATGACATTCCAAAGAAAAAAGATGTTATGGCGTCTCTTACACATGGTTTAACAAGTATTCGGCGTCTGCCATTAGGATGTCTGCGGCTTCAACTGTTATGTGTTTCCCTGACTG
>JABXJW010000489.1 GCA_013375395.1 Desulfobacterales bacterium
TTTTCCACTATGGAGGCCAGGGTTACTATCTCCAGTAAGGGCATAGGTGTTCTCTGGCCCCTTATGAGGTCATTAAAGACATTCCAGAAGCGATTAACCATAAGGCCAATTAACGCCCGTGCACCCATATCCTTGCTTACCAAATAGGTGTCAGGAAAGAGATAGCCCTCTAAGCTTGGCCCATCAATATGGTAAGAGGCTGCGAGGGCTTTGTCCCTAACCAGAGAGATAAACTCTATCTTGTTAACCAGGTTTTTTTTGGCCAGTATGTCAGCAATTTGTTCAGCGGTAAGACCCTCGCGGATGGTCAAGGGATAGGTTTTGATCGCCCCGGAAGTAAGGATATTGTATATTCTGGCCGGAGGCATTGACTGATTAAGGCTATATTCACCTGCCTTTATATCCCCTGTGCTTCCTTTCAGGAAAACCCAGAGCATAAACAGATTCTTGCCTTTGATAAGCCTTCTTCTCTCAAGTTCAGCAGCAACTGTCCTGAGGCCACTTCCTTTCTCCACTATAAAGATCTCTTCTTTCTTATCAAACCCTGCGGGGCTGATCAGAAAATACCCAAAGTGGAGGGCCATAAATGAAAACAGGACAAAGATCAATAGAGCCGATATGAAAATTAATCCCCTTTTTGACATGTTACCTACCAATAATTCTGCTCATAAAGAGTGCCCCTGAGATGAGTAAGCCCATAGATACCAGTGTTTGAATAGTCAAGGCCTGGGCCGGGATGAGATCTTGAAAGGAACGGTATCTCCTCCAGAGTATTTGAATTGCCCTCCAGGCCAGGGGAAAGGCCCCCAGTGATATTATAACAAGGAAAGGAAGACCAATGGAATAGATAAGGAGAAGAATGGCCAGAAAGGGA
Source organism: Desulfobacterales bacterium (assembly GCA_013375395.1). GTDB lineage: Bacteria > Desulfobacterota > Desulfobacteria > Desulfobacterales. The sequence goes on from JABXJW010000489.1 coordinate 875, forward strand.
AGGATCATTATCAGGCAATACAGATAGCGGGCCCTGCTGAGCCCAAGCCTAACAACCAGGTTTTTTTTGTTGGCTTCCCGGTCTGCCTGATAATCTGGAAACTCGTTTATCCAGATCACGGCCATTATAAGGAAGCCATTAGGAATGCCCAGGAAAAAGGCAGACCAGGAAAGGCTGCCAGTAATAACATAATAGGTACCCAGGGTTATGAAGGGGCCAAAGGCGAAAAATATCAATGGCTCGCCCAGACTGCGGGACATGAGTTTAAGCGGTGGGCTCGAGTAGGTCCAACCAGCCAAAAGTCCGAAAAGACCAATCAATAAGACATAGGGCCTACCCCAGAAGGTAAACCAGATTCCACATGCAACCCCAATGGAAAAGAATAGCATAGATAAAACAAGGACAGTATTGGGGTGTATCTCATTTTCCTGAATCACCCTGCTTCCGCCGCTGAATGGTGTAAGCCTCCTGTTGATAGGGTCACTGCCTGAGGCATCATGGTAGTCGTTTAG
>JABXJW010000490.1 GCA_013375395.1 Desulfobacterales bacterium
AACCATTGACAATCTACCAAGAAAGGATTATGGTATCTAACGCCATGCCGAGACCCAGGTTAGCCGACCAACACGAATATATGACCTCGACCGACGTGTGTAAGAAGCTGGGGATAACCGAGCACCAGCTGCGTGTCAGGTTAACCCAAGGTATTTTCCCTCCCCCAACCATGGTAGATGGATACCAGGGGGTGCGCTACTTTGACGAAGACTGGCTCCGTAAGGTTCGGGAGATAATGTCCAGCTGGGAGAAAAAGAGGGGGTGAGACATGGATCATATAGCAAGGCTGTTGGCCATATTGTCGGAACTGAGCATCGATGAGCTGAGGCTAGTCCTGCAGTTTGTTGAGATTCTAGCTAGGGAGAAAGGAGTGGCCAAGGAGACGGAAGCATGAAGACACAGCAAGCTATCAACGAGTTCCTACACTCACGAATATCTAATCCTAACCTGAGTGAGTTAACTGTTCCCTGGTACCAACCCAAACTCCAGCGATTCGCCCGGGTGTGCCCGAAGCTCCCCAAGGACCCCAAACCAATTGAGGCCTTCCTGTCTACGGTTATCTCCTCGCCGGCAACAAACCTCAATTACTTCAATGCCCTCAGGGCCTTCTTCAGGTTCATCAGCGAGCGGCATGACATTCACAATCCGATGGCCAGGATGCACGCCCCGCACAGTAAGAAGAAGAGCAGGAGGGCGACCCTGGAACCTGCTGAGGAGATGAGGCTGCTTGAGTCAGTACCGGAATCAAAACTGAGAGACCGGGCAATATTGACACTATTCGTTGACTCGGGTGTCCGGAGCAGCGAGCTCGCTGGACTGCGCCCGCAGGACATTGGGATGGAGACGGTCTATGTCAGCGGCAAGACTGGTGAACGTGAAGTCCCCCTTAGCGAGGAGACAAGAAGGCTGCTTCTCCTGACAATAGCTGGGCATGGCCAGCAGGATTACGTCTTCCGCGGGCACAAAGGTCCCCTGACCAGGTACGGCATCTACCGGATAGTGTCTGGCTACATGAGGAAAGTCGGCATTCAGGGGCCAAAACTCGGGCCTCATCGAGTCAGGCACGCCTTTGGCAAGGGATACCTGGTAAATGGCGGCGATCTCCGCTCTCTCCAGCTGCTAATGGGGCACACGAATATTAGCACCACCCAGGCGTATGCCGACCTGGCCATACACGACATCATTGCCAAGCATCACCAGTTTACTCCGCTGCGGGCTACTCATGCTGCCGCCCAGGGCAGCCTGGATAAGGTCCAGGCCATAAAGGAGGCTGAGGCGATATTAAAAGAGAGTACGGATGAGCCTAAAGGAATTTCAGGTAACTAACAGTCAACTGCTGACCAGCAGTTAAAATGAGTGCTTGTTTTTACGGTCAAGGGAATGCA
>JABXJW010000491.1 GCA_013375395.1 Desulfobacterales bacterium
ACCGGTCCGGGTACAATGGAAGTAGTGGATAGAAGAGAAGAACTAAAAGTGTACGACATCTAGATAACTAGAGAAACTTAACAGGTCAACAAAAACTGTTCATAGTCATGTTCACAGACACAATGATGCGGTTAACCGTTCAGGTTTTTGTGCTATTTGCCGAAGAGTTGGAGGAGAACATGAGAATAAGACTGTTTCTAGACGAAAAATGAAGGAATAATGGAAATAGGGTTTGCTGAGGCTCCTGCACGGTGTCAAAGATGGGAATTAAAGACAATGGAACAAAGCTTTGCTACTATTGCTTTGGTACGTTTCATCTTTTGTGCTTGAGCCTTTTCAGCCCCATTTTCTTCTGATGTTTTACTTCCCAAATAAAAAAAGGGGGGAAATTTTGGGTTTATTTTTGTTTTTTGACGACGCAGTATAATCCTATGATTATGCCGATGACAACCGCTGCTATGATGACCAAGTCTATTGTCAGGTAGGCAGGTATTTCTGGAATCTCTGGCATTTCTGGGTACGCTGGAAGCCTGTTTATCGTTTCTTGCGCAACTTCTGAAGCTGTAGGAACGTCAGGAAATTCTGGATATGCTGGAAGTCTGTTTACTGTGGCTTGAGCAATCTCGTCAGCACTTGGACCTTGGTAGCCTGGAGCTGCTGGTGCTGGATCTACTCCCACGTATGCTATTGCTTGTGAGCCATAATAAGAGTCAGATCCCAAGAAGAAAGCCTTAACCAAGTATGTGCCTTCATCTGGGGGAGTCCACTTATAACCAAAGTTGCCGTACATGTCGCTTGTAGTTTCGTCTATGTCTTTCCAGGTGCCGTCTGGCAACAGATACGCGAATTTAACTGGAACGCCCGTGACATCTGCTGGACATGGAAACTGTTTATACGCATATAGCATCCACTCGCTCATGTCGTCATCAGATACGGCGGGAACACCATTAGGAAAACGTGCTGTCAAAGCGTATTCCTTTGTCCCAGGAGACTCGTCAGTAACAGTGCCTTTGATCATTACGGAGGACCCTTTAGCTACAATTTCCGGTGATGCTGTGACTGTGATGGCGCTTGGTCCCTTACCTATGGCGTATATTTGCATATCATAGGTGTCCATTGTCGCTATTATGCTGTCCCCGATCATTGCATGTCCGCCCCAGTCGGTTCCACGGAATAATCCATCTGCTCTCCATATTACGTCGCCGGTTGTTGCGTCAAGGCACACGTATGGTGCACCCCGCGGCAGAGGATCAACAGGAGAGTGCTCACTGTGACGAAGATAGATTTTTCCGTCAACAATGAAATCAACACGAATATTCCAGTTACCGCTCCACAAGATTTCGCTGAACAGGTCAGTTGCTTCGTAGCTCCATAGTTTATTAC
>JABXJW010000492.1 GCA_013375395.1 Desulfobacterales bacterium
GGCTCTCGCACCTCTACCTGTTCATCAAGGAGCCGGTCCGTCAGGACTACATATTTAGCCAAGGCTTCTTTTATGGTCTTGGCTATCGGGGAGTCAGGCTTGATTTCTGCCTCTTTACAGAAGACCGCCCACTCCACAGGTGCTTGCCCTTTCTCAAGCTCGGCAATCCTATCGCCCTGCTTGAAAACGAGAAAGTCAACCGCATCTGCTAGGTAGGTTTTACGCTCACTAGCTACCCGACAGATAAAGGCATAGGTCTCGTCGCTACACTTAACTACTTTCATAACACCTCCAAGTTACCAGAGTAACTATGCTTTGTCAAGTGGTCTTTTAGATTGTGGCTAAAACGGATATCGCCATCAGCTTTGGTCAGATACTTGCCCACATAGAAATTAGCCCCTTTGTTCGGCTCATACTTCTCTACCCGAGCGAAGCCATTAAGCTCCCAGAAGTCCTTAAAGAGTAACCGCCTGATGTTACCAACCCCACCGATAAGGCTGTGAAAGTGTAGAGTTCCCCTGTCTTGATATTCAACCACCCTAAAGTAGAACGGGCGGTCTAGCCCCTGAACTTTACAGGCTAGGCATAGGCTATTTAGCCAGCTATACCAATGCCTGTCCGCCTCTTTCGGAGAGACATATTCAGCCCTGAAAGTGTGCGTGGTATACCAATCCCATTGAGGAGTGCTTAACCACGCCCCAAATTCGTTCCTAGCTCGTCTCATAAGCCCTTGTGGACTAGTCCGCCACGCCATTATTGCGTTTCCTGATTTTGTCCTGCTTCCGTTGCTCTAGCCAAGCCTCTATAAAGCCCGCTATGAAGCTACCCACCACCAGCAGAACGAAGATTAACCCGATATCCCACCAAGTCATTACTCACCCCCGAAGCTATGGCACACCGCCTTTTGTATCTATGGCACACCACCTTTTTTGAGCCAGCTCGCCCATCTTCAAGCCACGAGATTGGCGAGCTGGCTTGACTTTTGTTGAGCTATGCTCTACTCTATAACCGCAGGGTAAACAAAGAGCTTTGGCTCAAAGGCTTTTCCCCTGCTCTTTTCCAAAGCCTCGTTGAAAGCACGAGGCTTTCCTCTTTTCGGGGGATTAACCCCCCGAACCACCCGAGTTTGTCTCGGGGTGCTGGCAAAAAGTGGCTCTCCCTCTCGGTGCGACACGATACTCTTACCAAACACTTACCAGCACCCCCTTGCCATATACCCGCTCACGGCTAGGTCTGGCGAGCCCCCCCCGCTTCCACCTGTCCGCTCAAGCTCTCTCAATGAGCCTACCCTTGACGACCTGTTTAGGCTCTCGCACCTCTACCTGTTCATCAAGGAGCCGGTCCGTCAGGACTACATATTTAGCCAAGGCTTCTTTTATGGT
>JABXJW010000120.1 GCA_013375395.1 Desulfobacterales bacterium
CGCTCACAATTGGGCACGCAGTGAAGCTTTAGCGCTATGTTGGAATACTGGAATACTGGAATGGTGGATTTAAGAGGATTTTTGTCTCTTTTTCTTTTACATCATTCCATCATTCCATCATTCCATCATTCCATTATTCCATTATTCCCTGATCGAACTTGCAATAGTGCCAATACATATCTATAAATTCAATAGGTTGTAGAAATTCCGAGACGTTCAGTTACCCCCTCCTGTCAAAAACGAATCGATCTTGCTGCGCATATCATCAATCTGCCCGGGCTGCATCCACTCGATCTCCGGGTCCGCCCTGAACCATGTAAACTGCCGTTTGGCATAGCGGCGGGTATCCCGCTTGAAAAGGTCCACGGTTTCATCCCAGCCGGCAGTTCCCTGAAGATACCCTGTCATGTGACGGTACCCGATTGATTGCATCGACTTGAGGCTGGAACTGTACCCTTGATCGAGCAACCATTTTACCTCTTCAAGAAGTCCTGAGTCAAGCATCCGATCGACCCGCCTGTTTATGCGATCGTAGAGGATCTTTCGATCCACAAAAAGGCCGAACTTGACAAGCCGGTACCGGTGGTTGTCGGAAAAACCGTGGGCGCGTTGGTGCTCGGAAAGGGGGGTTCCCGTAAGCTCGAAGATCTCAAGGGCTCGTATGATCCGGTACGTGTCGTTGGGATGTATCTTTGCCGCCGCTGCCGGGTCCACCTTTTGAAGTCGCTTGTACAACGCCTTGAGGCCAAGGGCTTTAGCCTCGGCTCTCAGGTGTTTTCGTACCATCTCACCCCCACCCAAACCCTCCCCCTTCAAGGGGGAGGGCAGGGTGGGGGTGTTAACTTGTTTTTTCCCCGTAAAGAGCCCCAGGGTGAGCGCCTTGATGTAAAGGCCGGCGCCGCCGACCACAAATACGGGGCGCCCTTTTTCACAGATCTTGCGCACCGCCGCCTCTGCCAAGGTCTTAAACCGTGCTGCGCTGAACGACTCATCCGGGTCCGCCACGTCGATCAGGTGGTGGCGTACACGCGCCAGTTGTTCTTCGGTGGGCTTTGCCGTGCCGATGTCCATGTACCTGTACACCTGCATGGCATCGGCGCTGATGATTTCAGCCCCCAGTGGTTCGGCCAGTGCAATGGCTGCATCGGTCTTCCCGATGCAGGTAGGGCCGGAGATAATGATCAAGGATGGTTTTTGGGGCATCAGAATTCTCGCCAAACTTGGCGCTCAGGATATCAAACAGATCTATTATTTCAAGGGCCAAGCCGAATCTTATCAAATATTTACTTGACAGTTGCCCCTGCCGGGTATAATGAAGCAAAAATAGTGAATTCTCAAGATAAGAGGAGCTAAAAAAACTTTATAATCTCAAAGGATTAAGAAAGAATTTCGTCTGTTTGAAGGGACGCCCAAAATGAAAGACGAAGACAAGACAAAAGAAGTAAGTATAAAGGACGAAGCCGAGGAACCCTGGCTGCCGATAGAGACAAGACTGGTTGCCGGTTCCGTAATCGCAGGAGTAATAGCACTGATTGTGTTGGCAACTTTGGTGCACATATTTCTCTTGGGAGGTCACTAATGGCTGAACAAAGAAGATGGTACGCGGGAATGTTAAGCACGGAGGACTGGTGGGCGGTTTGGATAGGCCTTTTCTTTGTCTTGCTTGGGCTTCTGGCGGCATCAACCGGAGTTGAGTCAACCGGCTGGATAGTAAAATTCTCCAAATGGACAGCCTTATCAAAGTCGTTTAGAGCCTCTCACAAGGCATTGATGAGCCCGGGAGCCTCTCTTATCCTTAGTTATGCCATTTTTACACTTGCCACCTGCACAGGCGCCAAGTTCATGAAATGGGATGTGAAAAGGTATTTCATAGCATGGACCATAATCTTTTGGCTGACAGTGCTTTTTTACATCATCGGCCAAAATGCACACATTGCAGCAACTTCGTTGGAACGGGAGAAATACGGTATTGAGTGGAGTCTTTCTTTGGGCGGAGCCTACTACATAATAGCGTTGTTTGCCGGACTCTTCATTGGAAATTTGACTCCCAAGAGGTTTAGAACGTTTATGAAAGAGGCGGCAAAGCCGGAATGGTTCATCAAGGTTGCCATTGTCTGCCTCGGGACCAAATTGGGGTTGAAGGCCATTGAGGCAACAGGCTTTGCCATGCATCTGCTTTTTGCGGGTTGCTGTGCCACAATAGCTGCTTATCTGCTCTTCTGGCCGCTAGCTTACACGGTGTGCAGAAAAGTCTTTAAGCTGACAAAGGAATGGTCGGCCTGTCTGGCGTCGGCAATTTCAATTTGTGGAGTTTCGGCCTCAATTGCCACGGGTGGGGCTATTAGAGCAAGGCCTATAGTGCCTATCATGATATCGTCGCTGGTTGTCGTGTTTGCTGTTTCAGAGCTTGTAATTATGCCGGGATTGCTCAACACCTATTGGTCAAATGAGCCGATAGTTGCCGGAGCCAGCCTCGGATTGACCGTAAAGACCGACGGGGCCGATGCCGCGGCAGGAGCAATACTTGATGAGCTCATAAGGGCAAAGGTTGCCGGAGAAGGCATACACTGGGACGAGGGATGGATACTGGCCTCGGCGATAATGACAAAGATCTGGATAGACATGTTCATAGGAATATGGGCGTTTGTACTGGCAGTAGTCTGGGTCTGGTACATCGAGAGAAGACCGGGAGAAAAAGTTCCAAAATCTGAGATATGGTTTAGATTTCCGAAGTTTGTTCTTGGATATTTCATTGCATGGTTCCTGGTTATGGGTCTGGGACTGGCCGACATAATCCCATTCGAGGGCCTCAAATTTGGAATCGCACCAATTGAAGGTTCTTTGAGGAAGTTCTTTTTTATGCTCACATTCACAAGCATAGGAATAGTCACGGATTTCAGGGAGCTTGCTAAAGAAGGGCTTGGAAGGTTGACCGCAGCCTACGGAGTAATTCTGGCGATCATAATAATACCGCTGGGCTTGTTTTTAGCATGGCTGTTTCACCACGGCATGATGCCGCCGGCGGTTTCTTAGCCTTCCACCCGCACAATCCTGTTAAAATAATGCTGAGCATACTGACGCATCCACACGGGAATAGTGGAATTGTCAAATGCCATAAAGATGTCGAGCTTCTTGCCCTTTTCAAGGCAACCCTTCTCTCTTAACAGTTTTTTCAGTTCATTGTCCAGCTCTTCCAACGTCGGAGCCTCTGCACAGAGCACCTCGTTCCTTGCAATCCAATTTTTTCCATCATGGCTTACGATGAATTCGATCATAACAACATCCCCAACCCTTATGCTCCCAGTCATTCTAACCCTCTCCCACGCGAGGGACAATAGATGCAGGCGCCATTGCAGTGGGTCGTCACCTCAACCTGGACCCAGTCCAGGGTCGGGCTGCCGATCTTGTCCAGTTGTCTTTTGACCCATTCAAACATGGTCAATATTCATATCACCATAATCAACGCCCATCCAGAAATTCCTTAAATTCCTTCCTCGATGCCCCTTCCCCGGCAAGTCTCGCTCAGGGACACAAAGGTGTTGACCCGGAAGGACGGCTGCCTTATAAAGTAACCTATATAGTGTCTGAACGAAAACCCTTAATTGCGAGCTGTCATTGCTTCGGTCGTACCTCCCTCGCAATGACAGGAAAACTGTGATTTAGGGGGTTTTCGTTCAAGCACTATATAGGAGGCCTGGAATTGAAAACTCAAGTGCGAAAACTACTGTTTGGATTTGTACTGCTGTTGTCTTTGGTCATCCCGGCCGCCGTGGGAGCAGCGGCCGGCGAGCCTTCCCGTGTAGTCGTCGTGCCGTTCAAGATTAACGCGGACAGGGATCTTTCATTCCTTAAGGATGGCATTGTCGATATGCTCACATCGCGCCTTTCACGGGAAGGCAACGCGGCTGTGGTGGGGCGGGAAGACACGGATCGGGCGCTCGCCGGCGTGTCCGCGCCGGTGAATGAAGAAGTTGCGCGTGCCATAGGCGCCGGGCTCAAGGCCGACTATGTCCTGTTCGGAAGCCTCACTATTTTCGGCAACAGCATCAGCATGGATGCCAAGATGGTGGATGTCCACAAAAAGAGGCCGGCGCTTGCCTTCTTTAAACAGGCGGGGCAAATCGACGAGGTGATTCCACGGATAAATCTTCTTGCCGCCGAAATCAACGAAACGGTTTTTGGCCGTACTGAGGCCAGGCAGGCAAAGGTTTTGAGCGCAAAGCCCGCCCCGGCGGAATCCAACGGCACGGAGCCTGCCGGCTTCTGGAAAAGCAAAAACTTTGAAATTGCCATCAAGGGGATAGCCCTCGCCGATGTGGATGGAGACGGCAAGACAGAAATTGTCCTCATCAGTGATCGGCGCATTTATGTGTACCGGTTTGATGGCCAACGCCTTGTCAAGATATGGGAGAGTGCCGGCAAGAGTCATGACGGGTTCATAGGCATTGATGCCGCCGACATTAACGGCAATGGCCGTGCGGAGATATTTGTCTCAAGCGCCAAGGCCGCAGGGCATCGTCTCGGCTCATTTGTGCTGGAATGGGACGGCCACGATTTTGGCCGACTCGTAAATGAAGCCCCATGGTATTACAGGGTGATAGGCGCACCCGACCGGAGCCCCGTGCTGCTCGGGCAGAAGCGCAGGATGGATGAGCCATTCGTGCCCGGCATCCATCAACTGGTCTGGCATAACGGCAGGTACAAACCAACAGAGCCTCTGCGGCTGCCAAAAGGGATCAACATCTTCGGCTTTGCCCTGGCAGACGTCATGAACACCGGGCAGCAAAGGATCGTTTCCTTCGACCAGGGCGACCATATTCTTCTTCTTACCCCGTCCGGCGAGGAACAGTGCAAGAGTGACGAGCGCTACGGCGGCAGCTTGAATTATGTTGAGTTCTCGGCAGAAAACGAGAACGTCCCGGAGCGCCTCTTTCTGCCCCAGCGAATCTGCGTCCGCGACATTGACGGCAACGGCAAGCAGGATGTGGTCGTGGCCTCCAACCAGGGTCCGCTCGGCAGGTTGTTTGCGCACCTTCGAAGTTTTGAGAGCGGACGCATGGCATGTCTTTCCTGGAAGGGTCTCGGGCTTGGCCTGATGTGGCAAACCCCGAAGATATCCGGCCATATCAGCGACTGTGCCGTGGGCGATCTTGACAATGACGGCACTGAGGAAGTGGTTGCAGTCCAGGTGGCAAAGCAAGGCACGGCCCTAAGCGCTGCCGCAAGTTCGATTATTTCCTATGAGCTGGGCCGGCCGGCGGCATCGGAGCACAGGTAGTAATGCACGGGCACCTGCGCGCACGGGTGCACGGGTGCCACGGGCCAAGCATAGCTTGCCCGTGCATCAGCTTCAAGCTGGGTGCCTCAGTTGGCCAGCATGGCAGAAGTCAGAAGAAACTGATCATTGGTGATAGATGAAATCAAGTAGGAGTGTGTGGGCACTGGGTGCCACGGGCCAAGCATAGCTTGCCCGTGCATCAGCTTCAAGCTGGGTGCCTCAGTTAGCCAGCATGGCAGAAGTCAGAAGAGACTGATAGGAGTGAGTGTGGGCACGCTTGGCACGGGCAAGCTCCGCTTAGCCCGTGGCACCCCATGGCACCCTTGCTGAGCTTGCCCGTGCATCTCCTCTCGACTCGTTCCCTATGGCAGGCGGGAGCTTGGCAACTTACGGTTACTCCTTAGTTCCCTCTCCCCCGTTTTCGGGGGAGAGGGTCAGGGTGAGGGGGTATCTTCAAGCAAAGACGTAAGAATTACACTCAAAACAGACTTACTTTCCGCCAGAACCTCGTTGTTCCAGAATCGTAAGATTCGGTATCCTCTTTCCTTCAAATAATCAGAACGTTTGACATCTTCCTCCAGGTTCTTCGCATGTTCACCGCCGTCTACTTCAACAACGAGCTTTTTCTCCAAACACGCAAAATCTACTATGAACGGTCCAACAGGATGCTGGCGACGAAATTTGTATCCCCCTAATTGCCGATCGCATAGATGACGCCACAGCAGCCTTTCGGCATCGGTCAAGTTTTTTCTCAGCCTTCTGGCCCGATGCTTCATCCTTCACCCCTCACCCTAACCCTCTCCCCTGCAAGGGTAGAGGGAACTACGGGTGTGGCCGGGCTTAAGCAAGTTAGACAATCCAACTCCAATGGAAACACCCTTTTTGTGCCCCCTCACCCTAACCCTCTCCCTCCAGGGGAGAGGGAACTGAGCGGCAACCCCGCCGCAAGCAGCGGGGTATTGAAAATACCAATAAAACTGCCACAAAAAAAGCCCCGGAGATGCCTCCCCGGGGCCACAACAGTTAAGGGCTAGAAAGCCAACAAGCTAGAAGTTCATCTGCAACAGCACACCCATGTACGAGTAATCATCGTCCTCACCGCCATCGTACTTATCCCCACCGTCGTAGATGGAGTATTCCGGCACCACAAAGAACGTCTTGGCAATGGGGATCTTGGCATTGACAAAGTATGAGCTTTGCGTATCTGCATCAGTGCCCCAGTTGTCGTTCTCGGATTTGGTGGAACCGTAGCCCACGGTGATGGTTGCCGGATCGACCTTGAAAGCGGCCTGGACGTAATAGCCCATGCAGGTGCTGTTCTCGAGTTCACCGCCGGCATCAACCCTTGCCACAGCGGCGGTCTCCCGACCACTTATGCCGAAATCACCCACGTTCTGACCGGTATGCACGCTGAACTTGAGGTCGGCCGGGCCCAACGCCATCTTGCCGTTCAGGTAAATGATCTGAGATGTGACGCTTTCACTAAAAGTGCCCTCTTTATATTTATAGGTATTATAGCCGATACCGACGTTCAGCATCATGCCTTCTCCCTTGATCTTATAACCAACGCAGATCTTAGGCATGGTCACGTCAAGGTCACCACCTGCCGTCGCGCCGGAAGGGCCTTTCTGTAGCCCAGCGGCATTCTTGCCCGGCACCTGGGGTCTGATCAAGCCCGCATAGAGCCCGCCTGCCGTATCCAGCCTGATCTGGGGCTGGCGGCCGTTCCAGAGGCAGCCGTAGCCAATAAAATAGTTCTCAAGGTCATAAAACCCCGGAGAAACCTGGGCCGAGATATGGGTGTACGGGCAGTAGTCCTGTCCTACAAGAAGGGTTGTGCCCCCCCCCATATCCCACTTGCCGTAAAGAAGACGTTGATATACGGCATTTCCGTCCTCAGCGCCCTTCAAACCGAGCTCGACATGACCGGAAATATCTCCGGTTTTAAACTTGCCGCCGAACCGGCTGTAGTTGCCGAAGGGCATGACCAAGTCGGAATCGGTGTCGGCACCAGGCGCAGCCGGCTCATGGGTTTTCCAGAACGTGCCGAGCCTTACGGAACCATAGGGGCTGAATTCGGCCATGGCGGGCGCTGCCAAAAATACTGCCACAGTGAGTGCAAGTAAAGCTACTGCGAATTTCTTCATTTGCTTTCCTCCCGTTTTCTTCTGTTAACATATAAAGAATTTCTTCTATTACGTTCAAGCAGGCATCCCCAAAACACAGAGGACACAGTGTACAACGCCAAACGGACATCACCTCCTTCCTCGATCCTTGGGCTGTAACCACCCAAGTTTACAGCAATTTTTTCAAAAGAGGCTCCCGTCACCACGTTTTGAAGCCCTTATACATACGTCCAATGCGCTTGTCAAGGATTCATGTGTCGGAATGTATAGCCATTTATTCTTGTAATTACGACAAATTTCGTCAAGCAATTTGTGTGCCACCGGCTTTGCGCAACCATTCCCGCACAGGTCCGCCTCGGGGTTGTCTCGTTAATTCAGCAACATACAGTCCCTCCCCAGGGGATGCCCGCCCAAGACCGGATCCGCTTGGATTCGAAACAGAGTGTCAATTGTCCCGCAATTGAATGTCATATATGTGTCATATCATACGAACTTAGTTCGCTTCGCTCACAACGGGATTTACCCCGGAGGAATAAGCTTCGCATTCCACAGGGCAGGCCCCAGTTAAATAGAAATACAAAAGCATTCAACAAGGCAGGATAATCAGGATATTTTGCGGACAGCGTTTTCTCAGCTTCTTTTCTATGGAAGTGCTTTTTCAGGAAGGATTTCAGAAGGTCTTAGGTTTATTGTCTGGGTCGCACAACGTCAGGCCGCCATCTGTCGTCTGATAGCCTCTACTTCGCGCTCCAGTCGTGCTACCCGCTCATCGAATTTTTGATGTTCGTCTTTAGAGACGCTCTCCAAAAAAAAGCGGTCTATCCTGGCGTTGTTGGCATCCAGACGATTGATCAGGTCAGAATGGACCGCATCAATCCGTTTATTGGTCTCATCAATCCGTTTATTGGTCTCATCGATGCGTTGCCCGAGTTCAGAGCGAACATCGTCGATGCGTTGTCCCAGTTCAGAGCGAACATCGTCGATGCGACGACTTTGATCTGCCAGGTGGGTGTTCATATCGCCAAGGCGCTTGTTGGTTACATCAAGGATAGCAAGGATCTTACTATTTTCATCCCTGATTCTACTCAGATCAGGCACAACCATTTCCTGTAATAATTTTTGTACGGTCTCCTTTATCTCCATACCTGCCTCCCATGACCGTTATGTGTATATCTTTTGCACGATTATGTAAGAACAGTCAAGAATAAAAACCCGGTTCAAAATTTGATTGTCCTTGGATCTCACTCGAATCCGGAGGGATGGGGATTGTGGAAATGGCCGGCTATCCACCCTCCGCCAAGAACCCGTTCGCCTTGATAGAAGACCGCGGCCTGGCCCGGCGTAATCGCATACTGGTCTTCGCAAAAGCGAACCACCGCCCTGTCTGGGCCAAGAGGCGTGAGGACGGACTCTGCTTCTCGATGACGATAGCGGATGCGGGTTTGGACCGATATTGGTCTGTCCGGAGGTTCGGTCCCGATCCAGTTGATATCGGTCACCGTACATTGACAGGCCGCCAGCTCGGATTTGGCCCCGATGACCAATCGGTTTTGCTCGCTGTCAAGCCGAATCACATAGAAAGGCTCCGCCCCCGGTATGCCGATTCCCCTCCGCTGTCCCACGGTATAGGCGTGCAGACCCCGGTGTTGTCCCAGTATTTCACCTCTGGTGTTGACAATCGGTCCGGGTTTGCGGGTAAATCCCGCCAGGCTGCAAAGAAAGTCCTTGTAGCTGGGCTGGCGTATAAAACACAGCTCCTGGCTTTCGCCCTCCGCAAAGGCCGTGAACCCCCATGCCTCGGCCATCTCTCGTACCTGCTTCTTGGTGTAGGCGCCCAGGGGAAGCATGACCCGGCTTAACTGTTTCCGGCTCAGGCGAGCCAGGAAGTAGGATTGGTCTTTGGCCATATCCACGCCCTTCAGGAGGCGATATTGTCCGTTTGCCTCTTGGCGTATTCTGGCATAATGACCTGTTGCCAGTGCTGAGGCGCCGAGAGCCTTGGCCCGTTCGAGCATAAGGCCGAACTTGATCCGCTGATTGCACACCATACACGGATTCGGTGTTTGTCCTGAACGGTAAGTGTCGATAAAGTAACGCACAACCTCCATTTCGAAAGCTTTGGAACAATCGATGACCTCAAGGGGTATGCCGATCTGTTCTGCGGCCCTCAGGGGCCAAGGATTTACACGAGAAAACGGCCTTGATGCGGTCGAACCGCCGGGGGAAAATTCATAACCGGTTTGAAAATAGAGGCCAATGAGTCGGTAGTCCTCTTTTTTAAGGAGGGCGGCTGCAACAGCGGAATCGATGCCGCCGCTCAAAGCAACGGCAACAGTCCTTTTCATTGTATCCATTCGCCGTAGCGGGAAAGCAAATTCGTTACTTTACTTGTATCATTATCAGCCTTCAGCTTTCAGCTATAGCCTTCACCTCTGCCCCTTCAGACGCAAAACCTTTTCTTTGCAGATCTGAAAATTGACGGACCCGGGATAATCATCCGCCACCTTGTTGTAAGCCTCGATCGCCTTTTGGCGATTACCCATGGCCTCGTGCATGCGTGCCAGGTTGAAATAGGCGTCTGCCTTCATGAACTCACCTTCAGGCTCTGTTATCTTCTCAAAGCACTGCGCCGCAGCACTGTAATCCTTCTTTCCTTCGTAGGCATATCCCAGGTTGTTCCAGACAAGTTTTCGCAAGACACCTTCTTCTGAAAAAGCCCCAAGCGCCTTCTGATACAGTTCAATCGCCTTGTCATACGAGCCCTCGTCATAGCTCATGTTTGCCCGCAAAAGCAGGCTGAGCTCTCCTGCACTTGTCGACGGATATCTCTTGAGGACTTCCTCGAATTTCTCGATAGCCATCTGCTGAAAGTGGGGCGATTTACCCACGGAAGCTTGAGCCAGGTAGTGCACAAGCCCCTGCTCGAACACGGAATAGGCCCTTCGTTCCGACAGGTTTGAAAAATATTTAAACACCCCAAAGGCCAGGCAAGCAATAACCAGGCCGACCAAGGCAAAAGAAATCGACCTTCGATTATAGGCTGCAAACTGGATCGCCTTGGCCGAAAAGGTGAGAAATTCATCCGGTTCTTTTAAGAGTTGTTTTCTTGTAACCCGCTTCTTCTTGGCCATGATACCTCCATCGTTTACGCTGTTGGACTATTTAGTGTCTGACCGATTAACTTCTTGTATCACAAACTAAAATAAAGGGTCAACGCCCCAACACGGTAATGTGAAGCCTCACCGTGCTTCCGCACGGGGGTTCTGCCTTACGGCAGTGCTTCGCAGCCCGGTAAGGAAGACAAACATTTCACTATAGC
>JABXJW010000493.1 GCA_013375395.1 Desulfobacterales bacterium
ATATTCATGTCGGCCGGGTCAGAGGAAAACTTAACTAAATACTGGAAAAACGTCATGCCCCTTATTCCTGAAAACTGTGAGTGTTATCCGTGCCACAAGCTGATTTACTCAAATAGTTGTCCGAAGGGAACGGTGGCAGGCGTAGCAACTAAGTGCATGGAGCATATCAAACCCGAATTGGTTCTCAATGCGATGGAAGAGTATTATCAGCGATGGAAAGTCAAACGGGCTAAACAGAAAAACGAAAAACGAATTGCTGCTTTTACAATAGCCGACAGTGAACTGACCCATAGACTTGCACGTAGAGTCAGGACATCGTTCGGGAAGTTCCATTCAGATATTCCATTTTATATCTATGACTGTAATGATGAAAAGAAGATATTCGGTAAAGTCAGGAACTCGGCCTGTGCGTGTAAGGCATTCGAGATACGGCCCCGGCTGTGTGAGATACTCTTAGAGGACTTCGATTGTGTGATATATTTCGATGCCGATACGGTCGTAACAGGCAAGTTGGATGAGTTACTGGAGCAGGATTACGATGTGGCCGGCTCTCTGAATTTGGAAAGTGATGACTTTCCACCTGGATATCTAAACGCCGGAGTCTCTGCGATTACCTCACGGGAATTTTGTACCGAATGGACTGACCTGATGTATAAGCATAATGGCGGGCCTTCAAATCAGGTATATTTCAACGAACTTGCTAAGAGCGGCCGGTACAGGCTAAAAATAGTAGATGCCGCCGATGTCTATTACAACGAGACTTCAAGACCGTACTGGAAGGAAATAAGGCTCGATGAAAATGGTAATTTTGTTTGTAATAACCGCCGAATAAAAGTTCTTCACTGGGCTGGCGGCATTGGCCGGATGGAAGAGAAACTTTCAAGCAAAGACTTCTCACCTGATGTTCGCAATGCTCTTAATGTTCTTACCCATACCAAAGATTTCACTGAGATAGAAGGTCAGGAGGTCAGCGCATGGAAGTAGCTGCCAATGATATTATAGGTGGAAAGATATTTTTTTATCCGCAGGAAATAAATGCGGAAGATATTGTCGGAGAAGGGGATTTTTCTCTAAAAGCCATGAAGGAGTTTGGTTACAGAATAGCACGCGGAAGTGCGGCGGGAGGTTTTTACAAGGATGTTTATTGTGAGAGAATATTTCGCAGCCTTCTTAAAGGCAGGAAAATATCTCATGCTATTGAGATAGGAACATGGAGAGGATTATCTACAGCAATTCTCGCTCATTATGCGGACAAAGTGACAACTATGGACATAAGATATTATGATGAAGCAACTCGGTTATGGCTGTGGTCGGGAGTATATAAAAAAATTAAATATATCTTATTACCCGATGATGAAGCGAAAGAACAGTATCTCA
>JABXJW010000494.1 GCA_013375395.1 Desulfobacterales bacterium
CCTCGTTCGACATCACCCGCATATCGCACATGAGAGCCATATCGGCGCCCTCACCAATGGCGAGTCCATTAATCATGGCAATTGTCGGTTTCTTCAGTCGGGTTATCCACTCGTGTGACTGGGTAGTTCCTTCGTCGATCACAGTACCTGACCCGCCAAACAGGTCAAAGTAACTTAAGCCCTTCTCTTCCGCCAGTGCTGACATGGCTCCCCATTGTTTCAAATCGGCACCGGCAGAGAAAGCTCTACCCTCACCTGTGATAATGATTACATTAATCTCCGGATCGTTTTTTACCTGGGCAAAAGCCTGCCACCACTTCTCTTCCCGGTCGTTTGGCCAGTACGGGCTATGCTCTATGCTCATCGTACCAGCATTCAATTTCTCCGGTGCAGAGTAGGTCAATATGCCTATGTGGCCAGTTTTTTCCACCTTAAATGTTGTGGTTTCCCATTTCTGTTCACTTAAAGCTTTATCGGTCATATGATAACTCCTCTCATTAATTTAATTCTCCAGTCTGTTTGCGGGTGACTTAAAAAAACCCGGAGATGCCCTTCTCGTTGTTCTCATTTCTGTTGCTAGTATCATGTTATAGGTTGGGATTTGAGTTTAGTCCTCTCCCAGTAGCTTGTCAACATACCGATTGTGTCGCTCCGCCGAATAGGGAAATTTGCTAAGGCACACTCCTGAGGTGTTTGCTACTCGTAGAAAGTTCGGTAAGCCCTGTTTCGCGACGTGGCGCTCCTGAGGTAAGCCCAAAACCAGATACGCAGATACGCCATGATTAGCTAATAAGTCTCATCGATATTTGACAAAACCCTCTTGACAATAGCACATATGTTCTATTACAATGATATCCCTTTTCCTCTTTGGGAACCTGGTGATGTCGAAGCTCATTGGTGAACCGATCAAAGTCCATCAAAGTAAAGACTCCACGATAACCGCCTTCATATGGAGGAAGCGCCTTTACAGGGTCGTTGAAGTTATCGGCTGGTGGAGGGAGCCTTCCGAATGGTGGAGCGGAAAAGGGATGCGCCTTTTCGCCCGCGTCAACGCGAGGAACTCGAGCACCGGGACTTACGAGCTCTACAAGCTGGGAGAACAGTGGTTTCTATCAAGGGTCCTCGACTAGGGGGTGCAACCATGGGGTTCGTTCACCTTCATGTCCACTCGCAGTACAGCTTTCTGGACGGGGCTTCTTCCCTGGACGAGCTCCTGGATAAAGCGGTTACGCTGAAGATGCCCGCCCTGGCCCTGACAGACCATGATCGGTTGACCGGCGCTATCCGTTTCTACGACAAGGCCAGGGCGGCAGGTATAAAACCTATATTAGGCGCTGAAATCGAGCTGGAAGGCGGCCATCACCTGACCCTGCTAT
>JABXJW010000495.1 GCA_013375395.1 Desulfobacterales bacterium
ACCTATTATTACTGCGTGTCCATCAAATCTTTCTCGGTCTGGGAACAGATCTTTAATGTCTCCCCCACGCCAGATTTCCGATAGGTTATCTCTTATGTTATCCAGCCAGATTGGAAGCCAAGATTTTAATGTTATAGCGTTTACAGCGGCTATATCCCCTGGTTCAATCCACCAATTCTCTACCAAATGTTTGATAACGTCGTAGTCCGTTTTACACTTCATATTCTGCTTTATATCCTCAATCTTTCTCTTCTCTTCTTGGGAAAGCTCCGCGACGAAGACTGGCATTTATTTCCCTCCCTTATGGGCAACTTCCAACACAGACAGAGTAACTATGTCCCCATCTTGTATGTCACATATTTCACGGATTGTATGAGGAATAGTGATCTTTCCTTTCCCATGAACCTTGGCTGGAAATTCGTTCGACAACCTAGACCCCAGACTACTCTTTGCCATCACAGTGAGCTAAAAAAGTATAAAAAAGTTTCCACTAGCAAGGGCATACATCTTTAATTGATTGGTTGAGATGTAGACTTTTCTAAGCCTCGAAGGCCAACCAGTTGAACTGTATCGTGGCAGTCGCTGCATACAGCGTTTCTTGGAAGAGGTAGACCGTCACCGACGCATGTAATGTCGTTGTTGTGTATGTCTGCGCGTGTAGCTGGAAGTATACATAGCTACCGGCTGCGCTAAAGAACCTCAGCTTCTTAAAGCGATTGGCGACCGTCCCACTGGTCTTTTCAAACGCCATGGCATAGACGGGCGAAGCTAAGCCGGTCGAGACTCTCACGGTACCTGTCGAACTACACTGAGCGGCAGCTTGGTAGCCCTTCGCAAACCTTGCATTAGTAGCTAGGTGACTTTGTGCCACTATCGCCGTGGCTATACTCGAAGCCACAACAGCCCTAGCCGCAATCTTCGCCGAAGTCACAGCATCGTCGTTAATCTGTGCCCCAGTTACACGATAGTTTGTTCTAGTATAACTCACTCATCACTCCTCTCCCTTTTAATTTAAATTTTCAACATAAAAGGTTTTGCGGGTAAAATAGTCTAAAAAATGCCATTAAAGACTGAAAAGGTTGTGGAAAACTAACTTTCTGACGCTAACTCGTCTCTTAAAATTCCTCCAAACCTTAAACTGGCTCCCACCACGTCAGCTCGGTAGTATACGTAGCTGCTGTGGATAAGCCCTTTTATCCCGGTCGAAATGGCTCCTTCAGCTGGTCCAAGCCTGAGTTCTGCTGTGGGTGTCGTTGTTCCCGTACTATCATAAAGTATAAAAGCGGTTGTTGCAGTTGCCGCCGCGGTTACTATCAAAGTCGTGATGTGAAGTTTTTTGTCTGGTGTGGCCGTGGGTAGTGTGTACAGGGCTTG
>JABXJW010000121.1 GCA_013375395.1 Desulfobacterales bacterium
TTGTAAAATCTTGTGAGTTTTTGAGTAAAATTGAGTAAAATTTTAAGGTTAGCAGACACAAGTTACACTTTTCACAAGGGTTTTCCGTTATACGGAAAGAGGCCATTACAGAACTTTAGAAAGTTAATACTTGACAAACTTTCAAATCCGTGGTATAATATAATTAAGGATTTCACAATCACTTGTGTTCCTCTTCACAATCTATAGAAAGGAGGTATATGTAAATGGCGCGTACGGCCAAACAAGCACGTGACAAGTGGGAAGAAAGAATCAAGATCAGTGGCAAGTACATGAAAGAAGGGATTCAAAACCCTCGTGCCGATTGGCTTGAAAGAGTCAAGGCAACCGAAAGCAAACGTGACGCGGGGTTACGGGCAGCTATGGACGACGGGCGTATCACCGCCGGTGCTGAAAAGGCCGGCACCCGTCGCTGGCAAGACCGGGCTATGAAGATCGGGGTTCCCCACTGGGAAACTGAGGCCCCTAAGTCCGGCGATCGCTATGAATCCAGTATCGGCCCGGTGATCTCGTGTGTGGAATCGGCCAAAGCAGAGGTTGCTGGCTTGGCAGAAGATACTGTCGAACAGCGGGCTGAGAAGTCCAAACAGTATCAGATAGCCATGAGTAACTGCATGAAACTCCAGCGTGGGTACTGAGCCACGAAAGGAACGAAATCAGGTACACCCTCAATATCTGAAAAGAAAGGAGGGCCTATATTTTGTACTGGCATACTAGAGTTTGGCGTGAGAACGAACCGGCGGGCCGGGGCAAGACCGAAAAGATCGAGTTGCCGGAAAACGTGCCGATCGGAAGTATCATCCTGCACGGCACGGCCAAAAAGACGGCGGCCAACCCGATGGCGGCACTAGCGAAATGGCGGCTGCTTGACTACATCGGGGACATAAGCGTGATCGGTGATGGCCGGACTGTAGTGAAACACGTCCCTGCCTCAGTGATCACGGCCATGACCCTGTACGACCAGGGCGTGTTGCCACCGCATCAATTCAGGGAGTACAGTCAAGACACTGACCGGGTAGTGCTGTTGCTGAACTTTGGTAGATACCTTCACGACCCTGAAATGTACCTACCTGCAAACAAGTTCGATTCCCTCGAACTGAGGGTTGAGAACCTGGCAACCTCGACCTACTTCCAACAGGACATTGGCCTCGACATCTTGACCATCCAACCGGCCGGGGCCGGGGTTCCGGCTTCCAAGGGGTTCATGCGGACTGAAACCTATCGGTCATGGAATACCGTGAATGATGAGCGAAAACACGTAAAGCTCCCCACAAAGCTCCCTATCCGTCGCATCATGTTGCAGGCCATCCCACCGCTTGATGATGACGAGATCGAGAAAACCAACTTGTTCAACTTGATGTACGACATCAAGATCACCTTTAAGAGCGGTGATGTGGAGTTCTACAACGGCGACCTGGAATGGCTGATTCACAAGAACGTCCTCGAAACCGGGTTAATGCCCATGACAAATGGGTGGATTTACCACACCGCCGACAAGGGCTTTAACGTGGGTTTGGGGTACGTTCAATCCATGGCCGGTCTTGCGGGTTCCGATGACGGCGCGGCTTCTGCTGTTATCCCAACCGTACAGCGGGATCGCAGCAGCCGCACTCAGAAGCCGGAAACTTACGAAGCCAACAACCCCTATGCGTGGTTGGCTATCGGGCTGGCACCGGAAGGCGTGGTGCTGATTCCCTTTGACTACCTTCCAGACCCGACCACATGGCTAGACCCGGCGGTTCAGAAGGATGTTGACCTCGAAATCCACACAAGGGACATGGGGGACAACTATGCCGAAGTCACCGATGGAATCAACCGGGTCATCCTTGACCGGTTGGACAAGTAAGAGACCCTTCGAAAACTCAGGGCAAGGGCTTTTCAGGATGAAAGCAAGCGGGCAACACAAATCCCGCTCTTTTTGAGTTAGGGGCTTAATCCTACACGAAAGGAACGAAAGCATGGCTGACAAATTGGGCGGTTGGCGTGAAATGCTGGTGGAAACAGCGGGCGACACCACAGCGGAATACCGCACCGATCGCATAGATGAAGGGCAACGCCATTACTGTGAGCGTGTGGCGGTATACACCAGTACGACCGACAACGCTGACTGCTTGGTGTGCATCGAGGGAGCGGGGGATGAGTTTCCCCTTTACTACTTCAAAGACATCACCAACGGCGAATGGTCAAGCCAACCGATAAGGGTTTGGCTCTTCGAGGGTGAAAACCTGCTGTTCAAATGGTCAGGTATCGTAGCCACTGAGACACAAGAAATGGCGATTCACGGCAATAAGAGGTTCGAGAACTAGGATGCGATGGATTATTTTTGGACGCTTGAAATCCCCACGACAGCCACAGAAGCCGAACCTTACTTCAAGGATTCACTATTGCCGCCGGGACGGATAACTGAGGTAAGGGTGATCTTCATACCCGGCTCATCAGGTACGGCCAAATGCCGGATAAAACACAATGAGAGGGTGATTTACCCGACGAATCCCGACGAATGGTACAGTGGGGATGATATTATGATTGAGTTCGCAGACAATTACCCACTTCCCGACGCTCAGAACAAGATCATTTTAGAGGGATACAACGACAGCATCAAGTATCTCCATCGGGTTTTTGTGGGGTTGACCGTGAAGCCATTGTCGGATGTGCTTTATCCAACCTTCTTTAGCTAACCAGGAGATAGCATGGCAGTCGAAGACCTAGAAGACTTTACCCGCGCCTTTTTGCTGAAAGCACACGACCCGGAAAACGAGATCATCACCGTCAAAGCAGACGACAAGGGCAACCTGGTGATCGTGGCAAAGGGGGCTTTTGCGGGCCTGCTTAAGACGCTGGCGACCGACGAAGATGGGCGCATCTTGATGATCCCTTATGATCCCGAAAATATATGGGGTGAATCGGTGGGGGTAGGTAATGCCGAACTTGCCAGCCGTCTGCAATCGGCACGTGGTTATTATCGTCGTGGCGAAACCTTCTTACTGGAGGACTTTCGCCGTGGGATGGGGATGTGGACTGGTGATAGTTACCTTGGAACGGGAACGCAGTCACTTTCTACCGAATATTCGGAGTTTGGGGGCTTCGCCGTTAAGCTATATACAGGGATTAACGTCTCAGATTATTGTAGCATTGCTGGATATATACCGGCACCACTGAACACCAAGGTGGGACTGCAAGCCAACGTGTTCAGCGATGAATCAGTCAGTGAACTTCACCTTCTTGGTGGGCGATATTATCAAGACACCTTTCAGGGTTTTGGCTTAAGGCTTGACCCGGTTGATGATAAGATTTACTACTTTAACAGCGCCGGTGGATGGACTGATACAGGGGAAACCTACTCGTACGGCCACTATTGGCCTAACTTCATGCCGCACAAGGTCATCGTAGACCTTGAAATTAACGAGTACCTTCGGGCGCGGATAGGACACAAAACAATCGACTTGACCGGTATCGCTTTGCGTAATGTGGAAATCGAAGCTACCGAAGGGTTTACCTCAGAGGTATTAATTTATCCAGTCGATACTGAGAATGCAACTGCTTATGTCGATGCTATAATTGTAACTCAGAATGAGCCTGCTACGGCGTGAAAGGGGGTAGGTATCTATGGCCGGAACCGCACCTAAAGGAAACTTGGTGGTGCCCGTCGTGTTTGGCCCTAATGGGGAACTATTGCGGGTAGAAGCCGATGCAGACGGTCACCCACTGGTAGCCTTAGCAGCACCGGGGCAACTGATCATCCCCCCTAGAGATTTCACGCTAAAATCTCTAGACTTCAGCGACAGCTATAGCGCTCACGCCTGGACTGCTAGAGACTCTTTTACTATTCCAACCGGAAAGGCAGGAATGGTGGTAGCATGGGTAGGGGAGGCCCGCAATCCTTCCGCAGCCGGATTGTCGGCGTCGGCTGTAAGGCTAAACACGGTGATAGTTTTCCAACAGATAGCCGATGAGGGAACGGTGATTGAAGATTGGATTACTCAGATGTGTTTTAACTTTCCGGTCAAGGATGGACAAGTGGTGGACTTGGCATCATATGTCAGTGGGGCCGGTACCGCTTTTGTTTCCGGCCGGGCACACATCATCTACTGGTAGGTAAAATAATATAAAGACGGGAGGGAACAACGATGGAATGGGCGAAATGGGTTGTCAGTAAGATTACCGTTAGGGCTATTGTGACGGTATCTTTGTGGGGCGCGGTCATTTACCAGGCGGTATCCAACCAACCGGTCAATGATGCGCTGGTGAAGGGTGCCTTTATGGGCTTTGGCTATTACGTTGGCTCCAATGCTCATGGCGTGGTAGTCGAAGCGGTCAACAATTTGAGAAAGGGGAAGTAGAATGGGGGAACCACTGTTCAAGGTGACCGACATCGTGGAAAGGCGGCGGGTGACACCTGGTGGCCGCATTCAGAAGTATTACGAGGTACACTTCACCACATTGCACGGTGGAAGCGCAACTGTGGAAGTGAGCGAAGCCGACTTCGTGGCGGACAAGGTGGCAGACGCAATCATGCCGCTAGCAGAAACGATAGAGGCAATGTTGACGCCGGTTAAAATTGAATAATGCAAATTGACTTTTGGGCAATAGTCGGGTATCTGTGGGACTTTGCGGTACACCTTGCCACGCTCAACTTCGACGCCGCTAACGACGACTACGATAAGATCAGACGGTGGTTTGAAGATGCCTTCCAACAGGTGTGGGATTGGGCAACCAAGCTCTATTACCAGGCCACCGATTGGGCGTGGGCGCAAATTCAAATCCTGTGGGGACACATCGACAGCCTATGGGGTACAATCACTTCCCATTGGAACCGGCTTTCCCCTCACTTGTGGCGCGGCTTCTACTACATCACCGACTATATCCTGAATGTAGGGAACGAGGCCCGTAATACGGTTTGGGGTTGGGTGCAACCTACTTGGAACTGGATAGGGCTTGATCAGTGGTCGTTCTCCAACGTGGTGGGCAACGTAAGGTGGTTCTTATATAGTTTTCAGGGGGAACTGGAGAACTTCGCTTCGAACCCCCTTAGCTATATCAGGCACCACACCACTTCTCTTTACGCCGGTATCGAGGACTTCTTTACCGACCCATTCCCAGCAATAAGGAACTACCTCAGTCAAAACCTTCCCTTTTTGTCGGGGTTCTTTCAGAACCCACTGAAATTTGTCGAAGAGCAGATAAAGGCGATATGGAGGGGTTGGGAGCTTTTTGTAAAGAACCCCTTCAGTGAGATAGATAAGTGGATTCGCAGCAAAGTACCTTTGTACGACCTTCTCAGGGACAACCCGAAGAAATTTATCTATACCCTACTTGAAGATTTCAACCCTGACTTCGCCGACTTTGCCAGAGACCCGCTTGGCTGGCTTTGGGATAAGGCCGTGCCTTACCTGGTGAATAAGACGCTTGACTGGTTAGAGGGATACTAATGCCGGTAAAACTGGGGCCACAGGTGCCAGACCAACCGAATAGACTGCAAAAGGCACTCCTGGACATCTTCAACATGATATGGGGATTCTTGAAAGAGGTGCCTATCCTTGGCACTTACGTCAAGTACATCGAAATGCAATACTGGATGATGCAGCTTGGCGGCTGGTACGGCGTGTACGTGCGGTCAGGGGCAAAGGATGAAAAGGCGCGAGCCAAGATCAAAGAGATCACCGCGAGTATGCGGGAGTTCGGGGTGCCCGAAGCTGGGATAGGGCCGTCCATTCCCGACGAAGCGATGGAGAATCCGTCAGAGTTCCTAGCTAACTTGATTAAGACCACCCTCGAAGACCCCATGGTCACTGAGCTTATGGAGATTTTTGGAGGTGTTTTTTACGATACCATAGAATCGGTTTTCGACTACGACGCACCGGCCACGCCAAAAAAGGCGGGAGAGGCGGCCCGGCGCTACATGGCAACCAACGTGGGCATGGCAAGTGTCGGTCTCATCGTTGAGGGCGCTACACAAGGAATGTCATTGGGGTTTCTCAAAAACATCGGACGGGCCGTGCAATCGCTTTATTTCGCTACCGGCCTGAACTGGCTGCCGTGGGTTATGCTGGGGCCTGTAATGCGAGCTAGTATCGCATCCCCACTAGAACAAAAGTACGCTGAAAAGTTCCGGCCGGAAAGAATGAGCGCGTCTCAATTGGCTTCATTGCGGTTGGGGCGGAACATCGACGATGGAACTTACCGGGCCTACCTAGGTGCCATAGGATGGCCTGAACAGGAGATCGACTGGTGGTTAACCCACGCCCAACGGGAGCTTTCTTTAGGTCAGATATTCGATGCGTGGGACAACGGGATTATAGGTGAAGGGGAAGCAATCGCTTTCATGGGGCGGTTGGGCTACACCGACGAAGCTCTAGCAATCATTATAACTACGCACCGCATGGAACAGCAAGACGAGAACGTAAAATATTACATCGGCACCTTAAGAAAGAGTCTAAGAGAAGGTTTGATAACCCCGGCAGAGTTCAGGGGCTATTTAACAGAAATGGGAATCGCCAGCGATGCGATAGACCTTGAATTGGAACTGGCGGCACTTGATCAAGAAGATACCATAAGGGAACTGACACAATCACACATCGAGGACGCTTTTATCACCAACGTATTGTCGGTAGAAGAAACACGACACGCCCTCTTGATGGAAGGTTGGTCGGGTTACGCTATAGACGTCCTGATCAGGACTTGGCAAGCGAAAAAGAGACCAAAGGCGCTTAACCTCAACCGTACCAACGTAGTGAACGCTTGGTTGTCGGGAGCAATCAATGAGGTCAAGGCTAGGGAACTGTTGAGAAAGGCCGGATACACCACAGAGGCTATTGATGTGATCATTGACGACGTGAAGATCAGGCACCCAGAGATACCAGAGTTTCCGAAGCCGCTTATACCACCTAAGTTGCCGCTTGGTGTGTTGAGGGAAGCTTTGATTGACACGGTGATTGACGAAAGCACGGCCCGATCACGGCTGCTAGATGCAGGGTGGGTCGAGGCAGACATAGACATCATGGTCGCTACCTGGCTGGCAGCAGCCGAAGTGGAAGGGCGCGAACTGTCTGAGACAGCGATAAGGAATGCGTTTAGCGCCGGGGTGATCTCTGAGGATGAGGCCTATATCCACCTAGCAGAGCTTGGTTTCGACCCGGACGAATCCAGTATACTGATAAGCACCTGGATAGCAGAAGTACAGCCAGTGATCAGGTGGCCGTCAGTGGACGCGCTGGCGGCCGCGCTAGAGTTCGACTTCTTGACTCCGGTTGAGGTCAAGGAGAATTTGATAGCACAAGGATTCCCTGAGAGCGTGGCGAATATGTACCTTGGTATTATGCTCTATAAAGCACCAGCCAAGGTCAAAAGAATACCACGCACCAAGGTAGAAGAAGCCTACGAAAAAGAGATCATGCGGACGTCAGAAGCGTTACGGCGGTTGACGCTGCTTGACTATACTTTGGCAGATGCGGAACTATTGTTGAGGCTGGTAAGGGATGATTGGCGCGGGGGAAACATAGTTCACGCTTACGCAATGGACATCATTCCCTTTGATATGGCATTGCGGGCCTTGGAGTTCTTAGATGTCCCCCGCGACGAAGCGATATTTTATCTAGAGACGAAAGGAAAAGCAGAATGGGTCAAAGAGTGAACGTGCTCAGAAAAATCAAAGAGATCAAGGAGAAAGAGGTCAAACTACCCAAAGAAGAAGAGAAAACTCAGAAGGAAAGCACTGAGTCGAAAGAAGGGGGGTAGATTTCATGGGGCTTAAAAAGGGTATGCTTAAAGGCCGAACAAGCCTCCTCATAATCATAGGGCCGGGAGTCGGCATTATCAAATTGCCAGTTAAAGGGGGCCAATGGAACACGTTTAAGGGGTACGTTCCCCAACCGGCGGGTTATCTCGTTCCAAACAGACAGCCTTTGCTCTGTGAGAAATGCCGACCGCAATTTAGTAGGACGCTGATATGAGATCACGCCATCCTTACAATAGGCGTACTGTTGATCTTTGGGAACCCCCTTACAGTCAGACGTAAATTCAGGGGTCGTCAGTTCGCCATGTTTCATCTTACAGCGGCGAAAATAGAAAACCGGCGCTTCCATTTCTAACTTAAGTCCACCAAGTTCGGTACTTTGTGGCATGGTTCGGGAAGTGTATATTGAGTCGGTGTCACAATAGTAAACATCGAAGTCCACCGATTTCATGGCCTCGTAAAGCCGGATACGAGCAGCAGCGGTGATGTAGGCAATCCACGAACAGTTGACAAAAACCGCATCATGCTCACTTGTGACGTCTTTCACAAGAAAGGGCGTGTCTTGCCAGATTACAAGAGTTTCGTTGTCGTGTGACTCGAACGTCTCGTAGTCAAGGCAAACCCGGTAGCTACGACCACCGCCATTACGCCGCTGACCGAACTTACCAGTGAGGCCGTTCAAAAGGAACTTAACTACCTTCTGCATCCCGCTTCCCTGCGATTTGAGTTCCTTACGTAAGTTGTAAAGAGTTGTGACATAATTCACAAACGGCCTGCAAGTCTCAGTCGAATAGAGACTTGACAAAACCTGCTTTATGTGGTATCCTTCACGTAAGGCTGCACGTAATTCAAGATGCGTGTAGTGGCCGTGCCATTGGCCGGTGGGGAATAGGAGCCGGTCACCGACACGTGCCGGTAAAAGTGGGATGTAGGCCGGTGGTGATTCGATGACGACGTGGCTTACCCCTTCGTAGTTTTCGATGTAGGAAAGATCAGCCGGTGCAGGGTGATAGACCATATAACCTGGGTGTGGAAACTTCGTTTCAAGGGCCACCGTAGGGTAAAGCGAATTGTAATCGTAACACCGCACTTTTTCAACCTTTCCATACGTGAATACTTCCACACGCCCACCGTAATAAGCTTTCCTAAAGTAATCGTTCTGCCAATCCTTAACACGTTTATATACCTCCAGTTGAAAGGAATGCCGCCAAACGTCCATTGCCGTGGCGGCAAGGGTGGCCTTGTGGTTGCCACCAAGTTGGTTGCAAAGGTTCTGAAAAGCAAGGGCGAATCTGTAGACGATTTCGGCGTCACGCACACAGTATGTGGTGATTTCAACCACGAGATCAGGGGACGCTCTGATAGACTGAACCTTATCAGCATCAAGATCGTGAAGATAAGGCGGTGGCCGTATCTTGGGGAATCCCACTATTTCCCCAAGATACCCCACCGATACATTAGGTAGTAGATTGCCAGTATCAAGGAAAAGCCACTTGTGACCGGCCTCATCCCTGTAAGTGGCTTTTATGAGACGACCTTTGTAGTCGAACAATTGCCAATTGCCCTCGAAGGGTTGGGCAATGACCCCTAGATCGTAAACCAAGTTGTGAGCGTAGATGCAGGCCCCACGATAACGTTTGGAAAGAAGATGCTTTAACATCCTTTGGCGGTCGTGAAAGACGTGGGGTTGACCGTCATAAACGACGCCAAGGATGAAGCCGCCTTCGTCGCCGGTGCCCTCAACATCGAAGCCAACGACCGGGTGATTGCGAATCCGGCCCTTAAGCGGGGTTAGTTCACGAGCATAGAAAGACATAGACGGGCCTTTCTACTTGATGGGTGTGACCCGGCCAATGACCCAGTAAGTCTTTACCGTACGGGGAGCGTAATACTCAGGGATTTCACCGCCGGTTTCCCCAGTTATGACTTTAGAGAGGGAATCCCTGAACTTAGCTTCGGCTTTGCCGGGTTCAACAAGTTCCCCGACAGGAAAACGGGCCTTGACATCGACAACTTCACCCGTAGCAAGGCGGTAGAAGCGGTGACCCACCACAAACTCGTTTGGCTCTAGAGTTCGGGTGTAGATGTCTTTATCGTACCGGGTGTACGTAATAAAGAAATCGGCCCTTGCTGGAGTGTAAAGGGTGCGGCCAACGGGCTGCAAGGCTTTGTGGGGAACGTAACGGCCTAAATGGTCGTAAACGCCACCTTCTTTATACCGTAGCTCTTTAACCGCCTTGCTACGAGGGATAAACTTCTTGGTGAACTTGTCAATCCACCGGCCAACCTTGCCAGACCAAACGGGTGCAACCGGGCGCTCTGCCATTACATCACTTGTACCTCAATCCGACCGGGGTCGGTGGGGTGTTCGTATAGACGAAGTGTTTTAGGGCGCCGGTCAAGGGCCAACCATAAACGGGTGATCAAGTCAGTGTCACCCAACAAAAGAAAGACACGACGGCCCTCTAAAAGACAAGAGACCACCGCCGTTTCACCTTCAACGCCGGTCATAGTGTACATGCGCTCAACGGTGACGACGATGTTAACAATGTCGCCATCCCTGATCACTTCACGGCGACCAGTACCAAGGATAGGTAGCTGGTCAAGGAATTCGGATTCGTATTCCATGAGATCGCTCCTTAACAATAGAATAAGCCTTCCCCCTGCACGTACATTATAGCAGAGGGAAGGCAGATTGTCAATCCTCTAGCAAGCCAAGGCGGTGCATTTCGGAGCTTGCCCAAGTGTACAGGCGTTTAATATACTTCTCATAGATAGAGCCGCGCTTCTTGATCATTTGCCACTGAACCGCCTGTTGATAGTCACGAGCACAGCTAGGACATCGGGTTGACTTACGAGTTTTATCACACTCATAGTCAATCCCACAAGTAGTACACGTTCTAGTCACCTGCATAGCTTACTCTCCTTTCAGCTTGATGAT
>JABXJW010000122.1 GCA_013375395.1 Desulfobacterales bacterium
AATCATAACCATTTGATATAATTGACAAGTTATTTTCGGTTACAGTGCCGCAGGCGGCATAACATAGCTTTTTACGAAGCCGTCAACAATAACAATTAAAAACGGATGATGAAAATGCGCAATAGGCTTAAGAAGTCAAAGCTCGGCTACCTTGTAATCGGTATCGTACTGTGTGCCCTGACAGTCCTGTTGATATCGCTGACTATCAAAAGGATGGAAGGCGAAGCGCCGGCATTTAGGCTGGAGAGACCGATCGAGTCGATAGGTGCGTCATACACACTCAATGGATTGGCATCGGATCACAAGAGCGGTCTCAGAAGGGTATGGATTGCCATCCTTCAGCAAGGAACGGAAGTTACCCTTCTCGACCAGACATTTCCTTCCAAGGGTTTTTTCAGGGGAGGGGAGAACCGAATTCAAACGGTTTCTCTTGAAATCAAGGTGCGTGAGTTGGGTTTCAGGGATGGAGATGCGATTCTCAGGACCGCGGTTTGGGACTATTCCTGGCGAGGGTGGTGGGCGGGGAATCGATCCTATGCAGAACACAAGCTCCTCATCGATACCCAGCCAGCATCCATCAAGGTGCTCACCGGCAATCAGGGTCTCAATCAAGGAGGCGCCGGCATGGCCATCTATCGGGTCTCCGAGCCGGTCGCCACAAGTGGCGTACAAGTGGCCGACAGCTTTTTCCGCGGCTTTGCCGGCCATTTTGATAATCCCGATATTTTTGTAACATTTTTCGCCATCCCTTACAACAAAGGGCCTGAGACCCAGCTCCATGTAACGGCCACGGACCTGGCAGGCAACATATCGCGAACAGGCTTTGGCTATAACATCAACTCAAAGGCGTTCAAATACGACACCATCAATATCCCCAATAGTTTTCTTAAGCGCAAAATGCCTGAGTTCTATGAGGCCTTAGAGCCGGGGGAACGCTCTGCCGCACTCCTTGACAAATTTCTGGCAGTGAACCGGAACCTGCGCAGGGCCAATCACAAGATCGTCGAAGATACCTGTAAAAACAGCGATAACAGGATGTACTGGACCGGTCACTTTCTCAGACTTCCGGCCTCGGCACGAAAGGCCGGCTTTGGCGACCGTCGTACGTACCGATACCGGGGGCGGGCTGTTGACAAACAGGTCCATCTCGGAATAGACCTGGCCTCCGTTGCATATTCAGCAGTGCCCGCCGCCAACAGCGGCCGTGTTGCATTTGCTGAAGATCTTGGTATTTATGGTAGAACCATCATCATAGATCATGGTTTCGGCCTCTTTAGCATGTACGGACATCTAAGCCGCATACAGGTCACCAAAGACCAGGTGGTCTCCAAGGGGGACGTAATCGGTTTTACCGGCAAGACAGGCCTGGCCGGAGGAGACCACCTCCATTTTGCGATGTTGATTCACAATACCTTTGTTAATCCAATAGAATGGTGGGATGCAAAGTGGATCAAACACCATGTTGCACAAAAGCTTAAATTTGTTGGGGAGCTCAAACCGTGAAGCACTATAAGGTCCAAAAAACCTTACATGAGATCAATCAGAAGATCAGAGACGGCAAGGTTGTTGTGGTTACAGCAGAAGAAGTTGTTGATATCGTAAGAGAAAATGGGCCTGTAGATGCTGCTCGCAATGTGGACGTGGTCACCACCGGAACATTCGCACCCATGTGTTCATCGGGGGCGTTCATCAATTTTGGGCATTCGACACCGGGGATCAAGGCTTCAAAGGTCTGGCTCAACAATGTTGCTGCATATGCCGGTTTGGCGGCTGTGGATTGCTACATTGGCGCCACCGAGCCTTGCGAGGAAGACCCCCTGAACAAGGTCTACCCCGGGGAATTCAAGTACGGAGGCGGCCATGTAATTCAGGATCTGGCGGCCGGCAAGTCCGTCCACTTCAAGGCCACGGCCTATGGAACGGATTGTTATCCTAATCGAGGAATTGAAAAGGATATTTCCCTAAAAACGCTCCCTCAGGCGACACTTTGCAACCCGAGGAACGCCTATCAAAACTATAACTGTGCAGTAAATCTCAGTGACAAGACGATCTACACATACATGGGCACCCTTAGGCCGAATGCCGGCAATGCAAACTACTGTTCCGCGGGTCAGTTGAGCCCCCTCATGAACGATCCTTATTACATGACCATCGGTATAGGTACGAAAATCTTCCTTGGCGGGGGCCAGGGATTTATAGTCTGGAACGGCACCCAACACAAACCAAGAGTGAAGCGAACCAAGAAGGGTGTTCCGGTTGCCCCTGCGGGCACCCTGTGGGTCATGGGGGACTTGAAGAAGATGAGCCCAAGGTGGCTCGTTGGCGTGAGCATTCAAGGATACGGCTGCTCATTGGCTGTTGGCCTGGGCGTGCCCATACCGATCTTAAACGAAGAGATTGTGCAATTCACCGGTGTCTCAGATGATGAGATCTTTACTCAGGTTGTAGACTATGGACGTGACTACCCACAGGGGATATCCAAGAGTTATGGTACGGTCAGCTACGGTGAGCTTAAGAGCGGCGCCATCCGCGTAAACGGCCAAGAGGTGCCGGCAGTTCCACTGTCGAGTGTGGTACGGGCAAGGGAGATTGCAGAAACCCTGAAGCAATGGATACGCAAGGGGAAATTTATACTTGGGGAACCACAGCAACACCTTCCTTCGGCACCTCAATAAGAAGTGCCTAAAGTTGATGTACGTTTTCCATAACTTTAGCTCACTTTAGACACTTTAGTTCACTTCAAAAACGTTCAGGAACGATTTGGTTTGATTATCTCCGAGATCGAGAAGTTAAAGGAGATCTTGCTGAAACTGGGCTCGGTTCTGGTTGCCTATTCAGGGGGGCTGGACAGCACCCTTCTATTGAGAGTGGCCAAGGACGTATTGGGACCTGAGAGCGCGGCAATTATTGCCTCGGGCCCCTTGTTTCAACAGTGGGAAACAGAAGCCGCCGAGGCACGGGCAAGGAACCTGGGCGTTCGGTATAGATTGGTACCGTTCGACATGCTGGAACATCCTGAATTTCAGGCCAACTCCCCGGATCGTTGCTACCACTGCAAGCGCCTGATGTATGGCGAGTTCCTTAAGGCTGCAAATGTATGGAATCTGGCATATGTTGTTGACGGCGCTCAGGCAAGTGACCTGGAAGATGATCGGCCCGGGCAGCGTGCAAGCCGTGAACTGGACGTCAGATCCCCAATGAAAGAGGCAGGATTGAGCAAAAAACAGATCGCATCGGCCAGCAAGGCATTAGGCCTTGATACATGGGACAAGCCGTCTGAGGCGTGTTTGGCGACCAGAATACCGTTCGGAATGCCCGTTCGGCCATCCGCCATTGCCAGAATTGCCAGGTGCGAAGCCCTATTGCATGCCTTTGGCATTCGACAGGCACGGGTGCGATACCATCACAACGACATGGCTCGCATAGAGATAAGCCCACGCGACTTTGACCGGATCTTGGATCAGCGGGTTCGCACGCGGCTGCTCGGCGAATTCAAATCAACCGGCTTTCGCCGTGTCTCCCTGGACCTTGAGGGATATAGGAGCGGAAGCATGAAACAGGTGCCGGATACCCGATGCCGGACCACACATGAATAGTCGACCCGGCATCCGGCATCCGGCATCACAGGATAAGGAAAGAAACTTTGAAAGAAGACAAATCATCTAAGGGCACTATCGGCCCCAAAAAGAGTATTGTTCGGGAATACGCTGAAGCCATAGTTATTGCCGTTATCCTCGCCCTTTTTATCCGGACCTTTGTTGTACAGGCATTCAAGATTCCCTCCGGCTCAATGAAGCCGACACTTTTGATCGGGGATCACATCCTGGTGAGCAAGTTCATATACGGTGTAAAGCTCCCTTTTTTTAGCACCACCCTCATCCCTGTCACAGAGCCCAAGCGCGGGGATATCGTGGTATTCAAATTCCCTGAAGACCCTAAGAAGGACTTCATAAAGCGAATCATAGGCATGCACGGCGATGTTGTGGAGATTCGAAACAAAAGTGTTTACATTAACAACAAGCCAGTGGCGGATACCTACGGGACGTATCTGGACCCGCGCATTATTCCGGCCGGTGCTCGACCGCGTGACAATTTCGGCCCGATCACCGTTCCGCCCCGGGCACTCTTCGTCATGGGAGACAACCGCGATCACAGCTACGACAGCCGATTTTGGGGTTTCGTTGATCTGTCGATGGTCAAGGGGAAGGCATTTGTCATCTACTGGTCATGGGACAAGGAGAACTCCGGGATCAGATGGGGACGAATGGGGCATCTTATCCGCTGAGCCTCTCCCGCATATGCCCGTTCAAAGTATAGAAGACCACATTTTTGCCATTGACTTATTCAAACTCGCGGTGATATAGGATCGCTGGCTTTACGGAGGTTTGTATTATCAATGTTTATAGCCGCTATGACAGGCCTGGTGGGCAAAAGCCTCTTTACCGGTTAGGGTAAAGAGGCTTTTTTTTTGAGGGAAATTGATGGGACTCAGCAAGAAAGATATCCTTGACATTGAGAGTCTTTCCGTGGAGGAGATTGAACTCATCCTGGACACGGCGGAATCCCTCAAAGAGATATCCACCCGCCCCATCAAGAAGGTGCCGACCTTGCGTGGCAAGACCATCGTCAATTTCTTCTACGAACCGAGTACCAGGACCCGAACATCCTTTGAGATTGCAGCAAAAAGGCTGAGCGCCGACACGGTCGGCATCTCGGCTTCTGCCAGCAGCATCGTCAAGGGCGAAACCCTGGTTGACACGGCCAGGAACCTTGAAGCCATGAACCCGGATGCAATCGTCATTCGTCACAAGTCCGCCGGAGCGGCCCATATGCTCGCCGGGTTGGTTGACGCCTCTGTGATCAACTCCGGGGACGGAATGCACGCCCATCCCACCCAGGCGCTGTTGGACATGATGACGGTGCGCGAGAAAAAAGGGCGCCTGTCTGCACTCCGTGTGGCCATCATAGGCGATATTGCCCACAGCCGGGTAGCCCGCTCAAATACGCTCGGGTTTGGCAAGATGGGGGCGAACGTAATACTGGCCGGACCGCCGACCATGATTCCCCGGGGGATCGAGGCATTGGGAGCGCCTTTTACGTACCATGTTGCAGAAGCGATCAAGGACGCCGACGTGATCATAATGCTGCGTATTCAGAAGGAGCGCCAAGGCGGGTATCTGTTTCCCTCTGAGAGGGAATATGCTCAATGCTACGGGCTGACAACGGAAAGGATTGCGGGGGCAAAGGAGGATGTGCTGATCATGCATCCGGGTCCCATAAACAGGGGCGTTGAAATCGCACCCGATGTGGCCGACGGCCCTTACTCGGTCATCTTGGACCAGGTGGCCAACGGTGTGGCCGTACGAATGGCGATCCTTTATCTTCTCCTGGGGGGACCGCGTTGAATGGAAAATTCGAAATACTTAATAAAAGGCGGACGTGTCATTGATCCGGAAACGGGCTTGGATGGCCTTATGGATATTCTCATTGAGGATGGAAAAATAGCCTCGATCGGAAACCCGCAATCCAAAATCCGAAACCCGAAACCAGAACTCATTGACGCCTCCGGAAAAATCGTGACACCGGGCCTTATTGATATGCACGTCCACCTGCGCGAACCCGGCCACGAATACAAAGAAACCATCGAAACAGGGTGCCTGGCCGCAGCCCATGGAGGTTTTACGGCCATCTGCTGCATGCC
The DNA here is from genome assembly GCA_013375395.1 of Desulfobacterales bacterium. Taxonomy (GTDB): domain Bacteria; phylum Desulfobacterota; class Desulfobacteria; order Desulfobacterales. Next base: position 5,702 of record JABXJW010000122.1, read on the forward strand.
CAACACTGTTCCGGTCAATGACAACCAGTCAGTCACAGACTACATCCTCAAGAAGGCAGGGTCGGCAGGAACGGTCCGTGTCTATCCAGTGGGCGCCATAAGCCTTGGGCTCCGCGGCGAAAGTCTCGCCGGATATGGGGAGATGAATGCCGCCGGAGCCGTGGCGGTCTCTGATGACGGCAATCCGGTCATGAATGCGCAGTTGATGCGTCGCGCTCTTGAGTACGCCAAGGGGTTCGGGCTGTTGGTCATTTCGCACTGCGAGGACCGAAATCTCACTGAAAACGGCGTCATGAACGAGGGGGCCGTGGCCACCCGTTTGGGGCTTGAAGGAATACCGAATTCCGCAGAGACAGTGATGGTGGCAAGAGACATTGATCTGTGCGAACTCACGGGCGCACCTGTCCATATCGCTCACGTGAGCACGGAGGGCGCCGTACGCCTAATCCGCGAGGCCAAGGCAAGAGGCCTGCCGGTTACGACCGAGACCGCACCCCACTACTTTTCGTTAACCGAAGATGCGGTCGCCAACTATGATACGAACGCCAAGGTCCACCCGCCACTGCGCACAGTTGCAGACAGAGATGCCGTGCGCGAGGCCCTTGCAGATGGGACGATCGACGTCATTGCCTCAGACCATGCCCCGCACAGCAGCATGGAAAAGGAACTGGAGTTCGATCGAGCGGCAAACGGCATGATCGGTTTGGAAACCTCTCTGCCCTTGAGCCTGAAGCTCGTGGAAATGGGCCTCTTGAGCCTGATGGATCTTGTTGCCAAAATGTCGAACAACCCCGCCCGCATACTTAAGCTCGACTATGTCGGCCTCAAGCCGGGCAACCCCGCAGACCTGACAATTATCGATCCGGAAAAGAGATTCACCGTAGATGCCGACACCTTTCGCTCAAAGAGCCGAAACACCCCTTTCAATGGCTGGCAACTCAAGGGAAAAGCCGTTTTGACCGTGGTGGGTGGAAAAATAGTCTTTGATGACCAGTGACATGCCAAACCTTCTCGTTGTTGATGATGACTTGAGTATGCGCGAGATGCTCGAGGTCATGCTCAGATCGGAAGGATACAATGTAGAGTTTGCAGAGGACGGCACAAAGGCCATCCGCATGCTCAAAAAGAAGAAGTACGATTTGATCATCTGCGACATCATAATGGGGAGTGTGGGCGGCATTGCCGTACTTCGAGAAGCCAAGAGACGCCGGCATGAAACCGTGGTTATCATGATTTCGGCATTTGCAACCACTGAGACGGCCGTGGAGGCCATGAAGGAAGGTGCTTACGACTACATTCCCAAACCTTTTCAGGTGGATGAGGTCAAACAGACGATCAGAAACGCGCTGGAAAGAAGGACCATTGAACACGAAAAGGAAATCCTGGATGCCGAGCTGAAAAAAACCTACCACTTTGGTCACATCGTAGGCAACAGCCCGGCCATGATGAAGATCTACAATGCCGTCAAGCAGGTGGCCGACACCCGAACCAATGTTCTCATTACCGGAGAAAGCGGCACCGGCAAGGAGTTGATCGCCCGGGCCATCCATAAAAATAGTGCCAGACGCGACAAACCGTTTACCGCCATCCACTGCGCCGGCATCCCGGATACCTTGATGGAAAGCGAACTGTTCGGCCATCGCAAAGGGGCCTTTACCGGGGCCATCGACCATAAGAAGGGACTTTTTGAAATCAGCGGCGGCGGCACGGTCTTCCTTGACGAGATCGCCGAGCTCACACCTGCCGTCCAGGTTAAGCTCCTCAGGGTCGTGCAGGAAAAGGCGTTCAAACCGGTAGGAGAGACCAAGGACCTTGAAGTGGACATCCGGATCATCTCGGCAACCAACAAAAACCTGGAACATGAGGTTATCGCCGGAAATTTTAGGGAAGACCTTTTCTACCGGCTGAACGTGATTCATATTGATATGCCTCCCCTCAGAGAGAGGAAGGCGGATCTTCCGGCTCTGGCCCAGCATTTTCTGGAAAATTTTGCCAAAGAGATGGGAAAATCGATCCACAAGCTTTCATCGTACGCCCTTGATATGCTGGCACGGTACGATTTCCCTGGAAATATCAGGGAACTTGAAAACATGATCGAGCGAAGTGTGGCCATGGCTACCACCAATATCATCCTGCCTGAAAGCCTTGCCCTTTCCACATACAAGCGGGCGAGAGAAAGGGACAGAAAGGACATACCCTCAGATTTTGATATACCGTCATCCGGTTTTGACCTGGACGCCATCCTGGCCAATGTGGAACGCAGTTATTTGATGAAGGCATTGGAAATGTCGGATGGAATCAAGCAAAAGGCCGCAGAACTTCTCGGAATCAGTTTCCGCTCTTTGCGGTACCGCCTGGAAAAGTTGGGCATTGAAAAAATTGAAAAAGAGTAACGCCGCAGACCCTCTGGTCCGGTAGATGCGTGCCGGATCACTTCACCCTGGCACGATCTTGCCAGGGATGATGGTCTCGCAAAAAGTCCGAAAATGGACGGCAAAGTAAAAAGCTCCATATGCAAGGCGCGCGAATCTTTTAAAGCCGTCAGGCGCAATCTTGAGGAATGAGGTCCGCCTGCGGCGGATCGCAATGATTTACCCTGTTAAATCGGCTCCGCCGTCTCGCATAGCGAGAATTTAACGGGGCAGGGGATGAAGCGCAACGCAGCAGATGGACTTTTTACGAAGCCGTCAGGGATGACCTTTCCATGGTTACAAAGCTTGTCAGGACACTGACAATTTTTGTAACCCTCCACGTTTCGAGTTTTGTTCATCTCGGCTGGGCAATCCATAATATCCCGTATTATCAACTGCCTACACAGTGCGAGCACCTTTTTTGATTCCGGCATGTTTTTTGCTGTTTACCCTTGGCAAGTTCATAGCGGATGGATTGGTCAGCAGAAAACCATTTAAAACTTAGTTCGCTTCACTCACAATTGGCCAACCGATAGCTTAGCTAAGCGAAAGCCGAGGGGAGGTGAGCCGTAGGCAAAGAGGAGTTTACAACCGAGAATTTGATTGGAACTGTTTTTTGAAATAACAAATAAGAAGGAGGTTTCAAAATGTTACAGAAGCTAACAAAGAAAAGGAACGAAAAGGGTTTTACCCTGATTGAGCTCATGATCGTTATCGCCATTATCGGTATCCTGGCAGCGATCGCCATCCCGAACTTCATCCAGTACAGGAAGCGGGCGTACAACTCGGCGGCCAATGCGGATTCAAAGAATCTCTACACGGCGGCACAGGCCTATTACACCGATTATCCGACCGGAGCACCAGGGCTGGCTGACCTTGTTGCCTATGGTTTCCGGCAGAGCAAGGATGTCGTCATCAGCATAACCGCTGCTACCCAGTCCAACTTCGGGGCGACCACTGACCATGGTTCCGGCGACAAGATTTTCACAGTAGCACCGGATGGCGGCATTACTTCCGCTGCAAAATAATTAGCTAGACATTCCAGCATAAAAGGAGATAGGCCACTAAGAATCATCGGTCTATCTCCTTTTTTATAGAGGCGGACAACAACCGTGTCACCTGCACGCACATCTTGTCAAGGTATTGCCTTATCTACGCACATTTTGGCGCTGTTGATATTTATCTTAATCGGAGTCCTCCTTTATGGTCATACCCTGCAAGCTCCGTTCTATTTGGATGATTTCATCAATATAAGGGATAAACTTTACCTCATTAACTCCCTGTCCTTCAGTGAGCTTATCAACGCTTCGCTTGAAAGTTTTGCCCGGCGCCGCCCGTTGGCCAACCTCAGTTTTGCCTTAAATCGCTATTTTCATGGCCTTAGTCTGCCGGGGTACCACTTGGTCAACATCGTCATTCACATGGTAAACGGGATTCTCCTGTACGTATTTTTGTTCAAAACGCTCACCCTGCCCGGCCGACGTCATGCATGCAAACACCCCGTATGGACAGCCGCCATAGCCGGCCTCCTGTGGTTTGCCAACCCCGTTCAGATTCAGTCTGTCACGTACATCGTTCAGCGCATGACCAGTATGGCCACTCTGTTTTTCCTGTGTTCGTTGCTGTCGTACGTGTATGGCAGACCGGCCAAAAAGACGCGCACTCGTATCGCCCTTTTTGGCTTATCCGCAATGTGCTGGATACCGGCCATGGCATCCAAAGAAATCGCATTAACACTGCCTGTGCTAATATTCGTCTATGAATGGTTTTTCTTCCAAGACTTGGACAAGGAATGGCTGAAAAGATCGGCTATCTATGTTGCAGCGGGATTCACAGTTCTACTGGCCGCAGTTTACGTCGTCTACAATTACAGTCCGCTGAACCTTGTGGCCGCTATATCGCAGCCCAGACAATATACGGCTTTGGAACGGTTCTTGACCCAGGGCCGGGTTATCTTTCTCTATATCAGCCTTCTCATATATCCCCATCCGTCCAGGCTCACCCTTAATCACGATGTCGGCGTATCTCACGGTCTCCTTGATCCTTTAACCACGTTGCTTTCGTTTGCCGGTCTCGCCGCCCTCTTGGCCCTAACGATTGTCATGGCCGAACGACATCGTATCGTCGCTTTTTGCATCATTTGGTTTTTTGCCAATCTGGCAATAGAGGCCCTTGCCGCCAATATAGAACCGGTGTTTGAGCATCGTGCCTACCTTCCTTCCATGCTTTTTTTCCTGCCTTTTGTCCGGATCTGGTTTGAAGGCATCAAAAGCCCAAAGCGCGTTTTTTCGGTGGCGGCCGCATTTATCGCTATTTTTGGATTTTGGACGTATCAAAGGAATACCCTTTGGAACGACCCTGTGGCGTTTTGGCAAGATGCGGTAAGCAAGGCGCCGAACCATTATCGTTCCCATGCCAATCTCGGAGTCAGCTATCTGGATGCCAAGCAATACGACCGGGCCATGAAGGCATTTCAAAAGGCCCTGGCACTCACCCCGCCCTATCCGACCGAGATATACACCAATATAGGGTTGCTGCACCTTGAGAGCGGCCGGCAGGGCCTGGCCAGA
>JABXJW010000010.1 GCA_013375395.1 Desulfobacterales bacterium
GAGAGTTCAAGCACACCCAAAAGGTCTTCGCACACATCAACTGGAATCTGGTATTCGACGTTCCTTTCATTCTTTTTCCTGGCCTCAGCCTCTCGCTTGATGTCGGTAACAAAGCTAGGCCACGGCCCTGTTTCCAGCTGATCAATCAGAGGAGTTTTGTGTTTGAATTCCACCATTATTCTACCTCCATTCTTTTGGAATCTGTAACCTTAATGGTCTATACCCGGTAACTGTTTAGAGAAATATGATCCTCACCTCCTCCCAATCTCTGATGATTTCTGTGCAGGGTTAGGCGCTGCTGCGCAGAGAAAAAGAGTGTAATTTGTAGCTTAGTGATTTTTCAGACAAAAATGTAAATCAGACAAAAATACAAACACGCTTGCGCCGCCACGCACCCGTATAGACTTATTTGCCCGTTTTGTCAACAAAAAAAACCTTGGATTACATTGTTGTTTCAAATGCTTTTATAAAAATCACGAACCCCTAAGGTTTTGAAGGGCTGAATACAATTTCGAGATATGCTTTTCGAGATGGCGTCTAATGACGGGAATATCCGGGGCAGCTTGATCAGAGGCGTCGATAAGGGCATGGAACCTATCTGATAGATCTTCTTTGGCAAGAGACCTAAGATGTCGGACAAACTCATTCACAAATCCAGTACCAATAATCCCGTGAAGCTCCTTTGTCTTTAGACCTTCTACGAACCCGGCCAGGGTCGCATCCACACAATCATCATCTGCCCATGCAACAGGTCCGACACCATCCAGGCGGTCCAGGCGCATCCTTGCAGACAGGTTCAACAGGAAAAAGAGTATGGCCTCATGGACTGAGACTCCCGCAGAACGGTCCAGCATGGAGGCGTATTGTCTTGCGGTCACGAGTCTGACATCTATGGATTTCTCCTGCGCTCTTATCACAAAGTCGCCTGCCGCATGATGCCACGGAAAGATTTGTTCGAAGCTCTCAAGGTCGTAATACAGGGTCAGGATCTTGGCTGCCTGCCTGTGTGCCTGCCAGGCTTGCAGCCGAGAAAGGTGGTAATGGCCTTTGTCCGCATCCCATAGGACCAGCCCCTGGGAACCAGCCTCCTTGTCAATCGAAAGGTGAAATTCGTGATATCCTTGACACCAATCCGCCAAAAACATGAGCATGCTTGTGTCGGTCTCCCCGTCCTGCCCTGCGTCACAGGAGGCTTCACCCTGGAAGTAAACTCGTGGCAAAAACGAGAAATCATATTTGCTCATCAGGTATTGCAATACTTCAAGCTCCCGACACAGCCAGGCCTTTCCCCTTGCCGTTACCGCCACGTTCATGACAAAGACGGCGCGGGCGCCACCGACGACTACTTCTATCCTGGCCGGGTGGTAGTCGCTGCCGTCCTTTTCCGCATAGATCACTATCTCTTCGATGTCGGCCACACGGATGTCTCTTGCCAGTTGCCCGGCTGCGGCGCCAGCCAGCAACTTATATCCATCTTTTGAGATGACATCCGTGATTCCACTAAAATACCGGCCATAGCCTAAGGTAGGATAGTCGGTCGGGCCGGGCTCACCACGTGTCAGGCGCATGTGGGCGTGCAACGCGGACTCGTCAACGGGGACATGGCCGTGAGTGGATGGGACCAGGTATTTAATCTTCGGTTGGTGGGCTTTGGTCAAAGGTTTGAATCGGTGCATCAACTCCCAAATCTACAATTCCTGAATCGGAAATGCTCAAAACATCCACAACTTTAGCTCACTTTAGACACTTTAGGTCACTTTAGGCACTTGTTCTGCTAAATCCAGCACTCCACTCCGCCATAGGCGCCCATAGGCGGATAGAGTTTCCGAAACGTAGACCTATCGATAGGGTTCGAGGTCTTTCAAAAACTCTTGCTTCACTTCAAATCCGGATGCCATGGCTTTGTCGCAGTGCTCAACAGCTTTCTCATAGCCCCTCTTCTCATAATAGGCCAGTGCAAGGTTATTGTGGGCAACAGCAAAGGTAGGCTCAAGTTCCAATGCCTTGTTGGCGGCAGCAATACATTCGTCGAAGCGCCCCAGCATATAATGAGCACTGGCAAGGGTGCTATGGGCCTGGATAAACTGGGGGTTCAAAGAGATGGCCTTTTCAAGGGCGGGGATGGCCGCATCCACGTCACCTCTCTGCACATAGGCAAACCCAAGGTTTCCGTATGCTATGGCAAAGTTAGGCCTGACCTTGGTCGCCTGCAGATTAAATCTGATACACGCATCCAAATCTCCTTTATGCAGATAGATGCCACCGAGTGCCACATATGCCTCCCCAAGGCTGGGACTACTCTCAAGGGCTGCCATAAGTTCCTGTATGGCGTCATCCCACCTCTGCTCCTTAATCAGGCCAATGGCCAGATTGTAGTGGGTAGTTCCGCAATCAGGATGGCTGGCCAGCGCAGACACTTGTTGTTCAATATATTCTTTGGTTGTCTTCGCTTTTGTCTGTTTTTTCATGAACCTCCCCCTAATGATGGAATTTGATGGAAATAAGTGGTCCCCGCCACAAATAACGTGAGAAATTCCGGGCGCCAAATATGGTAGCCCTTCACAGGTTCAGGGTTATCTTTTTTTCGTTGACCTTGCTCGCCTGCCCGTGCGGCGCACGCAGACAGGTAGACTAGCCAGTACTTGATGAAACCTCAAATCGTTCTATTCTCATGCCTTATCCATTACAGAACTCGCGTCAGAACTCGCGAATCACCTGCCCTCTCGCCAGGCTTGCGAGGCAGGCGGGACGGTTCAGATTTTCGGTGAACCCTGAACCTCTGAACTCGTGAACGTTTACCAAATATGTTATCCGGTTGTCAACCGTCCCGAGTTAGGGACCGTTCGAACCATAACCGACTCTGAGAACGGCTCATGTTGCGGCCCTTTAACCTTGACGGCTTCGTAAAAAGTCCAACTTCTGTGTTGCGCTGCATCCTTCGTCACTGCGGCGTACCATAAGTAGGCCTCATTCCTCAAGATTGCGCCTGACGGCTTTTAAAGAGGTGCGCGCCTTGAATTTGGCGCTTTTTACTTTGCCGTCTAATTCGGACTTTTTACGAAGCCGTCAACCTTGACACACAAGGCCCTTTGTCCATATAGTCCCCCACAAAAAGGGAACTCCGTATAGTCTTTCCTCGGGAGCAACAGTTCAAATGAAATTTCAGAATTGCGTCAGAAATGAGTATGGCAAGTGTGATATTCCGTCCAGTACAATTAACAGAATAAAGGACGGGCTGCGAAGATTGGACCTCGGCGTTGAATACTTCAACTTTCGAGTATCGGACAACATTTATTGGGGGCGAACATGGATTGATTCAATAAGGATAGTCTGTGCCGGAAAAGGCATTACCCCGGAGCTTGCGGAGGCCAGTGCATACGCAGAACTTGCTGAACGCTTCAGCGCCGGGCTGTTCTATCCGGTTTTTGAAGAACAGGTGAGGTTTAACGTTCCCGCCATTTACAATGAGGAAACCAACAGGTTTCTAAATTATGAATGGATGGATGGATACGTGCACGCCCACCAGGATGACTTGGAAGATCCTCTGAGAATAGAAGACCTGCTGGCAAACGAAAGTCATCTGACAGATAAAGATATTGAGCATATCAAAAACAGCAGAATGGCCGGACATTGGGTTGACGGCTTTTCAATAGTTCGCAAAGAGACAGTAAAAGTTCCGGTCAATTTTATTTCATATATTCACGCATCTAACGGGATAGCGGCAGGCAATACCATCGAAGAGGCGATGATTCAGGCCTCATGTGAGATATTTGAACGTCATGTACAAATACAAACAATTAAGCCTGAAAAAATAGTTCCCTCGATTGATTTAGATTCTGTGGACAATGTAGCCATAAAGGATATGATCAAGTTTTATCATGGAAAGAATGTTCATGTAATTATCAAGGATCTTTCTTTTGATGGACTGTTGCCAGGCATAGGCGTCCTGTTCATCAACAACAACTTGCGCCCTGATCGTCTGGAACATAGAATATTGATACCGGGCGCATCTTTCAATCTGGACGAAGGTCTGACAAGGTGCTTTACGGAAAGCATGCAAGGCCGCGAAACCCTATCGGCGCCCCGCCCACAATTGGACAGACCGGTTGTCCATAGATCTCAGGTTAATGATTTTTACATGTTGATGAAATGCGCTATTTGTGCAAAAGACATCTCATTTCTTGAGCAAGGAGAGATTAGAGCTTACAAGAATACCAAAATCAAAGATGTTCTCGGCGAGATTGAGGAAATCAAAAGGATATGCAAGCTGTTCAATACCGATTGTATAATACTAGACCATACCCATCCGGTATTGAATTTCCCGGTGGTAAGAGTAATTATCCCGGGGGTTTCCGATTTTTTGCCTTTCTTAAGACAAGACATTCTCACATCTGAAGCAACAATGCCTTCCGCCGCGTGGCGTGGAGAAGAATTCAGTAAGACAATGCAGAGTTTTTTTGCTTAGGTTTGATGGTCTCGTAAAACAAGACAGACCCATTGGAGGTCCATTTCTTCCCTGATCACACTGAACCCATGTTCAGAATAAGCTTCCATAAGATCTTTCGATGCGGACCCCTTAAAACCTGAAAGAATCAGGACGCCGGCTTTTTCCATTTTTGCCGAAAAAAGTGGGGCCAGTCTTCTTAGCGTGGGATATGCCAGGTTGGCAACGATCACGGAAAAGCATGTCCTCACTTGCTCCAATGCCATGCCGGAGACGGCAACTTGTTCAGTAAGATCATTCAACCGGATATTGTTGGCGGCTTCGGATATCGCACACGGATCGATGTCCAGACCCAAGACTTCTCGAACACCCAGCTTTGCCATTGCAATGGCAAGGACCCCGGTACCTGTCCCCATGTCCAACCCCTTCAATGGAGCTGTTGTCTCTGTGCGCCGATTATTACTCAAGACAAAATCCAGCGCCTTCAGGGCCAGGCTGGTGGTCGGGTGGGCCCCATTTCCGAAGGCCGCTCCTCCTGCTATATCAACCACTACCCCCCCTGGTTGTGATTGGTACGCCCTCTCAGGAGGCTTGATCACAATCCTTTTGGAAAGTCTCACCGGCCTGTCAAAGGACATTTCCAAAAAGCTGGCGCCGTAAAGATATGTGTAGCCAAGTTCTCCCCGGCTAACCAGATCTTTGATAGCGAGTTTGACGGTTTTTCTGTCAATGCCGGCAGCCCCGGCAACAGCTTTTTCAACTTCACCGGGAGTCATTTTTCTGTTGGCTTCAATGACTGTGTTATATATTATGTGTTTTAGGTCTTGGATCATAAGCTGGAATTCAGTGGCTCCCCTCTATTGGGGTATTGGAGCAATGGAGTACTGGAGTGATGGGCTTAATGCCAGTTGCGTGTTACGCGTTGTGTCTTGAATGTTGAAAATGAATGCTAACTCGAGACTCGTAACGGACTTTACATACTCCAGTACTCCCTGGCCCAGACCTGGTTTTCGAGGGCAACAGCCTGCTTCGCGGACGTCGCGCCATGGCGGGCCAACATTCCATAATTGCAATCAGTTGCAGCAGTTGTAGGGTGGGCTCTGCCCACCATGGACAGTGAGCTTCTTTTATTGGTGGGCGAAGCCCACCCTACAACTGCTAACAAACGAACGTCAGGTAAGCAAAGGAGGTCCCCATTGTTTCCAGCTTATAGAGAATCCGAAAGGCCTCGGTGCCCTTTTTGCGGCCAACCCTTTGGAAGACCCCCAGAGGTAGACCCCAAACGCGAAGGGGACTTTTACAAATGGCTGTGCCCCTGTGGAGCTGTTGGCGCTTATGACGTCACCGGGCACAATCTCGGGGACGCTTTGATGGAAGCCATTGCCTTTGTCTATGACGACGATTTGGAAAAGGCCATGGCCATGGAGCCCGACAAAGATTATGAAATAAAATACGTCGACGGCTACCACCCCAGGCAACACAGGGTCTTGGGGGGCGGCATGGCCTATAAGTCCGGCCTGGCCGCCTTTGTCTTTGTAAAGCTTAAACCCCCCAAGCATCTCCACTAAACATCGCCTGGATTTTGGCATCCAGCAGCGCCTCTTCCCTTTCAAGAAAGGTTTCTATGGGCAGGGGCAGTTCAGCGGCAAGCTGCACCCTAAGATCTGCAAGCTGCATATCATTAGGCAGCTTCATATCTTTCACGCTCGCCTCTGACTCTTCCAACCTATTCACGTCAAACAGGGCCTGAGCCCGGATCAAACGCTCCCTTGGCCCATCTTGACCCACCCTGTCCAGAAGTTCCAACGCCTTCTGCGGTCGGGCATTCATGCGATATAGGTGAGCCGCGTGCGTCAGGACCACACGGTTTTCCGGAAGCTTTGAGATGAGAGCTGCCGCCCGATCCACAAATCCCAGCTTAAGGTACAGATTCATAAGTGTCAATGAATCAGTAACCTCCAGGGCCCGTCCGCGCAGAGCGGCGCCACGAAGCGCCTTGTAGCAAAGATTGATGTTGTGCTGCCGCAACCCTTCCGTATCCTCCAGATCATATTCGTTCAGCAACACCTGCTCATCGAGGTCTTTATAGTTTTTTACTGTTACCGGCTCCATGGTGTGGTGGACGTGTACTCGAAAGGTGACGATCCTGCCGGCCAGGTCCCTTTGCGGATAATCATCAGGAAAAGCCATATCAAATTTGGAGTACTCTCCCTGCCCCGTCTCCTCAAAGTGTCTCTCGAATTCAGGCAGCAGCATTCCCTGGCCGATAACAGCCTCCTGAAACCTGCCGTATGTTGCAGGGACCGGCCTGCCGTCAACTGAGCCCTGACAGTCATAAATCACCTTGAATCCGGGACGCGCTGTCTCGCGACTCACCTTGAAGCACAAGAGACGGCCCGTTAGAAGCTCTCGGACTGCGGGGTCATCAGGGAATTCTTTGCTCAGCAGTTTCATGCAGTCCGATGCCGCCCCATATTCTTCAAGGGCAAGATATATGCGGGCCAGCAGACAGGTCGCCCCAGGTCGGCCAGCCAACGTATGCCGGTTTTGGGTGATGAATCCAGCTCTGTGGAACAGGTTTCTTCCAACCTGCACATCTTCGGCAAAGTCGTTATGATTCAACCTCCAGATCAAGCTCATGCGTCGGATTTCATCAGCAGACATGGCATCGGTTTCGTAATCCCTGCACATACTCAAGTAAGCAGGACGCGTCCGCCGCAAGGGGCGGATGCCGTAGGCGGCTGGATCTTCATTCATGGGGGTGCCGAAAAAAAGATGGGCTTGCTGCGAAATGGAGTTGCCATCTACAGCAACCCGGTTTCTTTTCACAAACGCCAGGGTGGCAAGCGCCTGGTCAAAGGTCTCACCAGGAAGGCCAAACATACTGAAGAGCTCCACATTGATCCCTGCCTCATGGGTCAAACGGATCACCTCCGAAAGCCGCTCCAGGTCAATCGACTTATTGATTTTCTCAAGCACCGGCGTGTTTGCCGACTCAAGCCCGAAAGCCACGTTATCTGCGCCTGCTCGTCTGAGCAAAGACAGCAGTTCGGGAGTAACAAGATCATAGCGCGTCTGGCACCAGAAAGTAATGCCAGGCGCCTCTCTGATTATGGCCTCAAGCATGGCTACCAGGCGCTTTCTGGAAAATGAAAAATTCGTATCAGCAAACCAAAATGCCCCGATCCCTTTCGACTTGAGATACTTCATCTCTTCTATAATCCGCTCCGACGAATAAAATCTAACTTTTCTGCGGCTCGCCCTTGGCGTGTAACAGAAGGCACAATCATAAGAACAGCCCCGAGAGGTCAGCATGACCGCGCGCTCCTTGCATCTCAAATCGATTATGTCCATGAGGTAGGCAGAGGGATAGGTATCGAGATCGTTCGCACCATATGCCGGACCTGTCTCTATGACCTCATCTTCCCGCAAAAAACAGAGCCCCGGCACACGGGCAATGTCGGTTCCTTTGCTCAAAGCCCGGGCAAGGCCCAACATCACATCCTCCCCTTCGCCCCTGCAAAGGAGATCAACTTCCGGCATGTGCCTCAAGCCTTCGGCAGGCATAAAGGTCGCCTGCGGCCCCCCTATGATAATCTTGATGGCCGGAGACATCTTCTTGGCAAGGCGGGCCCAAAGCCTTATCTGCTCTATGTTTTCCTGGTATGCCGTGAAGCCGATAGCAAGGGGTTGGTAGCTGTTGATCGCCTTTGCCAAAACACTGGGTTTAAGAGGGGTGTTCGCAAAGTCGCCGAGGATCTGTCCTGAGAATCCATGGCTCTTTAAATAGGCCAGGATTGTGGCTTCAGATATGGGGATAGTGTCCGGGGATTCGACATGGGCCAGCAGGTTGACATGAATGAATAGGAAATGGGCCGACATGGATTGTCACATCTCCCGCTCACTCCAGGCCCTGTTCTTTTAAAAACTCCCGATACCAGCAGGAGAACTCATACATTCCTTTATACCGATCGTCATTGTTGATTATTCCAAGACAGATGTCCCAGGCCCCCTGACCATATTCGTTACTGTAGTCCTCATGTTTACATGTAGCAAGGAATTGCCTGGCCAATTCAATAGCCGTTCGCCTCGACTTATCCTTTCGCATGTCAATAGGATCCTTTGGCTCGATGAAAGGGTCCCACTTGTCGTAGCCCTGCTTAAGGATGTGCTTTTGCCGCCTGGGTGACATACTGTCAAAGATGATCTTCTTTCTCTTTTCGTCTTCAGGCGATAGTTTCCGCATCCGGATGTTTCCCTTGCTTAATCCCGAAATGTTCTTCGTCATAGTCCGTCATCAAGGCCGTTGAAACCGGCACCAGGCTCATGTGCATCTTTGTATTGTTCGATCCAACCTCTTCAAGGAGGTCCTTGGATAACTCAAAGAGGCGATCATTGATACTGTCGAGGTTCACCGTGGGGTAGGCTGTGCCTTCTTTGAAACCGGATTCCCCGCAGATATGGGCCTTTCCTCCAATTGATGTGGGGATACCGTAGACCCTGCAGGTAATAGGTCTCCCGGCATACAGGTCACACAGCTTCTCGTCGTTTAGGAGGGGACACTGCGCTCTCTCCTGAGCCAACTGAAACAGCACATCCTCCGGAGACTTGCCTTCCTTCAGATGCATTTTATGAAGCTTGCGTTTGATCTGATAAAACTTGCGGTCAGCCTTTTCAGCCCGACTGACGACCGGACGTCGTTCCCGTCTGCTTAATGATTTGTTGAAATGATGATTGATATAGACAGATTCGATGAGCGTGAGATCAAATACAGCATAACAGCAGTCGCAGCAGTGAATCTTACAGCGAACGCAATCCTTGTGGGTCTCGTGCATCGCAGTAAAAACTTTATCCACTTGGGCAACGAGGGCCTCGTATTTTTCAAAGGTTCTTGAGAAATCTAACATGGTCAATCTCCTAATAAAATCGCTTCGCGATTTTATATTTTCATATTATTGTTGTTGAGCAGCCTTTGAAAAGGGGCCGTCTCCAAGGTAAAAAAAACTATTAACAGAGGAAGCCGATAACTGTCAACGGCCAATAATCCGGTTGGTTCGCTTCGCTCACAATATCTATTGCAAACAATATTATACTCTCACTAAATGATAAACTCGTAAAAAGTCGAAAGACACGTCATTGCAAGCGGAGCGAAGCAATCTCGCGTACAATAAGTGCTTGTATTTATTAGATTGCGGAGCTTGTTCCGGTGAGCTGAAACCCCGGGTGTAACGAGGGGGCAGAGAGGAATCTACTTGAGATTGCTTCATCATTTCATTCCTCGCAACGACTTCGTCGGTTTGATTCGGCTTTGCCTCGCAACCGTTGCACTCATCGCAATGACCAGGAGCATGACTTTTTACGAGTGCATCAAGATTGACTTATTTAGGAATATTTATTACTTAGTGTCCATCCAGAAATGAGATAGTTTTCGCAAGGTCAAGGAAGATGAAGATTTTAACCGGAGGAATACATTGAGTATTTTGAGGATTAAAATCTGAGTCTGACGCAGAGATTGCGAAAAATGGCCATTTGTGGATGGACACTATTTAATGCCTTGCAGCATCAGGAGTAGGTAAGATAATGGCTGTGAGAAGAATAATCACGTACCCTGATACGCTTCTACGTCAGCGGGCTGAGCCCGTAACCAATATCGATGGAAGACTCCAGCAGCTCATCGATGATATGGCCGATACTATGTACCGCGCCCCCGGCATTGGACTTGCTGGCAATCAGGTAGCGGAGCCCTACCGTGTCATTATATTCGACACCTCGGCTAAGGACGAGCCAAACGACCTTATCGTGGTGATTAACCCGGAAATCATCGAAGCCGACGGGATGGTCCTGGGCGAAGAGGGGTGTCTCAGCGTTATTGACTACAGGGCGGAAGTCAAGCGGGCGGAACGCGTCACAGTGCAGGGCATGGACAGAGAGGGGGATCTGATCACTCTCAGAAAGGAAGGTCTTCCGGCCATTGTCCTCCAGCACGAGATTGATCATGTGAACGGCATTCTCTTTATCGACCACATAAGTAAGCTCAAACGGGAGCTTTACAAGAGAAGATTGAAGAAATTGATGAAGCAACGGGAGTCCTCGTTGCAAAGAATGTAAGGATGACTGGTAGTAGGTGGGCTTATTGGTTCCTTAGTTCTAAAATTCGTTTTTTTCCGGTAGAGTATTTCTTCTATGAAAGCTGAAGGCTCAAAGCTGAAAGAAAGTAAGAGAGCTGAGAGTCTAAGATTTGATTCTTGCTTTGAACTTTCATGTGTGAGCTTTGAGCTTATCCGGCTTGTCCCTGTTAGGCTTAGGACACATGGGGTTCAATAGGCGCCAGAAGAAAATCATACCCTTCCTGCCTGACGCAAATCCCGAACATGCGGATCGTGGTGGTAAGCGGCCTGCCGAAGAAAAAATCCATGGCATTCGGGTCCACCTTGAGCTTTTCGGCCAAAAAAGACCTCACGTGGTGGTCGTAACGTAAAATGTCGAGGATCTTCTCTGCTGCTTTGTCTGAATCGGGTCTCCCCAGCTCATTTACGGCAGATTCCAAGGCACTATAAGAGCACCTTTGCTCATGGGCGCCTATGATTTTGTTGATACCGTCATCCTGTTTGATGAGATCCCTCCTTTGAAGGCTCGGCTTCGCCATAACCTCCTCAAATCCACGCAGGTCCCAACATTTCAGGGCACGGCACTCGGCCGGTCTGTGCTCATAGACCTCGCACGCCTTCTGCTCGTCATCTAAAAACATGCATGTCCTGGCCTTACCCTGCCCCTTTATCTTGATGATTTCTTGTTCAAGAACCATCAAAGTATCATCAATATTGCGGACGACTTCCCCCTTTCTTAACACATACACATGGGCTATTTCCAAGATTCCCTTCGAAAACAGGGTGGCGTCTTCCTCATGCAGGGTGGCCCCCCCTTTGATACAACAGGTACCACAGCGAATACAGTGGATGCGAGATGTCTTTTGACGGCTGACAAACATACGTGAATATCTGAAAAAAATCGCGAGATCAAATCAAGGAACCCCGTCATCAAGGAGACGGGGTTCCTGTGCAGATTCTGAATATAATAGCCTATTAGCCTCTCAATCATATGGTTTCAACGTTTACCGCCTGTGGGCCTTTGTCTCTCTGCTCGACTTCAAATCGAACTCGCTGGCCTTCGTACAGAGACTTGAAACCACCGCCGGTAATCGAGCTATAGTGGACAAAGACGTCCTGGCCTTCATCCATGCTGATGAAGCCATAGCCCTTTTTCTCGTTAAACCACTTTACAGTGCCTTCTGCCATGACCATATCCCTCCTTTCAAAAAATTGGATTTAGCTGGGATACGGGTCTGACAGAAAAAAAAAGCCAGCAAGGGCACTGGGCCTTGATGGCATCTTAGTCTACTCAGCAAAACTCCTATCCCAAACCACTACTTCACCTCACCCGAAGGTGTAGGGCTCAAAAAACTATAAAGCTACTGCAAAAACTATGATATTTTTATATCATATCATCGATTCTAATGTCAAGAAAATCTATCTTTTTTTCACCGGGCCGTGCGGCAGGCCTGCTTTTCATCAATCCTTCGTACAATCCAGGCCGTCGGTTAGGAAGAAAATACCGCATTTTATTCTCCCGCACATGGGAAAGCTCTGCTGCCGTCAGATTTGCAAGAAGCACCGCCTCTTCTCCGTTTGCATGCTCAGCTATCACTTCTCCCAAAGGGTTCAGTACCAGGGCCAGGCCGGGAAACTCCAGCCCTTCGGTGTTGATGCCTGTCTGATTACATGCTACCACGAAAACGCCGTTGTCGTATGCCCTGGCAGGCAAGTGGCGCAGCCAGTTGCTCTGTTTCTGTTCAGGTGTGCCGCGGGGGGAGGCATGGGGACAAAAGAGGATCTCTGCTCCCTTAAGGGCAAACAGTGTGCTCAGTTCCGGGAAATGGGTGTCATAGCAGAGTTCAACGCCAAAGGTGGCCCCTTTGAAATTAAACACCGGCAGGCTGTCACCACCACAATAGACTGACTGTTCAAACGGACTGAGGTGACACTTTCGGTAAACACCGCAAAGCCCTTCCGGGCTCGCCACAAGGTGGCTGGCGAATATCCTTCCCCTATCATCCTTTTCCGCCAGCCCGGCCAGGATAAGAATCCCACTGTCCCGGGCCATGCGTACTACGGCATCAGTTGCCACACCAGGTATTAGTTCAGCCACTGAGCGGATACTATCACGCGCGCTGTATCCTGTAAGGTTTAGCTCCGGAAAGCAGACCAAGTCCGCCCCCATCGAAGCTGCCTCCTCAACCCAGGCTTTCATGCGTTCGAGGTTTTCTGATGTTCCACCCACCACGGATCGCATCACGACCGCTGCAACACAAAGATCATTCATTCGATCATAGCCCGGAGAAGCGGGAACCAAAAACCAGGTATAAGGCGAAGGGTAAAGAGCCAAAACCCTCAGCCTTTAGCCCTTGGCACTTCGCCAGTTAAGTTCAAACAGCTTGAGAACATGGACTGCCCGCTCGTGCCCGTCCGCCACCTGCCCGCTCGTGCATCGCAGTGGCAGGCGGGTCGGCTCTGCCTCAGGCGAATGCCAAACGGGCCTCGCAGTGGCAGGCAGGCCAAAAATTTCTGTCAGAAAAAACACCAAATTTCATAACCAGGGGACTACAGCTCAAAGTATGCTTTGATCTTGTAAACTTTGGTGGCAGGAAGGTTAAGTATATCGACAACCCCCGTTTCCAAGGCGATCTCTTTCAAATAGGCATCTATCTCTTCCATGGATTCCGCAATAAAGGTAAACCAGATATTGAAGTCATGATCACGGCGATAGTTATGGGTGACACCCGGGTAGCGATTAACAACCTCTGAAAATTGAACAAGTTTTTCCTGTGGAACACGGGCGGCGCAGAGTGTACTGATAAATCCAAGGCGGCCCGGCACGAAATTCGCTCCTATGCGCCTGATAATCCCTCTTTCCTTCAGGTGACTTATACGCTTGATGACCTCATCTTCCTCCAAACCGAATTCCTGGGCAACAGCCAGATACGGGCGAGAGGTGATTGGAAAGTCCGATTGTATCCGGTTCAATATGGCTCTGTCGGTATCATCCATTCCTAACCGCTATCCCCCAACCCGGACAAGCCCGCCCGGCATTCGCCTGACCTGCCCGCCAGTGCCAGGCATTGGCAGGCGGGGGCGTAGCCGATGGCGGACGGGCCGGAACCAAACAAGGATGGTTAAGTCTTGTAAAATCAAGTCAAATCTGACTCAAACAAGTGCCTAAAGTGAACTAAAGTTGAAAGTGCCTAAAGTTAAGGTGTCTTGCCTATTTTATAATTGTTCTTGCCGAAGGCAAGTTCCACAACTTTAGCTCACTTTAGGCACTCTAGTTCACTTTAGCTCACTTTAAATTGAATACAAAAAAATCTGCCAGAAAAACACTAATTCTAAAACTAAGGCCTCGTCTACTTACAGCAACCTCATATAAATCTTTCTTGTTCGTGGGCCGTCAAACTCGCAAAAAAATACGCCCTGCCACGTCCCCAGTTTAAGTCGCCCGCCCTCCACAGCTATGATCTCTGAAGGTCCGATAATGCTCGCCTTGATGTGGGCGGGTGAATTCCCCTCAAGGTGGCGGTAGGCATCCTTCCATGGAACGATCTTATTCAGGACCATGAGGATATCCGACTTTACGCTCGTATCGGCATGCTCGTTGATGGTCACAGCCGCTGTGGTGTGAGGAACAAAGAGGAAGCACACCCCATCGTCAACTCTTTCCGATTGGACGGCTTTTTCTATGTCTGCTGTGATGTCTATGAATTCGGTTTTGGAGCCGGTTTTAACCGTAAGGGTCCTGTTCATGGCGTCTTGAAATAAAAAAAGAGGCTTTACAGGTGGTAAAGCCTCTTTTTCGGGCGTCCGAATTGTCCTGCAAAATCAGAACTTCTTTCTTAGACACATCCGGTCGGCTTGGGAAGACCCGCCATCTTGCATGCACCTTTGCCTGGGCCAGAAGGAAACAGCTCATAGATGTGTTTCAGCTTGAAGCCGGTCACCTTGGAAAAAACTCTTACCATAGGAGCAATACCGTTCTTCTTGTAATACTCCTGTAAGAAGGTGATGCACTTCCAGTGCTCGTCGTTAAGCTCTTCAATCCCCTCAGTTCCCTTCACATATTGAACCCACTCTGGAGACCAATTTGAGAAGTCATCAATGAAACCGTCTTCGTCCACGTTAAAGGTTTTGCCCTGAAACTCAACACTTGGCATGCCAATGCCCTCCTTTCGTTGGGTTAATACTTATTAATCCAAATAACCTTGGCGCAATTTTGCGGGAATCTATATACATGAAAAAACAATTCTTGTCAATATGAAAAAAGAAAAAGTCGGCCTCCCTTTACGTGCACCTGAGTTCCTTCAAGTGTTCGCGGGCAAATTCTAAGCCCGGATCGAGTTCCAACGCCATTTCATACATGGGAACGGCAGCCTGCGTGTGCCCCATGGCCTTCAGATTTGCCCCAATATTCGCATAATCGATGGCAGAACCCGGATCAATCTCAATGGCCTTTTCAAACTGCTCGATGGCTTTCATATGTGCCCCGAGTTTAAAATAACAAAACCCTAATTGCTGGTAGATCTCTTTTAGGTTGCAGTCATGCTCTCGGCCCATCTCAAGGGACTCGACGGCCTTCTCGTATAGCCCCTGATCTCTATACCCAATCGCTACGTGACAGTGGATGCTTGCAAGGTCTGTGCGCCTTGGCCCCATGTTCAGCGCCGCCCTAAAGTGTGACAGGGCCTTTTGCGGCACCCCCTTTCTCTCATAGGCATAACCCAAGAAGAAGCGCACTTCGTAACGATCCGGAAACAGCCCGGCCATCCGTTCCATCTCGGCCACCGCCCGGTTCTCATCGGCGATTTGGCCGACCAGCCTTGCCGCATGATAGCAAACACTATTGTCTCTGGTTCGATCTCTAAAGTGCGCGCCCGGCACGATGGTATAGACGGCCGGCAGCCCGATCTTTGGATGGGTGATGTCAACCACGAATACATCAAGGCCGATTTTACCGAGTGCGGCGGCGCACAACTGGACTTCTTGGTAAAGATTACCGTCTGAAACATCCGGCAGAGAGGAAAGATTCACAATATGATCTTCATGTGCGATATAGGCGGCCTCTTCTAGTCGCTTAAACTTGGGCAAGGTAGGCCGGTAGGTTGTCTTGTTCTGAAACTCACCTGCCAGTTGTGCGATCTCGGTAAGTGCGCGAATAACCGACTTTTCCGGGCTCGTTGCAGTGCCGGCCGTAAATATTATCTCGCTTGAGTCCGGGAATGTAGACGGATCAAAGGCCAGGACCCCCACCGTGGGAATTCCTGTGTTGAGGGAAAAATCCTTCAGATATACCTCGATCCCGTTTCGGACAAACTTTCCAAGCAGTTCCCGGCCAACCGGATCCCGTATGGACTCTGGGTCAATGCCGGGAGTCTGCTGCTTTTCATGACTGATTATCGAAGACACATGGCGTTCCATTACCTCGCAGAGCCCTTGAACAACGGCCTCTTCCAAGGAATTTCCGGCAGCAGGTCCATTATATTCATGAATCAAATAGAACCAGTGGATCGGGACCATGACATCCCTTTTGCGGGTCACATCCAGAGCCCACGTCCAGGCCAATGGGAGGTCCTCAAAACATAGTCGATTCTTATGGTTGGCAGGGTCCGGATCGTGGACCGAAAGCGGAATACACTCAAAGGGGATTGCCTGATCTTTCAGGCTCAGATACGAGTCCTCGGCAAAACGCCCATGCTTTATGAACCAAAAAAAACTGTACCGCTCCACCAATTCCATCAGGGCGCTTGCCTCAGCCTGCTCCGGCGTGCCGCCCTTGCCCATCTGCTTCTTTGTGCCTATAGTCCGCACGGCCTCTTCCCCACACAGACTGATATAGACCGGAATATCAAGACGGCCAGTATCGATTCGAACGGTCCGGTTTAGAAGATCGAGCCCTGCCTTGCCGAGTCTTTCCCGAACCAGCCCAATCGTCTCCTGGGGTGAAATGAGCTTGTCAAGTTCGTATGTGTGCGCCTTAAAGGCGTCTTTGAGCTGAATACCGGATCTCATGTTGCAGTCACAGCCACTTCATCACGTCCCGCATTTTCTTTGAGGTAGACGTTGACCATTGTATCATGGATTGTTTCAATGTACTTGCCCACATAGTTTGCCTCGATCGGCAGTTCGCGGTGCCCCCGGTCAACCAGAACGGCCAGCTCGATACGATCAGGACGGCCGAAATCGATCAGGGCGTCCATGGCCGCACGGACAGTGCGACCGGTAAAAAGTACGTCGTCGACCAGGATCACCTGTTTGCCGTCCAGAGAAAAGGGCAGCTCCGTCTTCTGCACAATGGGCTGATGACTGATGCGGGTCCAATCGTCCCTGTAAAGGGTGATGTCCAGATCGCCTCTGGGGATATCGGCGCCTTCAATGGAAAGGATCTTAGCCTTTATCCGATCCGCTAAAAAGACCCCCCCGGTCCGAATGCCGATAAGCAACAGGTTTTCCGCCCCTCTGTGCCTGTCTACGATCTCCTGGGCCACCCGCGTAAGGAGCCGGTCAATGTCAGTAGTTTTCAAGACAACCAGTTCTGTTGTCATGGGAAGTATCCTCGATGGAACGTTTCAGGAAACTCGTTCAAAGCTCATACAACCTTTCATCACGATGCGGCCTGGAGCGCTTCACGCCCCTGACCTTTTTTTGATCCAATATGAACGGTTCTTCATCTTCGATGAGATCGCCCATTTCAGCTTCAAGCTGTTCAGGATCTTCGCTGGCTTCCATTCGCTTCAGGGCCTCCTCCATGCCAGGCCCAAGATTAAGGCCCGTTATATCTGAAAACTTCCGCATCAAGTTTGCAGCCTGGCGCGGATCATCCTCGTTTATGCCGTCTGCCTCACGCGCCAACAGATTCATGGCCCTTTCCATGTTGGCCTCATTTATGGGAAGATCACCCATATCGCCTTCTTCTTTTGCCCCCGTAAGCCTGGCGAAAGTGGACATCTGTCTTTTCAGTTTTTTTTGTTTGCACTTGGGGCAAAGCGGCCTCTTTGTGGTGTTGACGGACCTCGAAAAGAAGTTGAATATGGTGTTGCAGTCTTCACAATAAAACTCATAGATAGGCATGGAGTTTCCTCCCTACGTACTCCCACGGCAAAAAATGTATAATATCCTAAAAAGGATGTTGTGCGCAACCCTTCGTTGCTATTTAATAATGAGGATCTTGTGGACGGGTCAACAGAATAATGGATGGGTTGTATTTAGTGCATGGGGCACTAGACTTCTTTTTCAAGTTTCAATGCCTCCTCATAAACGACTTTTTTGGACAGGCCGTATTCCTTGGCCACCTCCTTTACCAGCTCAGACAAGGGACGACCTTTGTCGCGACGAAGCTCCCCGAGGTAGCCCGTGAGGGCTTCCCGGTCGATTTCTGCTTCCACTTCGCAGCCTGCCACAAGGAGCGTGCACTCGCCCCTGAGGGGAGGTCGCTCCGAGATCTCTTTTACCATCTTGCTCAGCGGCCCCCTTAGAATCTCCTCGTGCAGTTTGGTCAGTTCCCTTGCCATTATAGCCTCCCGGTCTTTCATCACCCGGACGATTTCCTCCATCAGCCCGATGAGCCTTTTTGGAGATTCATAAAAGATAAGTGTGCGGGGTTGTCCTTTTAGCTGATGCAGCAACCGCTTGCGCTTGGCAGGCTTCCTGGGAACAAAGCCGATGAAGACAAAGCTGTCAGTGGGAAGCCCGGACACGCTCAATGCGGCAACCATGGCAGAGGCCCCGGGGATCGGCACAACCGGAACAGCCTGTCCGACAGCCTCCCGCACAAGATAATGGCCCGGATCTGATATGGAAGGAGTGCCCGCATCAGTGACAAGGGCGATACAGGCACCGGCCTTGAGCTTGGCCAGCAGTTCAGGGGTGCGCTTCTCCTTATTGTGGTCATGATAGGAGACAAGCGGCGTGGGAACTTCATAACGTGTAAGGAGTTTGCGGGTGTGCCGTGTGTCCTCGGCGGCAATCAGGTCCACTTCCTTCAGGGTGCGGATAGCCC
The DNA here is from genome assembly GCA_013375395.1 of Desulfobacterales bacterium. Taxonomy (GTDB): domain Bacteria; phylum Desulfobacterota; class Desulfobacteria; order Desulfobacterales. Next base: position 18,545 of record JABXJW010000010.1, read on the forward strand.
TAAGCGTTATGTCTTCCATGTGGCCGATAGGCGTGGCCACTACATAGAGTGTCCCAGATGAAGCCAGGGATCTTCGACCGGGGCTTTCAGTAGGCAAGCTCGAAGGCATTTTTGATGATTTCGACATCCGGTTGGCCCGGCAGCAGGCGGACTGCCACAACGTCAAAACGGGCTTTCTTGTCGATTTGTCCTGTTTTCTTCAGGTATTCAAGGGCAACCATAGATATCTTGCGCTTTTTGTTAGGTGTGACAGCCAGCTTTGGATCCCCAAACCGGTCTGTTCGCCGGGCCTTTACCTCCACGAAGGCCAGCGCACCCCCCTCTGTGGCAATGATATCGATCTCGCCCAGCTTTGAGCGATAGTTTTGTTCCAAAATCTTATATCCATTTTTCTTTAAGACCTTAACGGCAACGGACTCCCCGCCCTCCCCCACGTGGCGCCGTTGGTCGGTCCCGACATCTTCCGGTCTGCGTCTCTTTCTAAACCCAAACATGTCTTCCTGCGATCTTGTCAGAATCGGGTGTCTTACAAAACCTTGTCTCTTGCCCAGTTTTGTTGAAGGTCAAAGGTCAGGCAGGTTGATCCTTCTTTTTCCTTTGAGCTTTGAGCTTTGAGCTTTCAGCTTTCAGCTTAATGTATTCTCTGACGCCCCGGAAGGTTTTTCGGTGAATCGGGCAGCAACCAAAAGTGCGAATAGCTGCACGGTGTGCTTGTGTGCCGTACCCCTTGTGTCTACCGAAGCCGAACTCCGGAAACTCCTCGTCATAAAGCGCCATGAGTCGATCCCGGGTCACTTTTGCAACAATGGATGCTGCGGCAATGGAGCCACATCGCATGTCGCCATGCTTGACGGCCTGTTGCGGCAAGGGAGATCTAATGCGAAATGTACCGTCAACCAACAAGTAGTCCGGAGTGGGTCGAAGATTGTCCACAGCCATTTGCATGGAAAGGAGAGAAGCCTTGAGGATATTGATACGGTCTATCTCTACAGGGTCAACAATGCCTATCCCTATTGAAATCGCCTGCTTATAAATCGCCCCGAAAAGGGCTTCTCGCATTGCCGGGCTTAATCGCTTGGAATCGTCAAGGCGGTCAAGACTCACCTTTTTCGGGAGTATGACGGCAGCAGCCACCACAGGACCGGCCAGCGTGCCCCTTCCGGCCTCATCGATGCCGGCGACCCTTGAGAATCCAGCTTTTCGGATCTTTTTCTCAAACTGCTCAGGATTAGGGTGCACGGTTTACCACCCGAAAGAATCTGGCTCTGCTTATACCTAACACGGCCACAAATTGAGGTTCGTGAAAGAACGGGTATCGTCTATGGGTTGCGTGGTTTTCTAAAACCGTTTGACGCAAACCGACCTCCGAAACGAGTTGCGCAACCGTAACCATTAGACGATACGACTGTATCTTGACCACTAATGAGGCCGCAGCTCCTTGATTCTGGCCGATTTGCCCCTCAGCTTTCTCAGGTAATACAGGCGAGAGCGACGGACACGACCACGAGATACAACCTCGATCTTGTCAATACTCGGAGAGTGCAAGGGGAATATGCGCTCCACCCCGATCCCATAAGAGATCTTCCTTACAGTAAATGTGGCATTGGTGGCGCCTCTGCGTTTCCTGATGACAACCCCTTTGAAAACCTGAATCCGCGCTTTGTCCCCTTCTTTGATCTTGACGGAAACCTTTACCGTATCACCCGCCTTGAAATGTGGCAGGTCGAACCGGAGCTGCTCCTTTTCAATCGCTCTTATCGCTTCCATATCTTCCTCCAATCGAAGTGAGCTAAAATGTCTAAAGTGCCTAGAGTGAACTAAAGTTAAGGAGTTGAGCAAGCTTGAAGATGGCCTTTATTCCTTTAACTTTAGGCACCTTAGCTCACTTTAGCTCACTTTAGGCACTTAGTTGTCTATCTGTTACCCAAAAGCCTGTCAAGGATAATGGCAGCGGCCGACCGTACCGACAGGTGGTTGTAACCTGTGGGGCCCATGATAGGGGAAAGCACGTAGTCGGCCGTTTCAATAAACTCTCGTGTCAATCCCCACGCTGTGCCGAACATGAGCAAATGGGGACGCTCGGCCTCCAACATCCTAGACAACGCCGCATAACCGATGTTGTCCGGGTGCGACCGCGCATCAGTGGCGACTGTGGCCGGTCTGCTCCGTCCGTTTCCGGAAATCTCATCCATTGCAGCATCGACAGAGTCCACCGCTCTGATCAGTTCCAAAGCGTCCTTGCGGTCAGGATTGTATTTTGCCCCAGCCCCCTCGGTCCAGTGGGAGATAATCTCTCGAACAAGCTCACGCTGGTCTTCCAGTGGGGTCACCACGTAGAATGCTTGCACACCGTAGGTCTTGGCCGCTCTTGATATATCGTGCAAATCGAGGTTGCTGACCGCAGAGGCAATCACCTCACCGTTCTTGTTCTGCACCGGAGAGTGTATAAGGGCCAAGTAAAGGTTGACTGAACCTGTCAAGACGCTGTCGAATGCTTTTCTATAATGGTTTCTATATGTTGCCGGAGCTTTTCCAGAAACTCCATGTCGCCCGGCCTCAGGGGCTGGCCCAACAGCAAGTCGGGCCTTTTTAGGAGCGTTCGAATCAGTGAAGCCTGTCGCCTCCACCGACTGATTGCCCCGTGGTCGCCGGAGAGCAAAACGTCCGGCACATGGACCCCCTCAAAAGATCTAGGCCGCGTGTACTGCGGATACTCCAGCAAGCCGGTTGAAAAGGAGTCCTCCTCGGCAGACTGCTCTCCTCCCAATGCACCGGGAATCAGTCGTGTTACCGCGTCGATGACAACCATGGCGGCAAGTTCGCCGCCGGTTAGCACATAATCTCCGATGGAAAGCTCCCCATCTACCAGATCTTGAGAAATCCGTTCATCAACGCCTTCATAACGGCCACAGATCAAGATGAGTCCGGCATATCCCGGCAGTTCTCGGGCCAGTGCTTGATCAAACAGACGGCCCTGTGGGGTGAGCATGAGCGTGTACGCCTCGGGGTGCCTTTTTTTGGCATGCCGAATGGCCCCTGCCAGGGGTTCTGGTTTCATCACCATGCCGCAACCGCCCCCGTAGGGTCGGTCATCCACTATGCCGTGGCGGTCTGTGGCAAAGTCTCTGATATCAATCGCTTCGATCGATATGCGCCGGCTTTCAACAGCCCGCTTGATGATGCCTCCCACCAGCAGGGCGGAAAACATCTCAGGAAATAACGTAAGGACAGTAAAATCCATTCTCAGAGCTGAAACTTTTTCAAAAAATTGCGCAGTGTCCAATCTTCGCTTTAGGCCAGCGCAGGAGCTCAAAGCATCAATCTTCCAGCCCCTCAGGAAGGTCGACTCTCAAGAAATTGTGTTCCAGATCAATATCGACCACAACAGAATCGATCGCCGGAATCAACACCTCCCTTTTGCCCTCGCGCACAACGTAGACGTCGTTGCTCCCCGTAGGAAAAATCTCCGCAACTCGCCCAAGACGTCGGTTGTCCACGGTAAAGACTTCCAGACCGATGATCTGGTGCCAGTAGTAGCTACCCTCTTCAGGTTGAGGCAGGGAGGCATTGTCAATGCAGATTTCGCATCCTACCCACTCTTTTGCGGCCCCAATCGATGCTATACCTTCAAGGACAAGGAGTATGATGCGCTTGTGCACACGGGCAGACTCTATCCGAAACGTGGCAACCGGCTCCCCTTCCCGGCTGAGGGTCAGTTCCTTGCCAACTGCAAACGAATCAACAGATTCAGCGTATGAATATACTTTGAGGTAGCCCTTGGTGCCGTGGGTGCCCACAATTTTGCCTATGGGAAGGAGGGCATCCTCACGCATGACATGCTACTCGATGATCTCAAGCACAGACCTTTTTTTGACTTTGGCGGAAGCAGCGCCCAGAATAGTACGTATGGCACGTGCTGTGCGGCCCTGTTTGCCGATGACTTTTCCGAGGTCATCTTTGGCCACTTTCAGTTCAATGACCGAAGTCTGCTCGCCTTCCACTTCAGAGACATTTACTTCCTCCGGATGATCTACCAGCGCTTGGGCAATATACTTGATCAGATCCTTCATCTCGCGACCTCCTCCCAGCATTAAAAGAAAAAACCAACGTCATCAGATGCCAACAAGGGTAAACTGGTTCTGAAAGACAGCCTCAAGCATTCGCTGTTTTTGAAAAAAAACCCTCCTTTTTTAACAAGCTCCTCACTGTTGCAGTCGGGATGGCCCCTTTTTCGATCCACGCCTTGATCCGATCTTGCTTCAAACTGATGGCTGCGGGATTCTTGAGCGGATCATAGGTCCCGACGAGTTCGAGAAACTTTCCATCCCGCGGGGCCTCGGTCGAAGCCACCACGATGCGGTAAAACGGTTTTTTCTTTGCGCCATATCTGGCCAGTCTAATCTTGACAAACATTCGATCCCCGTTCCTCCTTAAAACGGCAGCATCCCCTGCCCAAAGCCACGAGGGCCACCTTTGTTTAATTTCTTAATCATCTTTTCCACTTGAACGTAATTTTTCAACAGTTGGTTGACCTCCTGGACCGAGGTCCCACTCCCTGCGGCGATCCGCTTGCGCCGACTTGCGTTGACAATACTGTGTTTACGCCGCTCCTCAACCGTCATGGAGTCGATGATCGCCGTGATGTGCACCAATTCCCTCTCATCAACGCTGAACTGCTTCATTTTTTTCAGCTTGCCCATCCCGGGGATCATGCCCAAAATCTCCTCCAGAGAGCCCATCTTTCTGACCTGGACCAGTTGATCACGAAAGTCTTCCAGGGTGAATTGGTTCTTGCGGAGTTTCTTTTCCAGCTCACGAGCCTTCTTCTCGTCAACAGCGCTCTGCGCCTTCTCAATCAGCGAAAGTATGTCACCCATGCCCAGGATCCTGGATGCCATACGGTCCGGGTGGAAGGGTTCCAAAGCGTCCAATTTTTCACCCACACCCACGAACTTGATCGGTTTTGATGTAATTGCCCTGATAGAGATGGCCGCCCCGCCTCTGGCATCCCCATCCATCTTGGTGAGAATGACGCCGTCAATATCAAGGACATCATTAAAGGCATCGGCCATATTGACTGCATCCTGTCCGGTCATCGCATCGGCAACAAGGAGGATATCAGATGGCTGCACGGCTTCCTTTATGCGCTTGAGTTCTTCCATCAGGGCCTCATCAATGTGGAGGCGGCCAGCCGTATCGATCAAAATGGCATCAAATCCGTCCAGGGCCGCCCTACTGACGGCTTGACGGCAGATATCCACCGGATCCATGTCCGGGGTAGATGGAAAGACCCCGGCTCCCAGTTGCTCTCCGAGCATCTTCAGCTGATCAATGGCTGCCGGGCGATACGGATCGGCCGGCACCAGATAAGGTCTTCGGTTTTGACCGGCCAGGAATTTGGCCAGCTTGCCGGCTGTCGTGGTCTTGCCCGAACCCTGCAGTCCTACCAGCATGACCGGAGCACGTCTGCCGATCAGGCGCAGCCCTTCGTGCCTGCTCCCCATGAGCCCGGTAAGCTCCTCGTTGACGATCTTGACAACCTGCTGTCCCGGTGTCAGACTAGCCAAGACCTCCTGGCCGACGGCACGCTCCCTGATTGCGGCAAGGAGTTGCTTTACCACTTTGTAGTGGACATCGGCCTCAAGAAGAGCTATGCGCACCTCTTTGAGCCCGGCATCAATGTTTTTCTCTGTTAACTTGCCATGGCCCTTGAGTTTCTTGAACGTGAGGTTCAGTTTGTCGGTCAGTTTTTCGAACATAACGATTTCCCAGCCGATTTCCTAGCAATGTGTAAACATAATATTATTTATTACTTTATCATTATTGTCCAACAATTTCTATATCAAAATACATTTTTGCGCAAAAATGTTGAAAAATCGCCAGGTTCGCACCATGTCAGTGCAACTCGATACAAAAAACTTTAGCGAAGAGGTCCTCGCGCGTAGGCTTGGCCGCCACAACGTCTCGGCTTATCGGGCAGGCCAGATCCTCAGATGGATATACCATCGAAACGTCCGTTCCTTTTCGCAGATGACGGACCTTTCCAAGGATTTGAGACGTCTGCTGTCAAGCGAACTCACTATAAGCCGACTTGAGCCGATACGGGTCCGGGCTTCGGCAGACGGCTCAAAAAAATACCTTTTCCGCCTCAAGGACGGCCATCATATAGAAAGCGTGTTAATTCCCGAAAGGGGGCACCGGACACTATGTGTATCCAGCCAGGTGGGATGCGCAATGGGATGCAAATTCTGCCTCACAGGCCGCATGGGCTTTGTGCGCAATCTGGAACCTGCCGAAATTGTAAACCAGGTGTGTGCCGTCCAAGATGATCCGGCAGACCCTGATCGGCTGACCAACATTGTCTTCATGGGCATGGGGGAGCCACTTGCCAATTACGACAATGTTGTGCAAGCCATCGGCAGCATCACGAGCAACAACGGCCTTCAGTTTTCAAATCGCCGCGTAACCCTTTCCACTGCCGGACTGGCCCCCCGGATAGATGACCTGGGACGGGACATTACGGCGAACCTGGCCGTTTCCCTCAATGCCGCGGACAACGAGACCAGAAACGAATTGATGCCTATCAACGGTACTTATCCCATTGATATGCTCCTTTCTTCATGCCGGAGTTTCCCGCTCCCCTCCCGCCGCATGATTACGTTCGAATATGTACTGATCGCCGGCGTCAATGACGGGCGCGAAGCTGCAAAGCGCCTGGCAAAGCTCTTGAGACCGTTGCGGGCCAAAATCAACCTCATACCATTCAATTCATTTGATGGAAGCAGTTTCGCAAGGCCGGAGGAATCCGCAATCCTGGACTTTCAAAAGGTCCTCACGGATGATCACTACACAGCCATTATCAGGCAAAGCAAGGGTGGCGACATCGGCGCAGCCTGCGGACAACTCAGCGCAAAAGGCAAGACAATCACGAAATCACGAAAGGACGAAATCACGAAAGAAAAAATAGTATGAACTTAGCTCCGCTTTTTCCCATCATTCCACTATTCCATTATTCCTTTGTCGGGATTGCAGCTGAACTGAAGAAAAACTATACTTTAAGTGTAAGGAGAAGGAACAGGAATGAACATATCGGATATGCAGAAAAAACTGCTGGCCGAACTGGAAAAGCCTGAAACGGTGGACCCATCCGTGCTTGAAGTGCTGGATTATGCCTATCGCACACACAGGGATATCGAGATCGAGATCGATCAACCTGAATTTACCGCAGTGTGCCCTATTTCAGGTCTTCCCGACTTCGGGTGTATCACGATTCGCTATGTGCCGGGCGACAAGATTGTCGAGCTGAAGTCACTGAAGTATTATCTGCTGCAATATCGCAATGTCGGCATCTTTTATGAACACGCGGCAAATCGCATCCTGGAAGATTTGCTTTCGGCCTTAAAGCCCAAATTTATGGAGGTCACGGGAACTTATACGCCACGTGGGGGCGCCGCTACCACCGTGCGAGTAGAATACATGGAGGAAGCAACAACTTGAAAGGCATCACCGTTACAGGAACCTTGTTGGCAGCCTGCCTGTTGGCCGCCGGCTGTGCCACAACAGAAATGATTGCCGCCGACATCATGGCCAACGGCAGGAATTTGAGGAAGAAGATGGCATTCCTTCCTACCGTGAACGACCCGGCTTGCGGAGACCAGCACATTCAGACGGCAGCAAGGACCCAACTGAAAACTTTTCTCAGCAGGCGCTGTGACCGCTTGTTCATCCTCGATCCTGGCAGCCCTTATAAGGCCATTGAGAAGATACCTCGTCTTGCTTCAGGCCATGTCGACAAGTTGACCCTGACCAAGCTCGGCAGAACCCAGGGCCTTTGTGCCGTTCTTGAGCAGAGGATTGGACCAATTGAGCTTGTAACGGAAAAGCACGGCATCTGGGGATTTAGAGACACGTGTCCGGCAGCCCGGCTCTCTTTGCGCCTGAGGGCATACGAGGTTGAAACGGCGTCGGTTCTTTTTGATGATACTATCCGGCGCACAGTTGTGCTATCGGAAGATGAAAGGGATGATGCAACGAAAACAGGTCAATACGACAATGAAATCATAAATCGGCTCCTTGGCAAGGCTATCCCTGAGATAGGCAAGAAGCTTTGCAGGCGCATGTACAAAGAGTCTTGGAAGGGCTATATCACCGATGCTTCAGGCAACACGTTCACACTGACGGCCGGAAAGGATGTGGGCCTCGCCGAAGGGGATGTATTGGAGGTATTTGCAATGGGAGAGCCTATTCGAGGCCATGGGGGGCATATCTATTTGATTCCAGGCCCAAAGATGGGCGAAATCAAGGTGACAAGGGTGCAGTGGGACCGGGCCGAGGCGATCGGAATAGTCGGCAGCGACCTTGAAAAGAGCAATTGCGTCAAGTTAAAACCCTAAATCAAACCTTTCCCAGTATCCGATAAGTAGGCATAGGCTCACCCAATCCCTTGACAGGTACGTCAGGTATCATCCTTTCGGCAATAAACCGGTCTGCCACCTCACTGTATGTGGTTTCACTCACCAATATTTCCCCACCCTTAGCCAGTTTTTCCAGGCGGGCCGCAATATTGACCGGCATGCCAAAGACCGTGTACTCCCTTTTTCTCAACGAACCGAACACCCCGGTCACCACCTCGCCCGTGCAAATACCTATGCCTATTCTGACGCTGAATCCGTTTTTTTGACGCAACTTGTCGCTGATTACTCGACTCGTCTCCTGCATGTCGATGGCCGATTCAATGGCCCTGACAATATCGTCCTCGTAGGATATGGGTGATCCGTAGATCACCATAATGCAATCGCCGATGTGCTTGTCAACGGTACCGTTGTATTGATATGCGATTTCTCCCAGGGGGGTGAAATAGTGATGGTTCAAGAATGCTGCAATCTCCTCCGGGGGAACCTTCCGGGACATTTCAGTAAACCCCCTGATGTCGCTGAACAGCACCGTCACTTTTTGCTTTCTGGGCATCATGACGGCGGGGTCGCTCCTAATCTTTTCGTATATCTGCTCAGAGATGAATTGTCTGAGCCGCTTCCTGATCATAATGTCTTGGATCTTATTCCTTAGCTCAATGTTATCAAAGGGCTTTGTGAGGAACCCATCAAGTCCCTCGTTGGTTGCGTCAATGGCGCTTTCCATGGTGGCGTAGCCGGTAAGGAGTATTCTGGTAATCTCGGGATTGATGGATGCTATCCGGGTAAGGGTTTCCAGGCCGTCAAGCCCCGGCATCTTGTAGTCTGAAATAACAACGGCTATCTGTGCGAGGTATTTTTCAACCAAGCCGATACCGGTCTCGCCGGTTTCTGCCGTGTAGATGGTGTATGGTTCCTTCTTGAGAGCCCGCTTCACCGAGCGTCGCACCCCTTCCTCATCGTCGATAAATAAGAGACCGTTCATTTTGCTTCCCCTTGTCTTATTTATGGAATGTCAGTAGTCCACGAACACTGCCCTAACACGGATAAACCGGAATTAAGGGATTGCGAATTGAGGAATTTAGGAATTGAATTTGCCGCATCTCTAATCCCTCAATCGCCCAATTTCATACTGCAGGTCTACGAACCTGTACTGTCAACCATTTCGAAATAAGCCCTCACGCCGTCCTCCATCTCCTGACGGGACTTTAAGCGAGAAATAGCGACCCGTAGGCGGCTGCACCTTGGAAGCCCCTTGACAAACCAGCACAACCTGCTTCGCATCATGCGCACCGCCTGAGTTTCTCCAAAATGGCCAACCGCATAGTCGATGTAACGCAGGATTCCCTGAAGGCGTGTAGACAGATCCGGTGATTGGGGGTGTTTCGAGCGGAGCAGGTCGAGGGCCTGGGCAAAGATCCATGGGTTTCCGATCGAAGCACGTCCGATCATAACCGCATCGCACCCTGTTTGCCGTTTCATCATCAGTACGTCATCCGGGCCGCGCACATCGCCGTTGCCAACCACCGGGATAGAGACAGATTCTTTAAGCCGCGCGATCAATGACCAATCGGCATTGCCCCCAAACCCCTGAATGGCTACCCTTGGATGGATGGCTACAGCGTCCACGCCGCAGTCTTCTGCCATGCGGGCTGCTTTCACCGCCTGGTCTCCCGAGGGATGCCAGCCCGAGCGCATCTTGACGGTCAAGGGAATGGTAACGGCAGCGCGAACCGCCTTTAAAATCGCCTCAAGCCTTTGCGGCTCACGCATCAATGCCGCACCTGCCCCCCGCCTGATGACCTTGCGGACTGAACAGCCGAGATTGATGTCCAGGAGGTCGACGCCTTGGTCCTGAACTATCCGGGCCGCCTCTCTCATGATCTGCGGATCTGCCCCGAATATCTGGGCCGAAATGGGCCGCTCTGCAGGATGGCCACGAAGAAGCTCTGCAGTCTTTTGCCCGCCGCGGACAAGACCGTCAGCGCTTACCATCTCGGTGACAACCATGGCACATCCCGCCTCTCTGGCCAGCCTCCTAAAAGGGACTTGGGTAATCCCGGCCATCGGGGCCAGAATAAGGGGGTTGTCTAAGACTAGTCCTCCGATCCTCATGGGCCCTGATAGAACACAAGGTTTCATATTTCAACTCAAAACGGAAAAGGCCTATATATTGGGTATAGATACGCCACGCAATGCTATATATGGTAGAATTTCCTTGACAGCCCTAACCGCTTGTCATAGAGGAAATGAAATGTGATCTCATGTTAATGACAAAAAAAGCCGATAGGTAAGGAGGCTCTTGAACAAGAGAGCTTTCACGGAATAGCCAATCCTCATGGAGCTCATCCATTTTCAAACAAGGCAGGCGCGCAAAAAAGTTCTCCTTGCGTTGGCGGTTGTACTCGGAGTTTCTATTGGCTTTTTTTTGGCAAGGCAGAATTTCAGCGCCACAGCCCCATTCAAGGCGAAAGTCTTCGGCTCGGCGGCCTATGCAAGGTTTTCCCTTGAGAAAGAGGGCCTGACATCGAGCCGGCGTATGCTTGCGGCCCAGGTTTCCGTCTTCCAGTGCCGCAACTATGAACAGGTCGAAAAGCGTGTCACGGAGCTTAAGGCCGCCGGCATCAACACCATCATTGTTCGCGCCTTTCAGAATCCGGGCGACGGGTTCCACAGGTTTGCCCGGCCGCAAAACCGGGTAGGCGTCTATTTTGAGACCGCACACGCCCCCATGGTGGACCCGATTCTGGCACGAGTTGTTTCTATCGGGCACCGTCACGGCATGAAAGTCTTTGCGTGGATGGAGACCCGCAAGACCCCTCTGGCGCTGCCTGATCCCAAGTCCCATGTGGCCATAGCGTATAGGATTGGAAGCCGCTCTTTTGAGCCCATTCAAAAGTGGAGCATCTTTGATGAGGTCGTCGAGAAAAAACTCTTAGGCCTGTATCGGGACATCGCCAGGTCAGGCATTGACGGCATACTGATACAGGATGACCTGATCATGTACCAGAATGAGGATTTCAACCCGTGGGCGGTTGCGTTGTTTCAGGGCGAAACCGAAAGGGTGCTCGATCCGCAGACTTTATACGAAAAGGTATTTCGGGACTCAAATGGCCGGTGGCTAGTGTCTCGCTATTCAGAGACCTTCTGGGCGTGGTCGCGCTGGAAGAATGAAAAGCTTTTGAACTTTGCCAATGAATTGATTCAGGCGGCAAAGGCCGTCAACCCCGAGATCAAGATCGCCATGAACTTCATGTACGAATCCGTAACCGACCCGGAAAATGCCCTGGCGTGGTTGTCTCAGCACCTGCCCGAGGCAACCAGGCTGCCCATCGATTTTTTTGCCATCATGGCCTACCACAGGCAGATGAAAAAGGAGCTGCGCCTGACCGATGCAGCAACTTACGAAAAAATCTCCAGCATGACGCAAACTCTGCTCAGCCTCATTGATGATCCCAACAAGATACTCATGAAGGTCCAGACGGCTGACTGGGACACAAGCAAAGGGATTCCTCCTTTTGAAATTGATGAGATCTTTCAGAGAATCAACAGCCGTGGAACCGTCAGCCTCGCCTTTACACCCTGCTCCGCCAAGGCCCCCCTGAACGTCATTGCGCGCCACTTTCACTAAGGGATCGAAGATACTCTTCCCACTCAACAGGAAGCATATACTTCTTCTTGTTGTTGCACTCTTTGCAGGCGGGAACCACATTGCCTTTCGCCGATTTACCGCCTCTGATCAGGGGTACAATGTGATCCATGGTGAGATCTCGGGCTGCAAAAGACCTGCCGCAGTAGTGGCAACGGCTGCGGGCCAGCCTTCGCTTCCACCACTGGGACTTTCTCAACTCCCGTGCCTTTTGCCGCTCTCTGCTGAGCGAGGCTTCGTCTATTTCAATCGTGAAATGATCCAAAACCGCTGTCCTAATAGAAAGATGTTTCAATTCTAAAGAACCGCGCTTTTGAATTCAAGCAAAAAGCCCGTCTGCTGCGGCCATGTGTCCGGGTCGTGTCTCCGGGCTTGCAATTGGACTGAATTTCTTTTATGATTCAAGCCGAATGCCGAGGAACACACAAAAATATACAACCGGCCCTCTTCCCTTCCCGTGCTGTCGTAAGGCAGCCCATCCGGCCTTTAGGGCGGTGGATGTTTCACTCGTCAGGACCTGAGATTTTTCTTGAAACTCCCAGGTGGAACTTAGGGGCTTCGCCCTCTCCGAGCTGTAGGTCTCCGGCTTGTAGACCCTACGGCTCGGAAAGCTCTACGAGCCGGAAGCCAATTGGAGTATTGGCCATGTGGATGGCAGAAATATGTTGCTATTAAATGGCTCTAATTTCAATAAGTTGTAGAATTTACGAGACGGTAGATTATGAAAGAAATCAGAGACATGTTGTTTGACGAATTTGACCTTCCACGAGAGGTCTTTGAGGGGATCAAGGCTGCGGGGTTCACAGAATGCACGCCGATTCAGGCCCTCGGCCTTCCAGTCACCCTGAAAGGGGGCGATATCGCCGCTCAGGCCCAGACCGGAACAGGCAAGACGGCAACGTTTCTGATAACCGTCTTCGATCGTCTCATCAGGCGCACCAAACCAAGACATGCAGGCGCGCGCGCCTTGATCATTGCACCAACCCGCGAACTGACGGTTCAAATATGCGAGGACGCCAAGCTCCTGGGGCGCTACACCAACTTTAAGGTATTGCCTGTCTTCGGCGGCATCGACTACGTGAAGCAGGAACAAGCACTGCGCAGCGGCGCCGATATCGTAGTGGCCACGCCAGGCCGCCTCATTGACTACATGAAAAAGGGGGTCTTCTCAACCAAGAGCATCAGTATGCTGGTCATCGATGAGGCAGATCGGCTCTTTGATATGGGCTTTGTCAAGGACCTGCGCTACATTCTGAGACGAATGCCTCCTTATACCAAACGGCAATCCATGCTATTTTCCGCCACGCTTTCCTACAGGGTGATGGAACTGGCTTATGAGTACATGAACAATCCGCAAGAAGTCTTCTTAAGTCGCGAGAATATCACACTGGAAGAGATCGACCAGTGCTTGTACCATGTAGGAAATGAAAGAAAGTTAAACCTTTTGCTCGGCCTTTTGAAGCAAGAGAGTTCGAACCGCATTCTTATCTTTGCCAATACCCGCACCGGTGTGGAGATGCTCACACGCAAGCTGAAGGGCAACGGTTATGCAGCAGTTGGCATTACCGGCACGGTTACCCAAAAAAAGCGATTGCAAATCATGCAGCAGTTTAAGGCCGGCAATATCAAGATATTGGTGGCAACGGATGTCGCCTCCCGCGGCATTCACGTGGAAGACATCGATATTGTAATAAACTACGACATACCGCAAGACCCGGAAGACTACGTCCACCGCATCGGGCGCACAGGACGAGCGGGCAAGACCGGCAGGGCAATCATGCTTGCCTGCGAGACATATGTCTACTATCTGGATACCGTGGAAAAGTTGATCGGAGAAAAGATAAAGGCGAACTGGGCTCGGGAGGATTTGTACGAAGAAGACCTGGCAAAGCCGCCTCGCCTGAGGCGCAAGAGTCTGCCTTCACGCCGCACCAAGCCGTCACCGCCGTCCAAGGCTAGACATATGACTGCAAAACCAAGACGTAATCGTTCACCGCAGAGGCGCAAAGACAGATGAGTTTATGTTTTTGTTTTCCATTTTTGCGGTAAACACTTACACCAAAATGAACAGGCTCAAATCAAAGGCTTAACCCGAGATTGCCTAGCCACGCCATGACCGCTTTTTCCACCAGCCCATAATATTTAAAAGAACCTCCCAATCCGCGTCTTCCAAAAAAATAATTAATCTCCAGAAAAAGCGGGGCAGGCTCCATTTTGTCTTCCGGAAAGAGAAGGTCGAAACCGGCAAGGTTGATGCCGGTCTTTGAGCAAAAATCGAGCACCGCGGCCCTGCCTGCCTGCTGAAGCTTCGGGGCTTTGTCGCGATCAATCACGGCACCGGCCTTTATTCCCGTGAAAAAAGCCGTCGGATCTTGCTGCACGCGCCAGTAGCTGAAAAATCGATCTCCGATCACTGCAACCCGCATACTCCGCCCGCCGGAAAGAACATATTTCTGAAGCAAAAAACCTTTTTGCCCGCTTTGTTCTGCGGCGGCCGCCTTTGACAGTGCCTGCTCCAGGTCCTCGGCGCTTTTCAGCAAAAAGACCTCTTCGCCCTCCCCGCCCCAGTCAAACTTGAGCACACAAGGAAAGGCAAGTGGACACATCAGGGCTTTTTCTCCATATTGTTCATGGTAGGAAGAGACTGTCTCAAAAGTATGGGTCACGGGAAAGGGCACACCCATTTCTTTGAACAGCCGGGCCTGGCCGAGTTTGCCCGGATAGTCGAAGCGGGCATCATAGTTGGGAAAAACCTGGGCGCAATGCTTGCGGCACATCCTGTAAAGCGCCTCACTGCATCCTTGGGAAACAATAACGGCCTGCGCCCGGCAGATTGCGGCCCGGTCCTCATCATTCGGCAACCTGCCCGCGCAAATGATGTTCTCATCTGCAACAATATTCGGATGAAACGACAGGATCATGTTAACAACCTCTAACCTCTCGCCCGCTCCCTTTGGTCGCTCGAGTTCTCAGAGATCACAGAGATGATGAGGCGCATGCCTATTGTGGATGCCGGCTCTGCTCAAGAGGTAATTGCGGAATTTATCCAGCATAATGATCTACCAACTTATCCTATAGCAGTATATTCATTTCACAGGAGGTTTTATATTGCAACCAGCCTCGTTTTTGTCAACCATTTTCGACCCTTAAACCTTGACAAACTGCTTCACATACAATATGAGTTCGTCATATAATACAATAATATAAGTATCATTCTAGCCTTACGAAACAATCGGATTCGAGGGAGCTGCAATGACAATCAAATTTTGAACCGGGTAACTGTCTGAGTATGCGTTCACAGGTTCAGAGTTCAGAGTTCACCGAAAATCTGAAGCGTCCCGCCTGCCTCGCAAGCTTGGCGAACGGGCAGGTGATTCGCGAGTTCTGAACCGTATTTTCAAAGACCTAATTTCCTAACTGACTCCAAATCCTTTGTGGCCACACCTGAAATACCAATTGAATACCCTATGGACCATGGTCTTGAGTCCTGGCAGTGTCCCTTTACGGCGCACACAGCCCCACCGACTGATTATTCATACATCGCGCTTTCGCTTTATAGAATATTCAGAACACGTTCTACCCCTTGACAAATCAAATTGGTATTGTACAATTGTCAATTATATGACTTTTGGAGGTGGTCATGGATGTTGTGATTGATATTTCAGCCTTGGTCGCAGTCATTGTTGGTGAGCCCGAACGAGACCGGATTGTAGAGTTGACTGCTGGCAATACGCTCGTCGGCCCTGGTTCGATCCCTTGGGAGGTGGGCAACGCCTTCTCCTCAATGTTGAAGCAGGACCGGTTGACATTTAAAGAAGCCCACAAGGGACTTACGATTT
Organism: Desulfobacterales bacterium; assembly: GCA_013375395.1. Lineage (GTDB taxonomy): Bacteria > Desulfobacterota > Desulfobacteria > Desulfobacterales. The sequence goes on from JABXJW010000010.1 coordinate 34,444, forward strand.
TCGAAAGCATCCCGGTTCGGTACGCCAAGCCAGACTTTGCCCATGCTTTGAAACTCGCCCACCAAACCAACATGTACGCATACGATGCTTATTTCTTGGACTGTGCTATTAGGCACAAAGCCCCATTACTGACGTTGGATCGAAAGTTAAAGACTGCCGCAAAAAATCTCAACGTCGCCACGTGGGAGGTTTGAAATGCAGGTTTACACGTATTCAGAAGCTCGGCAGAAGCTTGCGAGGGTCTTGGAACAGGCTGAATCAACGGGCAAGGTCCTGATTCGGCGGAAAGACGGACGGACTTTCGCGTTGGTTCCAGAACAGGTCCCCTCCTCACCTTTGGACGTTCCCTCTATTAAGGCAGATATCTCGACTCAAGAAATCGTGGCCATCGTTCGAGCAGGCAGACAGAGGGGCAGAGCCCGGTGCTCCACCTGACGGTGGCACATCGTCTGCTATTTCAAAGAAAAGGAAAGGGGGTCAAATCTGCTCTTGACTCTTTCCCCACCCTTGTCCCACGTTGTGGCCCGCAATTTCGACCGATGTACGCAAGTACGTAGGACCTTGACACAGGACAAATTGATTTTGATTTCTTCAATCATTCCTATCTAATCTGCTTCGGCAAAGGCTGGAATGTGCCACAAATCTCAAGAATTTCAAGATATGAAACTAACAACGATACTCCGGGAATAACCTTGACCAACACTCTGATTTGATGATAGTTTTCACAAAATCCCCTTTGTCCCAACTATGGCATGGCTTTATCTTTGGATGGTTTTTCATAAGGAGACAATTCGGATATGCCCGGCGTTTTTGAAGTGTACGTAAAGACCCATTTCTCAGCCGCCCATTCTCTCAAGGGTTACCCAGGCGATTGTGCCCGCACACACGGGCACAACTGGGCCGTGGAGGTCTTTGTCAGGTGCAAGGAACTCGATGAGATCGGCATGGGCATCGATTTCAGGGATATCAAAAAGGCCGTCAGAAGCGTCCTCCAAGGTCTGGATCATTTCAACCTCAACGACCTTACACCTTTCAAAAAAGTGAATCCAACATCTGAAAACATTGCAATGTTTCTGTATCAGGAATTGAGCAGGAAGCTTAATTCGAGAGCAGTGAAGGTTTCCAGGGTCAAAGTGTCGGAAACCCCTGGCGCAGGCGCTTTTTATTGGGAGGAATAGGAGGCCTTGAAAGTAAACGAGATCTTTTACAGCATCCAGGGGGAATCCTCATATGCCGGTCGTCCCTGCGTTTTTGTCAGGCTCACCGGATGCA